>JBNKCL010000049.1:0-40599 GCA_050287725.1 Sedimenticolaceae bacterium
CTGTTGGCCCCCACCAGCACCGAGGAGCGGATTCGCCGGATCTGCAATGCGGCCAGCGGGTTTGTATACTATGTGTCGGTGAAGGGTATTACCGGCGCCGGCAACTTGGCCATCGACGAGGTGTCGGAGAAGGTGGCGGCCATCCGTAAAGTGACCGAACTGCCGGTAGGTGTGGGTTTCGGCATCAAGGACGAAGGTTCCGCGCGGGCGGTGGCCCGGGTGAGCGATGCCGTGATCGTCGGCAGCGCCATCGTAACCCGCATGGAGAAGCTGGCGAGCCGTCCCGATGCCATCGGGGCGGAGGTGGGTGGTTTTCTGGCGTCGCTGCGCCAGGCCATCGATACGATTTGACGGGGATGACCCTATGAGCTGGTTCGAGAAACTGATGCCCAGCCGCATCCGCACCGACGGTGGCGCCAAACGCGGCGTTCCGGAGGGGTTGTGGAATAAGTGCCCCGGCTGCGGCGCCATCCTCTATCGGGCTGAGATGGAGCGGAATCTGGATGTCTGCCCCAAGTGCGGTCATCACGATCGTCAGGGCGCCCGTCGTCGCCTGGAGACCTTTCTCGATCCCGGAGAGTGGCAGGAGATCGGCGAAAACCTCAGTCCCACCGATCCGCTCAAGTTCAAGGACAGCAAGCGCTATAAGGAACGGATTGCCCAGGCCCAGAAACAGACCAGTGAGAAGGATGCGCTGGTGGTGATGCGCGGGCGGCTCAAAGGACTGGAACTGGTGGCGGCGGCGTTCGAGTTCCGGTTTATGGGCGGTTCCATGGGTTCGGTGGTGGGCGAACGGTTCGTGCGCGGGGTGGAGGTCGCCCTGGAACAGGGTCTGCCGATGATCTGTTTCTCCGCCAGCGGCGGCGCCCGGATGCAGGAGTCGCTGTTCTCGCTGATGCAGATGGCCAAGACCAGCGCCGCCCTGGGGCGCATGCGCAAGCGCGGCCTGCCCTTTATCTCGGTACTGACCGATCCCACCATGGGCGGGGTGTCCGCCAGTCTCGCCATGCTGGGGGATGTGAACGTGGCCGAACCCAACGCCCTGATCGGGTTCGCCGGTCCGCGGGTGATCGAGCAGACGGTACGGGAGACCCTGCCGGAGGGGTTCCAGCGCAGCGAATTCCTGCTGGAGCACGGAGCCGTCGACATGATCGTCGACCGCCGCGACATGCGCGACCAGATCGCCAATCTGCTGAGTATCTTCACCCATCAGCCGAGGCCTTAGGGAAAGCAGTAGACGGGAGACAGCAGACGGGAGACAGGGAAAAGCCAAACCCGTATGCCGTCTACCGTATACCGTCTACGATTCCCCTTTCCGCTGGTATCTTTTCGCAACCTCCGCAATCGGCTTTTACCCCGTGCACTTTGACACCCTCCAGGAATGGCTCGACTGGCAGCAGCGCTTCCATCCGAAGGCGATCGACCTGGGGCTGGAACGGGTGGCGGAGGTGTGGCGGCGGCTCCATCCCGGACCGTTTCCGTGCCGGGTGATCTCCGTAGCGGGTACCAACGGCAAGGGTTCTTCGGTGGCCTTTCTGGACGCGATCCTGGGGGCGGCCGGTTACCGGGTGGGGTGTTATACCTCACCCCATCTGCTGCGTTACAACGAACGCATCCGGGTGGCCGGGCGGGAGGCGACGGACCAGGACATCTGCCGCGCCTTCCAACAGGTGGAGGAGGCGCGGCACGGCATCTCCCTGACCTATTTCGAATTCGGGACGCTGGCGGCGCTCAAGATCTTCTCCGAGGCGAACCTGGAGGTGGCGGTGTTGGAGGTGGGATTGGGCGGCCGCCTGGACGCGGTCAACATCATCGATCCCGACGCCGCATTGATCACGTCGATCGCCCTCGATCACGGCGAATGGCTGGGGGATACGCGGGACCGGGTTGCGGTGGAAAAGGGAGGGATCATGCGGCCGGGCCGGCCGGCGGTGGTTGCCGATGCCGATCCGCCGGAGACGCTGCTGCAATTGGCGCAGGAGTTGGCGGCGGATACGGTGGTGGCGGGCCGCGACTACGGTTTCCGCTCCGATGAGGAGTCCTGGGAGTGGTGGGGGCGGCAGGAACGTCGGAAAGGGTTGCCGTTGCCGCGGTTGACCGGCGGTTTTCAGCTTGCGAACGCCGCCGCGGTATTGGCGGTGCTGGAGTCGTTGCGGGAGAAACTGCCGGTGACCGCCGGGGCGGTTGCCGCCGGGCTGCGTACGGCCCGAATCGACGGCCGGTTCCAGGTGCTGCCCGGTCGGCCGACCCTGGTGCTGGACGTGGCGCACAACCCCCAGGCGGCGCAAGGCCTGGCGCAAAATCTGGCGGCCCGGCCCTGTAGCGGCCGCACCCTGGCGCTCTTTTCCGCACTGCGGGACAAGGATATCCCGGGAATCGTCCAGGCGGTGCAGGGGGAGATCGACCACTGGTATCTGGTTCCGCTGAAGGACGAGCGGGCCACCCCGCTGGAACAGCTGCGGCAGTTGTTGCTACAGGCAGGGGTGGGGGCGCAACAGATCAGCGCGATTCCGTCGTCGGCGGATGCCCTGCAACAGGCGCGCAGCGACGCCGGTCCGGACGACCGGGTGGTGGTGTTCGGTTCCTTCCTGACCGTGGCCGGTATCGGACAGGAGTTGCTCCGGTCCGGGACGGTTTCGGAGGGGAAACCGGGATGAGGCGACAGCGGGCGGATCGGATGGGGAACGACGCGGCGGAGGGATTGTCCTGATATAATGAAATTTGTTTTTCGAAAGGAATATATCCGGTGGATGAAGGCCTGAAAAAACGGCTGATCGGCGCGACGGTTCTGGTCTCTCTGGTGGTGATCTTCGTTCCCATGCTCCTGGAAAAGGGACCGGTTGTTTCCACTACCATTGATGAGACCAACATCCCGCCACCGCCGGAAGGGGACTTCTCGTCCCGGGTCCTGCCGCTGGAGGAGCCTGCGCCGGCTGCGGCCGAACCCCCGCCCGCACCGGAAACGGCCCCCTTGGGGACCATCGACCGGAACGAACCGCCGGCGGAACCGTCCGCCCCGAAGGCCGAAGAGGAGGTCCAGCCTACCGCCGATCTGCGGGTCGGCCTTTCCGCCTGGGTGGTGCAGCTCGGCAGCTTTTCCAGTCGGGAGAACGCCGATCGCGTGGCGAAGGACCTGCAGGCAAAGAAGTTTCCCGCCTTCGTGGAACCCACTGAAATCAGCGGCAAGCAGCTGTTTCGGGTGCTGGTCGGTCCGGAGATCGACCACAAGCGGGCGGAGCAGATGCTGTCCAACCTGGAGCCGGCGATGAAACAGTGGAAATTGCAGGGCAAGCTGAGGAGTTATCCCTGATTTCTTCTTCCAGGCCGCAGGCTCTGCTAAAATTCGTTTTTTCCCGAGAGGAGTCGAGCGGCGGTGACCGTCTGATCTGACGATGACCTGGGTAGACTTTTTCATTATCGGCATTATCGCCCTCTCCGCGATCATCAGCCTGATCCGCGGTTTTATCCGGGAGGCCTTCTCGCTGGCGGCCTGGATCCTGGCCTTCTGGATCAGCTGGATGTTCTTCCGCGATCTCGCGGTGCACCTGGACATGATCGAGGTGCAGTCTCTCCGCCTGGGGGCGGCTTTCGGGATCCTGTTTTTGGTCGCCCTGATCCTGGGGGCGCTGGTCAATTTTCTGATCGGACAGCTGGTGCAGAAGACCGGTCTCAGCGGGACCGACCGGGTGATCGGGGTGCTGTTCGGAGTGGCGCGCGGGGCGGTGTTGGTAGCGATTATGGTACTGCTGGCGGGCTTGACCCCCTTCCCCAATGACGCCTGGTGGCAGGAGTCGCACCTGATCGGCTATTTCCAGGAGTTGGCGATCTGGCTCCGGGATTTGCTGCCGCCCGACATTGCGGATAAGTTCAATTTCGTATGAATGTGCAACCTGGCTGTCGCTGACTGAGAGATAACCCCCGGAGAGAACGCGGTATGTGCGGAATTGTCGGAATTTTCGGGCGTGGACCGGTAAATCAGCAGCTTTATGATGCGCTGCTGGTATTGCAACACCGGGGTCAGGATGCGGCCGGCATCGTCACCTCCGAGGAAAGTAAACTCTATCTGCGCAAGGATAACGGACTTGCGCGTGACGTATTCCGCACCCGGCACATGATCGACCTGAAGGGCAACATGGGTATCGGCCACGTGCGCTATCCGACCGCAGGCTGCTCCTCTTCCGCCGAGGCTCAGCCCTTCTACGTCAACTCTCCCTACGGCATCACCCTGGCCCACAACGGCAATCTCACCAATGCCGACGAGCTGAAAGAGGATCTTTACCGGGAGGATCGGCGCCACATCAATACCAGTTCCGACTCCGAGATTCTGCTCAACGTTCTGGCGCACGAACTGCAGCGGCTGGACAAGTTGCGGATCGAGCCGCGGGATGTGTTTCAGGCGGTGGCGGGGGTGCATCATCGCTGCCGCGGGGCGTATGCGGCGGTGGCCATGATCACCGGCTACGGGATCCTCGGATTTCGCGATCCGCACGGTATCCGTCCCATCGTATTCGGCAGCCGGGAGGGTGCGGATGGGACCGAGTATATGATCGCCTCGGAGAGCGTGGCGCTGGATGTATTGGGATTCAAACTGATTCGGGATCTGAAGCCCGGCGAAGCGGTTTTCATCGATCGGGAAGGAAAGCTCCATACTTTTCAGTGTGCGGCCAATCCGGTGCACTCTCCCTGCATTTTCGAATTCGTCTATTTCGCGCGTCCAGACTCCATCATCGACGATATCTTCGTACACAAGGCGCGCTCCCGTATGGGGGTGACCTTGGCGCATAAGATCCAACGGGAGTGGTCCGATCACGACATCGATGTGGTAATCCCGATCCCCGATACCAGCCGTACCGCCGCCCTGTCGCTGGCCAATGTGCTCGGCATCAAGTATGCGGAAGGGTTCATTAAGAACCGCTATATCGGCCGGACCTTCATCATGCCGGGCCAGAAGGTGCGCAAGAAATCGGTACGGCAGAAACTGAACGCCATTCAGTCGGAATTCGAAGACAAGAACGTTTTGTTGGTGGACGACTCCATCGTGCGCGGCACCACTTCCCAACAGATCGTGCAGATGGCGCGCGATGCCGGTGCCCGCAAGGTCTACTTCGCCTCCGCCGCACCGCCGGTTCGTTACCCCAATGTCTACGGTATCGACATGCCGGCTGCCAGTGAACTGGTGGCGCACGGAAGAAGCGTGGAAGAGGTGCGGGAGATCATCGGCGCCGACCGGCTGATCTATCAGGATCTGGATGACCTGATCCACGCGGTACAGAAAAAAGGAAAGGCGATGGTGGACCGGTTCGATACCTCGGTCTTTAATGGCGAGTATATTACCGGGGATGTCAGCGAACATTACCTGGGACAGCTTGAGCTGATCCGTTCGGACAGCGCCAAGCAGAATCGTGAGGCGGCGGCCAGCGGTATCCTGGAGCTGCATAATAATCAATGAACGTCGGTGATCCGCCCTTTCGCCGGCTGGAGGCGTAATCATGACGAACAGGCGAAAAGAGTGGGGATTGGCCACCCGGGCGGTGCGGGAAGGTCAGATTCGCACCCCGGAAGGGGAAAACTCGGAACCCATCTTTACCACCTCCAGTTTTGTTTTCGGTAGCGCGGCAGAGGCGGCGGCCCGTTTTTCCGGGGAACAGCCGGGGAATATCTACGGCCGTTTCACCAATCCCACTGTGCGTACCTTCGAGCAGCGGTTGGCCGCGCTGGAGGGGGGCGAGAGCTGTGTCGCCACCGCTTCCGGCATGGCGGCGATTCTCGCCACCTGCATGGGGTTGTTGCAGGCGGGCGATCACATCGTCTCTTCGCGCAGCGTGTTCGGTACAACCACCATACTGTTCACCAAATATCTCTCCCGGTTCGGGATCGAGACCAGCTTCGTGCCGCTGTCCGACCTGGCGGCTTGGGAGGCGGCCATCCGGCCGCAAACGCGATTACTGTTTCTGGAAACCCCTTCCAATCCGCTGACCGAGTTGGCGGATATCCGGGCGCTTGCCGAACTGGCCAAGGCGCGCGATTGCCTGCTGGCGGTCGACAACTGTTTTTGTACCCCGGCCCTGCAACGGCCGCTGGATCTGGGCGCCGATATCGTGATTCACTCCGCCACCAAGTACCTGGACGGGCAGGGGCGCTGTCTGGGCGGTGCGGTGGTGGGCGATGCCAAGCGGGTGGGAGAGGAGGTGTTCGGGGTATTGCGCACCGCAGGTCCCACCATGAGTCCGTTCAATGCCTGGGTTTTTCTGAAGGGACTGGAGACCCTCGATCTCCGCATGCGGGCGCACTCCGAAAATGCCGCGGCCCTGGCGGCCTGGCTGGCGGAACAGCCGGCGGTGGCGCAAGTGCACTATCCCGGGTTGGAATCCCATCCGCAATATGCGTTAGCGCAACAACAGCAACGTATGGCGGGCGGTATCCTTTCGTTTGAACTGAAGGGCGGGCAAGCGGCGGCCTGGCGCCTGATCGATGCCACCTCAATGCTCTCCATCACCGCCAACCTCGGGGATACCAAGACCACCATCACTCATCCGGCCACCACCACCCATGGCCGACTCTCTCCGGAGGAGAAAGTCGAGGCGGGTATCGGCGACGGCCTGGTGCGGATCTCGGTCGGACTGGAAAATCTCGAGGATATTCAAGCCGACCTGCAACCGGGACTTGCCGCTCGCTGAGATCTTTCCGGGAATAGGAATGGCGGGTGTGAATTCGTTCCCGGAATTCACGATTTGATGGCTAATCCATATCCTTCGTTTCATGCACCGGGTAAAGATTGCCCGGTGCGCTGCCGATGTAGTTGGTCAGAAAAGAACGAAGGTGGCGTCAGTGAGTCTCAATACCGGGGATGTTCCGCACTCCTTAAACTTTATCGATATCCTGAATGAGAAGCAGGGACTTCTCAGGCAGGTGGTCGGTATCACCAGGGCCATCGAAAAGATGCGCGAAGCGCTGGAAGCGATGGTGGTTCTGGGCGAGTCGTCTACGAATCTTCCCAGAGAGATGCTGACTTTCTATCGGGCACTGAGCATCAAGACCGAGCGCCAACCCACGGACAGTATCAAACGATATCTGATGAGACTGGAAGATATCACCCGCCAGGGTTTGTCCGAGATCCTGCAGTTTGCAAATGCCGATCCCGATTGCTTGGATCTGGAAGATCAGCGCACCGACCAGACACTGTTGTCAGAGCGGGTTCAGGTGTTGATACGGGAGTTCCAGCGACGCGCCAAGACCGCGGTGTCACTCAAGGTGTTGCTGCATCGGCGCGGCGTCGATACCCCCGGTGCAACCCTTCCGGTGCCGTTGAGCCGGATTCGGGAACAGCTGGTCAGGTTGGAGATGAGGGAACGGCGCCAGCGGGAGTTGGTAAAGCGTCAGATCTCCGGGATCCATGCGGATATTCGACGCATGTTGGGCGGCGAGCAATATCCGGAGCAGATGAAATCGGTGCTACGGGGCGTATTGCAGGGGTTGGAGAAAGACCTCCAGGTCATCACCGCGGGAGGCCGATTGGAGGACCTTCACTTTTCGTTCGAACGGATCGAGACAGGAGAACGACCCCGGCCCGTTTCGGAACACGAGTCTGCCGAAACGCCGGACCAATGTGATGTACAGGAGGAGCCGCCCGCCACGGGCGTGAAACGGATGGGATTTTTCCGGCACCTCTGGCGTTGGCTGAATACGCCATGGGCGGTTACCTGGAAAATCTTGGGGGAGAAAAAATAACTCCGGGCTCCGGTGGCGGAGTGATCGCTCTTACCGGTTTCCGTGTTCCTGCGCAAACTGCGGTAACCCTTCCAGCTTTATTTTTCGTTCCTGACGGACCTTGACGGTCAGGTTCGGGCGTCGGCGTTCCTGTTCCGGCCGGAGTTTTCGGCCGCTCTTCGAGCGCTCCACGAAGGGACGGGCCAGTACCAGTTTTTCGCGCAACCGGTTGCCCTTGATGTTGGAAATGAACCACTCACCCGCCTTCTCCGGCTCGATGGAAAGCAATCCATGGTATTCCGGCACCCCCTGTTGATCGACGATGGCGATGATGCCGCACTTTGCGATCTCGGGAGGACTGGTGAAAGGAAGGCGCCGTTTTTTGGCGAGCAGGTTTGACGCAAAATTGCGCAGATCACCGGTGGTGGTGAGGGCAGGAAGACGGGGGATGATAATTCGCATGGCTAGTCCCTTAATTGTTGCTCCTTGAACGTCGCTAATTATAGATAAACCATGGAATTTTTACCAGATTGAAAACCGGACCTGCCCCGGAAGTAAAATCCCTCCCGCGCCCGCCGCCCGGGTTGTTATCGGCTTCGGGTGCCGCTCCAGCCGCCGTTCCAACGGCCCCGTTCGAAGCCGTAGCGCCAGCCTCCCTTGAAAGAGTTGCCGTCTTCTGAGAATTCAAACTCCAGCGCTCCCGCATCTTTGGGCGGGGCGTAAGAGGGGGACTCGGACCACCTCCCCTTGAGGATTCGTCCCTCCAGCACTCCCTCGATCCGGCCGTTGTCATGGCTGTATTCGCCGGTAACCTGATTGCCGCTCTGGTGCAGGGTCATGGTGCCGGAGCTGGTTTTCCAACTGCCGGAGATCTGGAAGGCGGGAGTGCTGGGTGACGGCGCGCCGGAACCGCCGCCGGCAGTATCCGGGGGGATACAGGCGGTCTGACCTGCCGTCAGAGTGGAGGTGTTGCCGCCGCCCGTGGGGGAGAACCAGACCGTTCCTTCGGACACCTGCAGGCAACTCCGGTTGTCGCGATAGGAGATCTCGAATTCCGTACCCCGCACTCCGCAGATGGCATTGGGTGTCGCTACCTTCAGCGAGTCATCCTCCTTCTTGGCCCGAGCCCAGAGAAACCCCTTCACCATTTTGATAAAACCGACCTTTTGGTCCGAATTGGCCTTGTCCGCCGGGATCACGAACTCGCTGTCCGGCTTCACCTTGATGACGGCGGTGCCGGCCAGGATGACCTCGGCCCTGCCGTTGCGCAGGGTTCGAATACGGTCACCGATCTGGAGCTCCATTCCGGACGAGGCATCGACCCAGTCGCCGTTTCCCCGTTTGAACTGCACAAAACCGGTGTATGACTTGAGGTAGGTACGATGCGGGAACTCCTCATCGTCCTGGGCCGATCCCGAAGAAGGCGCTGCAGGTACGTTCATGGCGGTTTCCTGCGAGTCGGTCACCGTCAGGGATTGGACTCCCGCCAATTCCGGATACTTGTCGAAATCGAATATGCAGTAGTCCGTCTGCTTCAAGGCGGTGTCGCTCTCTGCCGGTTCGGTCCAGGTATAACCGGAACCGCTGCCGAAGTCGGAGACCGACGAATGGAAGCCGCGGGAGCGGCCCACGGTGTGGATCTCCGCCAGCACGGTGATCCGGTCGGAGAACAGTTTGGCCCGCGATACCGTGGAGACGTTCATCGAGATCCAGGCACCGGGGTGGGTGGGTTTGAATCCGGAGACTGAAACCGATGCATGGCCCTGCGGATCGACGCTGCAGGTCATTTGCACCGAAAAGCCCCAGATGCCGTCCATCATCCGCACCTGTTTGCTTTGGGATGCGGAAATGGAAGGTTCTGAGAAGAGGAGGAGGGCCAGCAGAAAGAGGGAGGTTGGGTGACCGCGCATAACCGTTCTCCTTCGAGCGAGGGGGGGTGAATCCCGCTCTCAAGTATAGCAATCGACCGGGCTCATTCGCAGCGGTCTGTAGCGGGCAGGGTATACTTCCAACAATAGATGAGTCGATTGGTTGAGAGGAGGAGATAAATAAAATGATAGGGTGGTTGAAGAGGGTATTTTCCGGACGCCGGACGATGGATCGGGAAACGGAGGAGATCCTGCATGCCTATGGGCGAGTGCTGCAACAGCGGGCGATGGCGCAGGTAGGCCTGATGGATATCAGCGAACTGCCGTATCCGAAGGAGCGGATCAAAGCGGCGATCATTGTCGGCCTGCGGACGACCGACGACCAACAGATGCGGGAGATGTTGCGTGCGGGATATGTGCATCTGGCCGGGTGGCAGGCAGGGGTGGGTTGCCAGATATGCGGTACGGAGCTGCCGAATCTGGATATGGAACATGATCCGACGGAACTGGCGGAGCGGATACTGGAGGGCGGTCCCGGTTATGAAAACTGGCGGGCGGTGGTGCAGGCGGAGCAGGAGTCGTTGCAGGCGGAGCTCCGGAATCTCGGGCTTTGGTGATTGAATCCCGGAAATCGCCCTCGCAGGGGCGGGCTCCTGCAATACCCTGACCGCTCCCGCATGGCGGCAAAAAAAAGGCTCGGCCGAAAGACGGCCAAGCCCTTGATTTTCCTATGGCTCCCCGGGACAGGCTCGAACTGCCGACCCAGCGGTTAACAGCCGCTTGCTCTACCGACTGAGCTACCGGGGAATGGAGCCGGGTATATTAAGCATCCTCCCAGACCAGGTCAATAGCAGCCAAAACCTATCTCAAATATGTTCTTCGGAAGGCTCCGGCTTGACCGAAAAAATCTCTGATTCTGAAGGCAGGTCTGGAGATCTACTCGCAGGTCAACGGGGTACCGTCCGATTTCTTGTCGGAAAGGCGCGGCCGGCCGCTGGTGGACACCAGAATCCCTTGCGGCGGCAGTTGTTGTCGGGTATCGCAGAAGGTGAAGGTGGCGTTATAACCGAAGGCCATGCCGTCGGGACGGTATGCGATGCGGCGGCGCCCGCTGGAGGTGATGATCCGGATATTCGCATCGTCGAACTGCTGATATCGCAGCAACGGTTCTCCATCATCCAATTTCTTATTGCCGTTCACATCAGTGAACACCAGAATCCCGGATTGCCATTCATAGGCGGAGAGGCAACTGTGGCCGTCGGCGCTGGGACAAAGAATGGTCTTGCAACGGCGTTTCAGCGCCTCGCTACGGGCCAGATGGAGTTGGCTCACCACCATATTGCGGGCGGCGGCCATACTGTTGCGGATGATCAGTTCCCGAAAGGCCGGAACACCCAGCGTCAGCAACAGGGTCAACACGGCGAGGCAAATGACGGCTTCCACCAGCGTGAACCCGGCGTGCCGGGTCGCTGGCGAGGCGAGGATCTCCATAAAGCACTCCCTTGCTTTATTTCGAACGGTTCGATTCCAGGTACGGACCGCAGTTTAGCGCGGGCAAAAAAAACGGGGAATGCCGTATTTGTAGGCATTCCCCGTTTCGGTTGTAGGAATCGGATGATGTTTAAAGGGTCAACCGCCGAACACCTTTTCCAGGCGGTCCAGGGCCGCGGTCAGCTTCTCCATGCTGGTGGCGATGGAGATGCGAACGCAACCGGGCAGCCCGAAGGCGGAGCCAGGCACCAGGGCGACGCCGGCCTGTTCGATCAGATATTCCGCCAGTTCCACGTCGGTGTGGATGCCGTCGACCCCCTCCATCGCCACGCGCACGTCCGGGAAAACGTAGAAGGTACCGTCCGTGGGCAGGCAGGAGATGCCGGGGATGCGATTCAGCCGCTCCACCACATAGTCGTGGCGCTGTTTGAAATGGACCAGCATCTCGCCGATGCACTCCTGCGGACCCTCCAGCGCCGCCTGCGCCGCCACCTGGGAGATGGAGGTGGGGTTGGAGGTGCTTTGGGACTGGATCTTCTTCATCGCCTTGATGATGTTGGCGGGACCGCCGGCGTAACCGATACGCCAGCCGGTCATGGAGTAGGCCTTGGAGACGCCGTTCAGCACCAGACAGCGGGTTTCCAGTTCGGGGCAGGCGTTCAGGATGTTGACGAACGGCTCATCCGACCAGCGGATGTGTTCGTACATATCGTCGGTGGCGATCACGATCTTTGGGTGCTCCAGCAACACCTCACCCAGCGCCCGCAGCTCTTCCTGGCTATAGGCCATGCCGGTGGGGTTGGAGGGGCTGTTGATGACCACCAGCCGGGTCTTGTCGGTGAGCGCCGCCTTCAGCTGGTTGGGGGTGATCTTGAACTGCTGGTCGGCGCCGGCCTGGACAAACACCGGGATGCCGCCCGCCAACAGCGACATATCCGGGTAGGAGACCCAGTAGGGCGCCGGGATCACCACCTCGTCGCCCGGATCCAGGATCGCCTGGGCCAGGTTGTAGAAGCTCTGCTTGCCGCCGCAGGAGACCAGGATCTGATCCGGGGCGTACTCCAGCCCGTTTTCGCGTCGGAACTTTTCGATCACCGCCTGTTTCAAGCTCGCGGTTCCGTCCACCGGGGTGTATTTGGTGAAACCGTCCCGGATCGCCTTGATGGCCGCCTCCTTGATGTGTTCCGGGGTATCGAAATCGGGTTCGCCGGCGCCCAGTCCAATGACATCTTTGCCTGCGGCCCGCATCTCAGCGGCGCGGGCCGTAACGGCCAGGGTGGGGGAGGGTTTGACGGCCTGTACGCGTGCGGAAAGCTTAATACTCATCTGTGGTGTCCAGGGTTACAATGTGAAGTGAATCGAGCATGGATGGTCGGAGGTGATCTCCGTTTTCGGTCATCGACCGGCCGTCCGTAATCATAGCCAATCCGCTCCATCAGCTGAATCCCCAATGACAAAAGATTTTCAATTGGTCTCGGATTTTCGGCCGGCCGGCGATCAGCCGGAGGCGATCGAACGGCTGTTGGCCGGTTTGCACGACGGCGAGGCGGGTATGACCCTGCTGGGCGTGACCGGTTCCGGCAAGACCTTCACCATCGCCAACGTGATCCAGCAACTGCAGCGTCCCACCCTGATCCTGGCCCACAACAAGACCCTGGCGGCACAGCTCTACGGTGAGATGCGGGAGTTTTTCCCCCACAACGCAGTGGAGTATTTCGTCTCTTACTACGACTACTATCAGCCGGAGGCCTACGTTCCTTCCTCCGACACCTTTATCGAGAAAGACGCCTCCATCAACGAGCACATCGAACAGATGCGGCTCTCCGCCACCAAGGCGCTGCTGGAGCGGCCGGATACCATCATCGTGGCCACCGTCTCCTGCATCTACGGTCTGGGCGATCCACGGGCCTATCTCAGCATGGTATTGCATCTGGTGCGGGGGGATCGCGCCGATCAGCGCACCATCCTGCGGCGGCTGGCGGAGTTGCAGTACACCCGCAACGAGGTGGAACTGCACCGGGCCAGCTACCGGGTGCGGGGCGAGGTGATCGACATCTTTCCGGCGGAGTCGGAGCGGGAGGCGGTGCGGGTGGAGCTGTTCGACGATGAGATCGAGGGGATCTCGCTGTTCGATCCGCTCACCGGCGAGGTGCTGCGCCGGGTGCCGCGTTTCACCATCTATCCCAAGTCTCACTACGTGACCCCCCGTGAGACCCTGTTGGCGACGGTGGAGAAGATCAAGGAAGAGCTGAAGGAGCGCCTGGAGCAGCTGCGGGCGGCCGACAAGCTGGTGGAGGCGCAGCGGTTGGAGCAGCGCACCCGCTTCGATCTCGAGATGATGCAGGAGCTGGGTTACTGCTCCGGGATCGAGAACTACTCGCGCTATCTTTCCGGCCGTCAGGCGGGGGAGCCGCCACCCACCCTGTTCGACTACCTGCCGGAGGAGGCACTGCTGGTGGTGGACGAGAGCCACGTCACCATCCCTCAGCTCGGCGGGATGTACCGTGGCGACCGCTCCCGCAAGGAGACCCTGGTGGAGTACGGTTTCCGGCTTCCCTCCGCACTGGACAACCGCCCCATGCGGTTCGATGAGTTCGAGGCGCGTGCCCCCCAGACCATCTATGTCTCGGCCACCCCGCGAGAGTACGAACTGCAGCGCTCCGGCGCGGTGGTGGAGCAGGTGGTGCGGCCTACCGGACTGGTGGATCCGCCAGTAGAGGTGCGGCCGGCCACCAGCCAGGTGGACGATCTGCTCTCCGAGATCCACCGTTGCGTGGCGGCGGGGGATCGGGTGCTGGTCACCACCCTCACCAAGCGCATGGCGGAGGATCTCACAGACTACCTCCAGGAACACGACGTGCGGGTGCGCTATCTCCACTCCGACATCGACACCGTGGAACGGGTGGAGATCATTCGCGACCTGCGCCTGGGCGAGTTCGACGTACTGGTGGGCATCAACCTGTTGCGGGAGGGGCTGGATATGCCGGAGGTGGCGCTGGTGGCGATCCTGGATGCGGACAAGGAGGGATTTCTGCGTTCCGAGGGCTCCCTGATCCAGACCATCGGCCGCGCCGCCCGCAACCTCAACGGCCGGGCGATCCTGTACGCAGACAAGGTCACCGGCTCTATGCAACGGGCCCTGGACGAGACCGAACGGCGGCGGGAAAAGCAGATCGCCTTCAACCGGGAGCATGACATTACCCCCCAGTCCATCCGCAAGGCGGTGTCAGACATCATGGAGGGGGCGCGTCCCGGCGCCCCGGTCAGCGCCCGCGCCTATGCCAAGGTGGCGGAAGAGCAGGCGGAGTATGCGGATCTCACGCCGCAACAGATGGCGAAGAAGCTCAAGGAGCTGGAGAAACTGATGTATCAGCACGCCCGCGACCTGGAGTTCGAAGAGGCGGCCCGTATCCGGGACCGCATCCGCGCCCTGCAGGAGCATGGCGTGTTGGCGTAAGAGCTATCAGCTCTCGCCAAGGCGCAAAGAGCGCCAAGAAAGCAAAACCGCATCAAAGTGAGGCATTAATCCCTTGGCGTGCTTGGCGTCTTTGCGCGAGGAAATTTTTCCAGGTAATTGATCTTATTCGGTGTGTCCCTGCGTCAGCCACAAAAACAACCCCAACGACGCCAACAACACACTCCCGCCGATCAGGATCCCCACCGGGTAGTAGAGATTCCCGGCCAGGTCCAACTGGCTGTATTTGATAATCATGATCAGAGCTTCCAGCACCAGCGCGATACAGACCGTACCGACAAAACGGGTGATGGTGCGGCGGATATTGAAAAAGATATTTCCCTCGCCGTGGGCGGGGACATACTCTTTGCTGACACCGACGCCCAGTTCAAACATCGCAAGCGAGATGACCAGGGTGTTGATGGATTTGATTGCCGCGTTGATGACTTCTCCCTCGGGTTGCAGCACGGTATTTAGAAATTGGTACAGGGTGACCGCCACCAGAATCAGGGCGAGCGCATGGAAGATGCCGGAGAAGGCCATCGCCATGGCCAGTTTGTAATTGCCGAGATTGATATTGTTATTCGGTATTGCGGTTGTGGAAATTTCAGAGGTTTGTCGTTGCAGTTCGGTATCCATATTCATGCGGAGTGCTCCTGTGTCGCCGGAAAACCCGGTTTCATGGAGAGTAAGGCAGGAGGATTCCCCGGGAGTTCCGCATGAATTTGTGATCTATGGCGCGCAGGGCGCCTCGCTATAATCCCTGTAGATTATGGGTTTTCGGAACGGATGCCGCGAAACCGTTCCACCACATCGTTGGTAATCACATAGAGGCTCGGTACCAGCACCAGGGTGATGGCGGTGGCGAACACGATGCCGTAGCCGAGGGAGATGGCCATGGGGATCATGAAACGGGCCTGACGCGAGGTCTCGAAGATCATGGGCGCCAGACCGCCGAAGGTGGTGACCGTGGTGAGCAGGATGGGACGGAAACGGCGCACGCCGGCGGCGACCATGGCGTCGAAGGCGGACATCCCTTCCGCGCGGCGGGCGTTGGCATAGTCGATCATCACCAGGGCGTCGTTCACCACCACGCCGCCCAGGGCGATCATACCCATGACGCTGATCAGACTCAGGTTGTAACCCATCAGCAGATGTCCGAGGATGGCGCCCACCGCCCCGAAGGGGATGGCGCTCATGACGATCAGGGGCTGCACGTAGCTGCGGAACGGAATCGCCAGGAGGGCGAAGACCACGATCAAGGCGCCGCTGATGGAAACAATGAAACTGTCGCGGGCTTCGCGCATGTTGGCCTGACGTCCCTCGAAGCTGTAGCTGAGGCCCGGATAGTCCCGCAGCAGCTGCGGTAACACCTCGCTCTTTACCGCCGCCAGTACCCGGGGGGTCTCACCGATGGGTTCCACATCGGCGGTTACGGTGACGGTGCGGCGGCTGTTGCGGCGGTTAATCACAGTGAAGGCGCGACCCGGCTGGAACTCCACTACCTGCGCCAGCGGGACGTAGCCGCCGGCGGGGGTGTGAATCAGCATCTGTTCCAGGTCATAGATCCGTTGACGTTCCTCCTCCGGCAACCGCACCAGCACCTTGACCTCGTCGTTGCCCCGTTGCTGACGCAACGCCTCGGCGCCGTAGAAGGCGGAGCGGATCTGGCTGCCGATCTCGTTGGAGGTGAGCCCCAGGCTGCGCGCCTCGGCGGTGAGACGGAAGTCGAACTGTTTCTTGCCCGGGGTGTAACCGTCGTCGATATCCTTGGTGTTGCTGAACTGGGCCAAACGTTCCGCCAGGGCGCTGGCGGCCCGTTCCAGCATGGCGACATCGTTATGGCTCAACTCGACGCTGATGGAGGCGCCGCTGCCGGGGCCGCCGCGATCCGACTCATAGCGGCTCGATTCGGTGCCGGGGATGGTGCCCACCTCTTTGCGCCATAATTTCGCAACCTCGGCGGTACTGATCGGCCGTTGTCCCGGCGGTTGCAGATAGGCGCGGACGGAGATCTGATTCTCGTCCACCATGGTGAATACGCCCTTGCTGAGCTGTTCGCCGCCGTTTTCGGCGATCACCTTGTCCAGGGCAGCGAGCAGGCGATCGCGCACTGCCTCCACCCGCGCCATGGGAGTGCCCACCGGCAGGGTTACTGTGGTGTCGGCTTGGTCCGCTTCGACCTTGGGCATGTCGATGAATCCCATATGGCCGCTCACGGGGATCGCCAGTACCATCGCCAGCAGGGCGACGGCGCAGGTGACGGTGAAGTAGCGATGGTGGACCGCCTTGCGCAGGAAGGGTCCGTAGACATCCTCCACAAAGTGGCGAAAGGCGTAGCTGAAGCGCTGCTGGCGTTGATGCAACGCCTCGCCCCAGTGGCTGCTGCGGCGATCGCGCACGTGCGCCAGGTGGGCGGGCAGGATGAACAGCGCCTCCACCCAGGAGATTACAAAGACCGTGATCACCACCGAAGGGATCACCGCCCAGACCTTGCCGAACGAGCCGGGGATGAACAACATCGGCATGAAGGCGACGATGTTGGTGATGATGCTGAATCCGATGGGGATAGAGATATCCCGTGCGCCGCGGATCGACGCCTCCAGGAAACCCATACCGCGCTGGCGGTATTCGTAGATGTTCTCGCCGGCGATGATGGCGTCGTCCACCACGATACCCAGGGCGATGATGAAGGCGAACAGCGAGACCATGTTGACCGAGACATCCATCCCCGGCAGGAACAGCACCGCGCCGAGGAAGGAGGTGGGGATGCCCACGGTGACCCAGAAGGCGAGTTTGAACTCCAGGAAGACGCTAAGGAAGATCAGCACCAGCATCAAACCCATGAAACCGTTTTTCAGCAACAGGTGCAGGCGTTCCAGATAGATCTCGGAGCGGTCGTTCAGGAGCGCCAGTTGGATCTGCGGCGGCAGGCTGGCGCTGATGGCGGGTAGCGCGTCACGCACCGCGGTGGAGACCTCCTCCGGGGTCTGGTCACCCACCCGCGAGACACCGACACCGATGGCGCGTTTCCCGTTAAAGGCCGCCTCCCGGTTGCTGTCGGCAAAACCCTCGCTCACCTTGGCGATGTCGCCCAGCCGCAGCAGCACGCCCCCTTCGCCGCTGATCAGCGGCAGGGCGGCGAACTCCTGCGCCCACTGGCGGCGTTCCTTGACCCGCAGCAGGATCTCGCCGCCGCTGGTGTCGATGCTGCCGCCGGCCCGGTCGATGGCCAGGGCGCGCACCGTCTGCGCCACCTCGGTCAGGGTCAGGTTGTGGGCGCGCAACACCGCTTCCGGGATCTCGATGTGGATCTCCACAGAGCGCGCACCCATCAGGTCGACCTGGGTGATCTCCTGTCGTTGCAGCAACGCCTCGCGCACCCGTTGCGCGGCCCGGTAGAGGGCCTGCTCGTCCACGTCCCCGTAGACCTGCAGATCCACCACCTGGTGTTTGTGTACATCGAGAGTGATGCGCGGCCGTTCGGTCTCTGCCGGCAGGGTGGTGATGCGGGCCACAGCTTGCTGTACGTCCTGGTAGAGCCGTTGTGCGTCCGCCCCGGAGAGTAGTTCGATGGAGACCTTCGCGCTCCCCTCGGATGCGGTGGAGTACACCTCATCGATCCCCTCCAGGCCGCGGACCTCCTCTTCCACCGCCAGCACCACCCCCTGTTCCACCTCCTCGGGGGTGGCGCCGGGATAGGCGATGCTCACCGTAATCCGGTCCAGTTCGAAGGCGGGGAACACCTCCTGCTTGATTTTGGTGGTCATGAACAGACCGCCGAGCAATAAAACCAGCATCAGCAGGTTGGCGGTAACGGAGTTACGCGCCATCCATGCGATCGGCCCCTTCTGCCAGGATTCGCTCACTGCTGCGCTTTCCCCGGTTGTTCGGCGGTGCGCAACGGCATGCCGTCCACCGGCACCGCCAACTCGCTGGTCACGATGCGGTCGCCCGGTTCGATGCCGTCGTGCACATAGACATGGTCGCTGCTGCTGTAAAGCGGTTGCAGTTGCCGGATGACGAGTTTGTTCTCTTGATTCATCAGCCACAGGGTGTCGTCGTCGCGCAGCCAGCCGCGTTCCAGCGCCAGCACATCCGGCAGTTCGCGTCCCGCGATCTCGGCGCGCACAAAGGCGCCGAGGAGCAGGGTGGGTTGTTTCGGATCTTGCAGCGAGAGTGGATCGTCCACCGCCACCAGCAGACGTGCCATGCGGCCCTTTTCATCCAGATCGCCGCGCACCCGGATCACCCGGCCCTCGCGATAACGCTCTTTGCCCCACACCTGTTCCTGGTACAGGAGTACCTTGGAGCCCGGTTGGCCGTCCGTGGGCAGTTCCAGCCAGCGCAGGCTGGCCGCGGGGACCGCCAGTTCCACCCAGAAGGTGTCGGTGTCCGCCAGGGTGGCGAGTTCCGCGCCGTTACTCACCCGGGTGCCGGTATTGACCTGACGGTCCAGCACCAGGGCGTTGAAGGGGGCCTTGACGGTGGTACGCGCCAGATCCAGTCCGGCCGCCGACAAGGCCGCTTCCGCCGAAGCCACGGCGGCCCGGGCGGTCTCCCGCTGGGGTTCGCGCAGCATTAGACGGCGTTCTTCCTCCGTGGCGCCGGTCTCCTTCGCCAGCAGATCAAACTCCTGCTGTGCCACCGCACGTCTGCCTTCCTCCAGGGCCAGATCGGCCTGCGCCTTGGTCAGATCGGCGCGGCGCTGGCGTACCGCAAGTCGGTAATCCGCCGGGTCGATCTGCAACAGCAGCTCGCCTTTGCGGACGTGCGCACCGGGTTCGAAGGCATCCCCGGTGCGCTTGACCTCTCCGGCCACCTGGGATTGCAGCTTCACCTGGCGGGCGGCTTGTACCGTGCCCCAGGCCTCGACGGTGATGCGGGCGGTCTCCGGCGAAACGGTGGTGACCTCCACCAGCCGCGCCTCCTGTTTCTGCGGAGTGCGGCGGGCCGAGGTGGAACTCAGCATCAGGTAGGTCACCACCAACGCCGCCGCCAACACCACGCCGGCAGGTGCAATGATCTTCCAGGTATCCCGGCGCGGCCGGGAGACGGGTGTTACATCGGTCATATCAGTTCATCCTCGCAGAATCGGTCGCCGGCGGGGTCAGGGACCAGCCGCCTGCCAGCGCGCGCACCAGGGCGATGCGATCGCTGAACAGTTGGCGTCGGGCGGTCACCTGCTGGCGCTCCAAAGACTGGCGGGAGCGCAATGCATCAAGTACGGAGAGATAGTCGCTGTCGCCCTGGAAGTAGCGCTGACGCTCCTGGCGCACCACCGCCTCCGCCTGTTGCAACTGGCGGTCCAGGCTCTCCAGGTAGGCGTGTTGTTGCAGCTCGGTGCTCAGGGCATCCTCCACTTCGCCGATCGCCTGTAACAGGGTTTGGCCGTAGCTGTTCAGATGTTCCTCCACCACCGCACGGGTGCGTTCCGCTTCGGCCTTGCGCTGACCGCCGTCGAACAGCGGGGCCGTCAATTGGGCGACCAGGTTGGCGAGCCAGTTCTGGAACAGACCGCCGGTGGCGCCGGGGGTGGTGAGCGCGGCGCTCAGATCGAGACGCGGATAGCGCGCCGCCACCGCTTCGGCGGCGCGGGCGTCGGCGGCCCGCAGGCGCAGAAACGCGGCCTGTAGATCGGGGCGACGTTGGACCAACTCGGCCGGTACTCCGGTGGCGGGCAGGGGAGGGAGTCCGGGCAGGTCCGCGTTCTCCGGCAGTTCGGTTTGGCCGGGCACGGAGCCGAGCAGGATCGCCAACTGATGCGTCAGGATCTGAAGCTGGTTTGTCACCCGGGCCTGTTCTCCCTCGGTCTGGGCCAGCAGTTGGCGCTGACGATAGATGTCGCTGGCTTTGGCCTGGCCGACCCGGAAGCGCGCTTCGATCAACTGCAACAGCTCCCGGTTGGTAGTGCTTTGGCTCTCGACCAGGGCGAGCTGCATGCGTTGTTCGATCAGTTGATACCAGGTATCCGCCAGGGTGGCGCTGAGGGTGATGGCGCTGGTTTGCAGATCCGCGGCCGAGGCCTGGGCGTCGAAGTCGGCGGCCTCGCTGGCGGCGCGCACGCGGCCCCAGAGATCAAGTTCATAGGAGGCGGAGAGTTGTACCTGTTTGGTGGTGGTGTCTTGGCTGGTATTCGACAGGTTGCGGGTGACGCCGGCCTTCAGATCCAGTTCCGGCCACAGCGGCGCCGCTTGTTTGCGGGCTACGGCGTTGGCCTGATTCAAGCGCGCCCAGGCGGCACGCAGGGAGAGATTGTTCGCGAATGCCGTAGCGACCAGCCGGTTCAGACTCGGGTCCTGGAACTCCTGCCACCACTGTTCGGAAGTGGTGTAGGGCCGGGGATCGTCGATACTGAATTGGGCCGGCAGTTGCACCGGCAGGTCCGGTCGCGGCGGTGTCACCGAACACCCGGTCAGCAACAGGATGACGGCAAGCGCCACTGTGCGCTGTATTCTTTTTGTGGAGTAGCGCGTCCCGGAGACCGGTCGATTCGAATGGGGCGATCCGCGATCCATTATGCAAAGCCGTTTTATGAGGAAACTATCAAATACCATTATCGCGGGAATGGCGGTAAAGATGAATGACGATTTTGTATCAGTTTGTCACAGTCGGCCTGTTTCAGTGCAGGCAATCCGGCTGGCGGCGCAGGCGGTTTTATCTTCCTTTCCCCGTCTTCCCAAGATGGTATAATTCGCCCCTTTCACCCCGGTGCGGCCTTGGTTTTGGGTCGATCTCCGGCCGTTTGACCCGCGTCCGCCGTCCGGATGCCCGGCCCCGGCGGAACTGAACTGACTTTTTATGGATCTTTCACTCGTTATTCCGGTCTGCAACGAGGCCGAAAATATCCTGCCGCTCATCGGTGAGATCCGGGCCGCCCTCGACGGTACCCTGGAGTACGAGGTCATCTATGTGGATGACGGCAGCAGCGACGAGACCCCGGCGCGTTTGGCCGAGGCGGGTCGGGATTTCCCGCGTCTGCGGGTGATCCGTCACCGCGAAAGCTGCGGCCAAAGTACGGCGGTGCTTACCGGAGTGCGCGCCGCCGGGGCTCCCTGGGTCGCCACTCTGGACGGTGACGGTCAGAACGACCCGGCGGATATCCCGAAACTGTTTGCGCCGCTCCAGGCCCCGGATCGGCCGGCGGATCTGATGCTGGTGGGCGGCTACCGCCGCAAGCGCCGTGACACCTGGGTCAAACGCATCTCTTCCCGCATCGCCAACCGGGTACGGGCCTGGATGCTGAAAGACGCCACGCCGGATACCGGCTGCGGTCTCAAGGTGTTCTCGCGGGAGATGTTCCTGGCGTTGCCTTATTTCGATCATATGCACCGCTTTTTGCCGGCGCTGGTGCAACGCGCCGGCGGACAGGTGCTCTCGGTCGAGGTCAATCACCGCCACCGCGAGCGCGGGGTGTCAAAGTACGGGACCTGGAACCGGCTGTGGGTCGGGATCGTCGATCTGTTCGGCGTGATGTGGTTGCAGCGGCGCAGCCGGCGACCGGTGATCGTTCAGGAAAAGCTTCCGCAAGCGGAGGAGAAGTCATAAATCCGCACGTCTTTATGCGCGGCCTGATCCTGATCGGGACGCTGGTGCTGTTCGGGTATCTGCTGGAGGTGAGCCATCTCGGCGATATGCTGAACGAAGGGTGGATCGACAGCGAAGTGCGCGGCCACGGGTTGTTCGGTCAGGCGCTGTTTCTTCTGGTCGGACTGGTGTTCACCGGTGTCGGGTTGCCGCGTCAGGTGATCTGTTTCCTCGGCGGGTACGCCTTCGGTTTCGTCAACGGCAGTTTGATGGGACTGCTTGCCACTACCGCCGGTTGTATCGTCGCATTCTATTATGCACGCTGGTTAGGGCGTTCTTTGGTGAATGCGAAGTTCCCCGACCGGGCGCGCAAGATCGACGCCTTCGTGCACGACAACCCCTTCTCCATGACTTTGTTGATTCGTCTGCTCCCGGTGGGCAGTAACCTGGTGACCAACCTGGCTGCCGGCGTATCCAGCGTGCGCGCCACCCCGTTTGTCACCGGTTCCGCCATCGGTTTTATTCCGCAGAGCATCGTATTCGCTCTGATCGGCAGTGGGATCGCTTTGGATCCGGTGCAACGGATCGGAACCGGGGTGTTGTTGTTTGTGATCTCGGGCGTGCTGGGGGTCTATCTCTACCGGCGCTATCGCCACGGCCGGCATTTGGATGACGAGACCGAACATGAGTTGGGGGAAGAGATGGACGACTTGATCGCCCCGAACGAGACCTCCCGGCGCGATACCTGATTCGGCCATCTATCCATGAATCATCCTGCGGCTCGAGGCGGAAATACAGTAGCGGTGCTGGCGGGATTATGGCTGCTGCTGATCCTCACTTCACTTGTGACCCGCGGTTTTCTCCCGGTGGACGAGACCCGCTATGTCTCGGTGGCCTGGGAGATGTGGCTGCGAAACGACTTCCTGGTGCCCCATCTCAACGGCGCGGTCTACAGTCACAAGCCGCCGCTGCTGTTCTGGCTCTACCAGTCCGGCTGGTGGCTGTTCGGCGTGAACGACTGGTGGCCGCGGTTGATAACGCCGCTGTTTGCTCTGGGCAGCCTGTTCCTGATCCGGCAGTTGGCGCGGCGTCTCTGGCCGGGGCGCGGCGCCATCGCGCAGCTTGCTCCGTTGCTGCTGTTCGCCACCCTGTTCTGGGCGCTGTTCGCCACCGTGGCGACCTTCGACATGCTGCTGGTGTTCTTTACCCTGCTGGGGATGCTCGGCATCGTGGAGGCGTGGCGCGGGCATACGGTTCGGGGCTGGCTGATCCTGGCCGTCGCCATCGGCCTGGGGGTGCTCTCCAAGGGGCCGGTAATCCTGCTCCATACCCTGCCGGTGGCGCTGTCGGCGCCCTGGTGGATGGGATCGGGACAGCGTCCCGACTCGTGGCTGCGTTGGTACGGCGGCATCCTGGGGGCGCTGTTGCTGGGGGCCCTCATCGCGCTGGCGTGGGCGGTGCCCGCCGCGTTCTCCGGGGGAAAGGAGTACGCCGACGCCATTTTCTGGGGCCAGAGCGCCGGCCGCCTGGGGGGGGAGGATGTCCCGCATTCGGAACCGGTCTGGTGGTATCTGGTCCGGTTGCCGCTGATGTTGCTGCCGTGGATTGTATGGCCGCCGGTCTGGCGCGGCCTCCGCGGTTTTTCCGCACGGTGGCGGCAGGACGCCCCGTTGCGGTTCTGCCTGGTTTGGTTGCTGCTGGTGTTCCTGCTGTTCTCACTGGTCGGCGGCAAACGGTTGCAATATCTGCTGCCCCTGATTCCCGCCTTTGTGCTGGTGGTGGCCCGTCTGCTGGCCGGGCTGGAGGATCGGCAAGCCCGGAGCGACGGGGTGTTGCCCGGGATTGTGACTATCCTGGCGGGACTCGCGATCGGTTTGGTGCCGCTGTTGGCGGGGGATTGGAAGGGTGCGCCCTGGTTGCAGGAGGTATCGCCGGCCTGGGGGTTGATCGCGATCGTCCCGGGGTTCGCCCTGCTGGTGGGGGCCAGGGGACCGCTGGAACGGTTGGCCCTTAAATGGGCCTTGGCGACCACCGCGATCCTGCTTTGTCTGCATGCAGGTCCGATACGCCAGGCCCGGGTGGCGTTGGATCCGGCGCCGATCGGGAGGTATCTGAGACAACTGGAGCAGCAGGGGATCCCGGTGGCGCATGTGGGCGACTATCACGGTCAATACCAGTTCGTGGGACGACTGGAACGGCCGTTGACGGTGATTCAGAAAAACCAGGCGCAGGAGTGGGGCCGCGCCCATCCCGATGGCCGGCTGCTGACCTACTATACCTATTGGAATACGGAGCTGGCACGGCACGCCGATTTCGCCCGGCCCTACCGCGGTTCGGCGGTGGCGGTATGGAGCGGGGCCGAGATTGCCGCCCATCCCGAGTGGGTGGAAGCGTGGCCTGAATAAATGAGGTGCCGGGCAGCGAATAGGGCTTGATCCATGCGTCAGTCAGGGGAATCCTCTCGCCAAGGCGCCAAGCACGCAAAGAAAGCAAAATTATCTTTTTTCGCTTGGCGTTCTTTGCGTCTTTGCGAGAATAATAATTTGAGGCGTTTACCCAATAAGCTCCGGCTTATGGGATATCGGCTCTACTGCAGACAGCCCGATTCCGGGTCATCCACCGGCACGGACGGTTCGTGGATCGTCGGGAACGCGGCATCCCGATAAGGCGGCTGTTGCACCCTCTCTCTCAGGTTTTGCAAGGTGTTATAGGGTTGGTTTACGACCACCGAGTTGACCAGCCAGGCCGGCAGTTGGCCTCCGGGATCGCTGTGCACCCGATAACAGAGTTTCACCTGGTGGCCGGCGCGCGGAATCAGTTTCCAGGTGGAGTCGACCGCACGGATCCGGAGTAATCCTTCCGCCGGCGGCAGGAAGTCGGGGGTTGCATGGGATTGGATGGTTACGATCCCGGAGCGATCCTGGGACAGCTCGCTGTATACCACCGCATCCCGGTCCGCCACCGGCCAGGGGGCGCGACTGACGGTGTAGAGATAGACTTTCCGATCCGTCACTCGTCGCAGCAACCGGCTTTCATCCACCGAATCGATCCACTCCTGTTGCCGATCCGCATCCATAATCAGTGCGGCGACGGCGGAGAGCGAGGCGTCCACGGTGATGACGCCGAGTGACTCCGCGATCGGGGAGTTTTCGATCTTTCGGGTATAGACCTGAATCCCTTCCTGTTCCCTGGCCGACTCCCAACTCCAGGCCGGAACGGTTATGGATAGCAAAACGATCAGAGCGATGGTTCTCATGACGGATACTCCCGATCCTTCCATTTCCGGGTTCCGTAGCGTGACTGCCAGAATGAGTTGAGGCAAAGAACGCCGTGCAGTGCCAAACCGAGCGGCGCGGTGAAACTATAACGGGCCGGGAGCCGCAATGCCCGGATCGACAACCAGAAGAGGAGAAGCAGTGCGCAGGTTGCGAGAGTCGCCGAACCCAAAGCCAGCAGATTGGATGAAGTCGGCGCGCTGCGATACGCGATCAGGGTGAGGATCGGCGCCGCCACACTGCCCGCGGCCACCACAACGGAACGAAACGCATCGCGCAACAGGCGTGGATAGGAGAAGGCCTGGATGATTTCCGCGGCGTTGCGGGAAAATCCCTTCCAGACCTGTTTCAGGTTGCGGTACATGCGTGTCTCAACCAGTTGCTCTCCGAACAGGCAGTGAAAACGCAGCCCCTGTTGTTTTGCCAGACGCGCAAACGCCAAATCGTCGTTCAACTCCTGTTTGATCGCCGCGTGTCCGCCGATCCGTCGGTATGCCTCTTTCTGAAACAGCAGGAACTGGCCGTTGGCCAGGGCGAAGGGGTCGTCCGGATCGTTGACGCGGCCGAAATCGATGAACGATGCGAATCCCAGAAAAACACCGGGCAGCCACAGCCGTTCCTGGAGCGAGCCGAGAATCTGGAACGGAATAATCGAGAGGATATCGAACCGTCGTCGCACCGCGGACGAGAGTGCCACCGGCAGCAGATCCGGTTTGGCGTAGGTGTCCGCATCCAGAAACACCAGCCATTCACCGGTGGCTTGCCCGGCCCCCTGGTGACAACTGTGCGCCTTGCCGCTCCAGCCCGCGGGTAACGGTTGCCCGTGAATCAGTCGCAGGTTCGGATGTCGCGCGGCCAGTGCGGCCACGATCTCCGGTGTCCGATCGGAGGACTGGTCATCCACCACGATGATTTGCAGCCGGTCGGCGGGATAGTGTGAACCCAGCAGGCCGTCCAGACAGCTTTCGATATTCGGCTCTTCGTCGCGGGCGGGTATAATGACGGAGACCGTCGGCAGCTGTTCGGGATCGGACAGGGAATGCCCCGTCAGTTCCTCCCTGAAGCGATAGACCTTTCCCACCGACACCAAAAAAGAGATCACGATCGGGATCCAGCAAAGGGTGATCAGCAGCGGCAATAGATCGATAAACATGCTATATCAATTCAACAGGCGAGGCGCAACGGCCATCCACGGGTAGATCCTGAAGCCGACGATGAAGCTATTCTATCTCACTTCCTTCTCGATCAGTGTGCTGAATATTGCACTGATGATCACGGTGTTGGATGTTTTCATCTGGCGCATCCGCGACAAGTCGGACGCAACCCGGAGCCTGCTGTGGTTCCTGTCCGGGGTGGCGATGGTGTTTTGGTCCTTCTTCTACATCTTCTCCTCCCTGAACCTGACGGCCGTTAAGCTTGCGTGGTGTCTGCTGCATTCGGTGGTGTTGTTCGTGGCCTTCCTGGTGCGGTTTGCCTACCAGTTTCCCACCCCCCATTTTGAACGCGAAGGGAAATGGGCGTTTCGTATCGCGCTCATGCTGGCGTTGCTTACCTATGCCTTCTATCTCTGGCATGTCACTTTCATCCAGCCGGCGTTCGATCCGGCCGGCGGTCTGTTCGTATTCTCCGGAACCTATGAGATCGGGGTGGTGGTCGGCCTGGAGTTGCTGTGGGTGATGGCGGTGTTGATCCGCGCGGCGCGCGCTTTGCGCCGGGAAAAGCGGGCCGCGGGAGAGGAAGAAGAGTTGGCCGTAAACAACAGGATCGGCGCCATTCGAAAGTTGATTGCGATCCTGTTCTCGCCGCTGATTCTGATTTCGGCATTTGTATTGGCATATCTCGATCTGGCCTCTTGGGAGATGGTGGGGTATCTGCTGGGGATCGGATTTATCGTTTTCGTATATCTGTTCGCGGTGATCTACCTGACGCACGCCACCGAGCCGTCCTCGCTACAGATCAAGATTGTGGGTTTTTCGCTCGGTGCGATTCTGATTCTGCTGAGCGCATCTTCCGCGCTCACCGTCGATCTGCACAAGGATGCGTTTTTGTCCCTGAAGGAGGCCGATCTGACCCGGAATATCGAACTGGTTACATCCGGGCGGGTGCGCGATTTGCCGCCGGAGGTGGCGTATGTCACCAGGGACGAACGATTGCTCTATGCCGTTGCGGGGCAGGCGCCGGACCTGGAGTTTGCCCCCGAACCCTGGCAGGGAGGGTGGTTGTTCCGGCAGGCCGAGATTCAATATCCGGAACATTTTCTGATCGCCAAGCGGGTTCAGCTGGGCGATGCGACCTACGAGATCGGATATCTCTATCTGCTGTATCGCGCTCGCATCCATGCGCTCGCGTTCTCGCTGGTTCTGCTGGTGGTCGGTGCGGCGCTGTTTGTTGTGCTGCTGTTTCCGCTGTTTTTCCGTTCCAGCGTTTTCGGTCCGTTGCGCCGGCTGTTGCACGGTGTGCGCCGGATCGATCGCGGTGACCTGGAGATCAATATTCCGGTGACGGCGCCGGATGAGCTGGGAAACCTGACCCGCTCCTTCAATCGGATGGCGTACTCCATCCGTGACTCCAGGGCGCGCCTGCAACGCGCCTATGAACACCAGGTGGATCTGACGGAGGCCTACAGCCGGTTTGTTCCGAAACAGATCCTGAGTACGCTGAACAAGTCCAGCATCCTGGAACTCGGCTTGGGCGACAGCGTGCAGAAACGGATGACGATCCTGTTTTCCGATATCCGTTCTTTTACCTCAATCTCGGAAACACTGACGCCGGAACAGGTATTCGGTTTCATCAACCGCTATCTGCAACGGGTGGGGCCGATCGTACGCCGGCATCATGGGTATATCGACAAGTTCATCGGCGACGCGATCATGGCGCTGTTCCCGGACGGCGCGGAAACGGCGGTGGCCGCCGCCATCGAGATGCAGCGGGAGGTGCAGAGACTCAACGGGGAAGGGGAAGAGGAGTCGCAAATCCAGATTCGCGTCGGGATCGGGATTCATACGGGTCAGCTGATGCTGGGCACCATCGGGGAGCCGGAACGGATGGAAGGGACCGTGATCTCGGATGCCGTGAACCTGGCCTCCAGGATCGAGGGTCTGACCAAGTTGTATGACGCACCGATACTGATCTCCGCCGGTACGTTTGAAGATCTGGGAGAAACACACGATTTTCAGTTCCGTTTGTTGGACCGGGTGCGGGTCAAGGGTAAACAGCAGTGGGCGGATATCATCGAGATTCTGGATGGCGATACCGAGCCCCGGCAAAGACGCAAGCTGGAGTGCAGGGAACGGTTTGAACAGGCGGTCTTGATCTTTAAGGATCAGAAGTTCGCGCAGGCGCAGCAGTTGTTTTCCGATCTGAAGCAGGAGTGTACCGACGACCGCGCCATCGACGTATATATCGATCGCTGCCGCCAATTCCTGGAGATCGGCATTCCGGAGGATTGGGACGGCGCGATTAAATTGTGAGGTGTGGGGATTCTCCGCCAAATTTGTTCTGGCCTTTGAACCCGCAGTCTGTTAAGAATAATCTCATAACAATAACGATAATCAGCCCGAACCGGGTTCGCTTTGCTTGGTATGAATCCCGGTCTGAAAAATAACGGCGGGCTGATGCGAAGGTTTCACAATAATCAGGATCTGATAAAAGATCCGCTCTTTTGGAGGAGATGTTCAATGAAAAAATCTATGTTGGCGATTCCGTTCGCCACCCTGTTACTCCTTGTGGCTTCGTTGGCGGTTGCGGGCGACCAGTTGCGTCCCTATGTCCTGGCGCAGAATGCGGCCGGCTCGATGAACGCGAAGGTGGCTGAGGTGAAGCAGGCGCTCACCGGTCACGGTTTTCAGATTGCAGGCGAGTACTCGCCGTATCCGGGAGCCCATGTGATCGTGGTGACCAACGATGTGCTGAAGACGGGTGCCGCACAGAGCGATCGCGGCGGCTATGGTGCGATGGAGCGGGTCGCGGTCACCGAGGCGGACGGCAAACTCCAAGTGAGTTACACCAATCCGTACTGGACCGCCGGTATCTTTCGTCTGGCCACCGACATGAGCAGTGTCGCACAGGGGCTCAGCGCGGCACTGGGACAGGAACAGGAGTTCGGCGCCGAGGGTGACGGTTGGACCGATGCCGATCTGCGCAAATACAACTATATGATGTTCATGCCCTATTTCACCGATCAGGTCACCCTGGCGGAGTACGGTTCCTACGCCGATGCGGTGGCGGCGGTGGAAGCCGGTCTGGCGGCGGGGAAGGGCGGCACCGCCAAGGTGTACCGGGTGGATATCCCGGGCAAGGATGAGACGGTATTCGGCGTGGCGATCAAGGAAGGCGACGGTTCCGATCAGACGGTGATGACGACCACCGACACCGCGCCGCTGAAACACACCGCACATCTTCCTTATGAGATGCTGGTCTCCGGCAACAAGGTCTACATGTTGCACGGCAAGTTTCGGATCGCCCAGAGTTTCCCGATGCTGACCATGGGGACCTTCATGAAAATCGTGAACGCCCCGGGCGCGATTCAGGACGCCCTGGAAGCGGCCGCCCGAAACGAATAGTTCTCCAGGAAGTTTTTCACCCGATCCATCCGTACCCCGGGGTGCGGATGGATCGGGTTTTTTTATTGATACACTCTCGCCAAGCGCCATGAGCGCAAGGGGAACGGACGGCTACAAGAAGGGACGGTTGGTTCCCCCGTGTTCTTTGTGTCTTGGAGAGAGGATAGTAACCACATCTTGAATGCTCCCACAAAGGCGCAAGGAGCATGAAAACGACAGGGTGGTTTTCAATAGAGAGCTTTTGATTTCTTGGCGTTCTTTGCGTCTTGGCGAGAAAATATTATTTTTTCACGCGCAAATTCTGCTGACGAGCCAATTACCTATTCCGCTCTGAGCGCTTCGATCGGATCGAGATTCGCCGCCTGATAGGCCGGCGCCACCCCGGCGGCCAACCCGATGGCGGCCGCGATCAGTTCCGCCAGCACCACATAGCTCCAGGGGGTGTGGGTGGGCAGGTCGGGAATCGCCACACCCAACAACCAGGCCCCGCCGGCCCCGAGCAACAGGCCGGCCAGCCCTCCGATACTGGCCAATACCACCGCCTCTCCCAGAAACAGCGCCAGCACGTTGCGGCGGGCCGCTCCGATGGCGCGTAACAACCCGATCTCCGGGGTTCGCTCCTTGACCGAGATGGTCATGATGGTCAGGATGCCCACGCCGCCCACCAGCAGCGAGATCCCTCCCAGGGCGCCCACCGCCAGGGTCAGGATATCCAGGATGGAGCCCAGGGTCTCCAGCATCTGATCCTGGGTGATGATGGTGAAGTCTTCGTTGCCGTGGCGCTGGATCAGCAGCTTGCGGACCTCTTTCGCCAGGGTCTCGCTGCGGACCTCGGGGGTATAGAGCAGATCCACCTCCATCATGCTCTCGCGGTTGAACATGGACATCGCCTTCTGGGTGGGGATGTAGACCGCGTCGTCCAGATCGAAGCCCAGCATCTGTCCCTTGGACTCCATGACCCCGATCACCCGGTAGCTTTCGCTGCCGATGCGGATGCGCCGGCCCAAGGGATTTCCGGTCCCGAACAGTTCGCTCCGGACCTTGCTGCCGAGGGCCACGAAGGCGCGGGCGTGCCGCGGATCGTCGGCCGGAAGAAAACGCCCGATGGCCGGCCGCATCTGCCACACCTCGGGGACGGCGGAACCGACGCCCAGCACCATGGTGCGGCGGCTGCGGTCTCCCGACTCGATGGCCGCGTTGCCCTGGATCACCGGCACCGTCGCCAGCACCTGCGGCAGCCGCGCCAGCGCCTGGGCGTCCTCGATGCTGAGCGGCCGTACATTGCTGACCACGGCGCCCGACATGCCGAGGGTGCTGGTCTTGCCGGGGGTGACGGCGATCAGGTTGGTGCCGAACTGGGTGAACTCCGCCAGTACGAACCGGTGCACCCCCTCGCCGATAGAGGTGAGCAGCACCACCGAGGCGATCCCCACCGCGATCCCCAGGGCGGTAAGAAAACTTCGCATCCGGTGGGCGATCACCGAACCGAGAGAGAGCTGGATAAAGTCGCGGGTCAGCACGCCTTCTCTCCGGAATGATTCTGGATGCCGGATCGGTTCATCGTTTTGCCAATGCCAGCACCGGGTCGAGGGCCGCCGCACGCCGCGCCGGCAACACTCCGAACAGCAGACCGGTGCAGATGGAGACGGTGAGGGCGGCGATGAAGGACCAGAGGGGGATCTGCAGCGGGAAATCCGGGAACGCCTGCTCCAGTCCCCAGACACCGGCAAACGCCACGAAGATGCCGACCACCGCACCCAGCAGCGACAGCAGGGCCGCCTCCGTCAGAAACAGCCGCGACACCTGTGCGGCCGGGCTGCCGAGCGCCTTCAACAGACCGATTTCCGCGGTTCGCTGCGACACCGAAACCAGCATCACGTTCATGATCAGGATGCCCGCCACCGAGAGGCTGATGCCCGCGATGCCCGCCACCGTGAAGGTGAGGGCGGTGAAGATCTCGTCGAAGGTGGTGAGCATCGCGTCCTGGGTGATGACCGTGACGTCGTCCTCCCCGTCGTGGCGTTCCCGGATAGTGTCGAGGATCGCTTTCTCCGCCCGCGGTATCGATTCGCGGCTCTTGGCCTGGACCACGATCCGGAACAGCGAGTAGGTGTTGAACAGGGACTGGGCGGAGGCCACCGGGATGATGGCGATGTCGCTCAGGTCGGTACCGAGCGACTCCCCTTTGTCCGTGAGGATCCCGATCACCCGGAAGCGCCGGTCGGCGATGCGGATCCAGTTACCCACCGCCCGGCGGTTGCCGAACAGCTCCTGTTTCAGTTTGTGGCCCAGCACCGCCACCGCCGAACCGCGGTCGGGATCTCCCGGCGGCAGAAACACCCCTTTTTGCAGCTCCAGTTGCCGGACCGTGAACAGCGCGGCGGTGGAACCGAGGATGTTGACCTCCCGCTCCCGGTCCTCATAAGAGACCGGGGCGGAGCCGACGGAGATCGGGGCGATCTGTTCGATGGAGCGGTTGCGCAGCAGCGCCGTGGCGTCGTCCAGGGTGAGGTCCCGCGGGGTCTCTCCCATCAGCGGGGGGGCGCCGCCGGTGGTCTCGGAACGGCCCGGCAGCACGATCAGGAGATGGGTGCCGAGGCCCGAAAACTCGTCCACCACATAGAGCCTGGCCCCTTCCCCCAGGGCGGTCAGGATCATCACCGAACCCACCCCGATGGCCATGGCCAGCAGCATCAGCAGGGTCCGCTGGGGGGCTCCCCGCAGGGAGCGGGTGCTGAACTGCAACAGGTCTTGGGCGCGCATGTCCGGAGGCCGTCAGCCGCTTTCGTCCACGATGGCGCCGTCTTCCATATGGATCCGGCGCCGGGCGCGGTCCCCGATCTGAGGGTCGTGGGTGACCACCACCAGGATGATCCCCTGCCGGTTGAGGATCTCCAGGGTGTCCATCACGTCCTCCCCGGAGTGTTTGTCCAGGTTCCCGGTGGGTTCGTCCGCCAGGATCAGGGTGGGCCGCATGATGGTGGCGCGGGCGATGGCCACCCGCTGCCGCTGGCCGCCCGAGAGCTGTTCCGGGCGGTGGTGTGCCCGGTCCAGCAGGCCCAGCGGTTTCAGGGCGTCGTGTACCCGCTGTTTGCGCTCGGCCGGGTCCACCCCGGCCAGGGTGAGGGGCAGTTCCACGTTCTCGGCCGCGGTGAGGCGTCCGATCAGATGAAACGACTGGAATACGAAGCCGATCTTCCGCCGCCGCAGATCGGCGCGCGCCTCCTCCGCCAGGGTGGTGGCCTCGATCTCATCCAGCAGGTAGTTACCCCTGGAGGGGCGGTCCAGCAGGCCGAGGATATTGAGCAGGGTGGATTTGCCCGAGCCGGACGGCCCCATGATGGCCAGGTAGTCCCCGGGGTTCAGTTCCAGGTTGATGTCGCGCAGGGCGTGTACCGTCTCCTCGCCGACCTGAAACTCCCGATTGATTCCTTGCAGCCGAATCACGGTTTGCTTTCTGCTTCCCGGGTTGCGGAGGCGCCGTCCGTCACACCGTCACGGTCCACCGAGGTCACCACCAGCTCGCCCTCCTTCAGGCCCGAGGCCACCTCGGTCCAGTCCCAGTTGGACATGCCGGTCTTGATGGTGCGCTTCTGCAACGTCCCGTCGTCCGGCTGGAATACGAATACGGTGTCCCCCTCCAGGATCGCCTCGGTGGGGATGCGCAGGATATCCGAGCGCGTGGTCAGGATGATCTCCACGTCGGCGGAGTATCCGGCCAGCAGTTGTTTGATGTCGTCCGGGTTGTTGAACTCCACCTCCACCTCCACGGTGCGGGCCTGTTTCTCCACATCCAGGACATACGCGGCGATACGCCGCACCACCCCGGGGAAATCCCGGTTCTTGAAGGCGTCCAGGGTAACCCGCGCCGGTTTGCCCACCGCCACCTCCGAGGCGTCCACCTCGTCGATCGGGGCAGAGACATAGAAACAGGAGTTGTCGATGAGATCGATGGCCGGCGGCGTGGGGATGCCGACCGGGGAGGGGGTGACGTATTCGTTCAACTCGCCGTTGATCTCCGCCACCACGCCGTCGAACGGGGCGATCAACTGGGTACGCTCCAACTGGGCGCGCGCCAGATCGGTCTTGGAGGCGGAGACGTCGGACATGGCGTTGGCCGCTTCGCAGTCGGCCCGGCGCGCCTTCGCCTCGGTCACCGATTTATCCACCGCATCCACCGAGACGGCGCCGCTCTTGCGCAGCCGCACCAACCGGTCCGCCTCCCGTTGCGCCACATCCGCCTGCAGACAGGCGGCGCGGGCGTTGGCCCGGGACGATTTCGCCTCACTCTCGTTGAGCGCGATCTGCGCCTTCAGGTCCTTGTTCCAGAGTTCCAGCAGCAGCATTCCTTTCTTAACCTGGTCGCCCTCCTTGACGTTCAGCACCGCGAGCTGTCCGCCGATGCCGGTGGACAACTTGGCGCGGCGACACGCCTTTACCGTACCGGCCCGGGTGTTGGCTACGGTCTTCTCCACCGTGCCTTTCGCCACCGGCTTGACCACCACCGCCACCGGCTCCGGTCGGTTGGCAACCCAGAGCAGGATTGCGACCGCGGCCACCGCCGCCAGGATGATCCAGAGCCCTTTTCGGTTTTTTAACATGCGACAACCCTATCCTTTGAATGCCTTCCACTTCTCATTCTAAACCCGATAGTGGGATAAATCTCGGTTCGGAGACCGCCTGCGCAGGCGAAGGGCGAAGCGTTTCTCATCGTTTACGATTCGGCAGGTGCGCTGAAGTTCCGGCGAAGGTTTACCCGGGAATTACGCCGAAAGACGCGATTTGTGCAATGATTGGTTATGCATACCGCTCTTTCGGCGTTGGAGAGAGCGGTGTCAGGTTCCGCAATCAGCAGCGAGCAGGGAATCGCCATGAGCTATTTCGCCAAGCGTTATCATCCGCCCGGTACCCGGCCCGGTACCCTCGCGCTGGCGGGTGAGTCGGCCCCGGTGCCGCCGAAACTGCATCTGATCGATTACACCGATTCGGAATGGGAGGAGATCGAAGAGATCACCCCCGAGGCGTGCCGCGCTTATCTGAATCGTGACAGCATTACCTGGATTCATGTGCAGGGTGGGGCCGACCCCGATACGCTCAGACAGTTCGGGGAGTCCTTCGGCCTGCATCCCCTGGCCCTGGAGGATATCGTCAACTCCGGCCAGCGGCCGAAGATCGAGTCCTACGAAGAGCAACTGTTTCTGATCCTCAATCATCCGTTGCTGGAAGGCGAGTTTGTAGGTACCGAACAGGTCAGCCTGTTTCTGGGCACCAATATGGTGTTCAGCTTTCATGGTGGCGCACACGATCCGTTCGAACCGATACGCGCCCGGTTACGCCGGCATAGCGGCTCGATCCGGAAGCAGGAGGCGGGATATCTGTTGTACGCCCTGGTCGATCTGGTGATCGACCACTGCTTTCCGGTACTGGAGAGCTTCGGGTCGGAGTTGGAGCAGGTGGAAGAGGAGCTTCTGGATCAGCCGGATAAAGAGACCCTGAAACGGCTGCACCACCTGCGGCGGAATCTGCTGTTGCTGCGCCGTATGCTCTGGCCGGAACGCGAAGTTCTGAACCATCTGACCCGGAGTGAGGAATATCCGTTCGGTAACGAGGTCCGGCTCTATTTCCGGGACTGTTACGATCACGCGGTTCAGGTCATCGATCTGCTGGAGACCTATCGCGATATGACCACCGGTATGCTGGATCTCTATCTTTCCAGCACCAGTAACCGACTCAACGAGACTATGCGCGTGTTGACCGTCATCGCCACCGTGTTTATCCCGCTGACCTTCATCACCGGAGTCTATGGCATGAACTTCGGCAACAACGACGGCAGTCCCTGGGCGATGCCGGAGTTGCACTGGTATTACGGTTATCCGTTGATCTGGTCGGTGATGATCGCGGTGGGTGTCGGATTAGCGTATCTGTTCAAGCGCAAAGATTGGTTTTGACATCCGGTTGTTTGGAATCGGCTGATCAATTGCCTTGCTGTGGAAGCCCGGTCCGCCGGGCGATTGATCAGAGCCATCCCTTCGCCCAGAGGACCGGGCTCCTGCCGGAACGCAACAGACTCGAAGGCACCGGCCCCTTTCAGGGACTTTTATCAAACCACCCACGATGCGGCTGGAATTTGATTTATGGATGAGAAGATCGAGACATTGAGTTATGCCGTGCGGGGGTGGGTGGTGGCCCGCTATCTCGGACAACTGGCGATCGTGCTGGCGCTGTTGACGGCTGTGCCGCTGATCGTTGCGGTTCTCGAGGGAGAGTACACCGTCGCCTGGCGTTGTCTGGGGGTGATCGCGTTGCTGGGAACAGCCGGTTTGCTGGCGCGCACCCCACCGCCCAAGCGGATCCAGACCAACGAGGCGCTGAGCGTCGTCGCCCTGGCATTCGTATTGGCTCCCCTGCTGATGAGTTTTCCCATGATGGGGCATGGGATCTCGTTCGTCGACGCGCTGTTCGAGTCGGTTTCCGGCATTACCACCACCGGCCTCAGTATCCTGGGAAGCGTGCACGAAGAACCGAAAAGCGCGCTGTTCCTGCGCGCCTGGCTGCAGTGGTACGGCGGTCTGGGGATCGTGGTGTTTTCCGTGGCACTGATGGCGGGACACCACATGGCGTCGCGGCAACTGGTGCAGCCGGAATCGGAGAGCGGGGAAGGGCTCGCCACCACCACCCGCGTGCACGCCCGGCGCATGCTGTCGGTCTATCTGACCCTCACCGTGGTTGCCTTCGTCCTGCTGACCCTGTTCGGAGTCGATGCGTTCGATGCCCTCAGTCATACCCTGGCGGCGGTCTCCACCGGCGGGTTTTCCACCTTCGACCGCAGCCTGGGAGGATTCACCGGATTTTCCCCCTATCTGTTGATGCTGATCTCACTGGGCGGGGCGGTGGCGTTTCCTCTCTATTACCGCACCTTCCGCAACGGTCCCAGGGAGTTGCTGGCGGACGTGGAGTTGCGGGGACTGCTGGCGATGGTAATCGTGAGCTGCCTGTTGCTGGCGCTGCTGTTGCATGTCTCCAACGGCATGGGGTGGGGGGACGCATTCCGGCACGGTTTTCTGATGGGTGTATCGGCGCAATCCACCACCGGCTTCTCCAGCCTGGATGTGACACAGTTGAGCGCTGCTACCAAACTGATGTTGATTCTCTCCATGGCGGCCGGCGGCACAGTGGGTTCCACCGCCGGCGGTTTGAAAATCCTGCGGCTGCTGATTTTTCTGCGGCTGCTGCAACTGGTCATCCGGCGCACCGCCATGCCGACCCACGCCGTGGCCGAGCCGCATCTTGGCGGCCGGCGGCTGGAAGAGGCGGAGATTATCCGGGCGCTGTTACTGATGGTGCTGTTCGTTGCAGTGGTCCTTCTCTCCTGGCTGCCCTTCGTGCTGAGCGGTTATGCGCCGCTGGATGCGCTGTTCGAGGTGGTCTCGGCCATCGGCACGGTGGGACTCTCCACCGGGATCACCGGCGCCGGGTTGGCGCCCGGCCTGAAACTGTTGCTGTGTCTTGATATGTGGTTCGGGCGCCTGGAAATCGTGGCGTTCCTGGTTGTACTCTATCCCTGGACCTGGATCGGAAAACGGACGGAAAGCCTATGAGAGCGGTATTGATCGGCGGCAACAAACTGGCGGTGATGACCGGGCAACTGCTGTTGCAGCACGGTCACGAGGTGGTAATTATCGAGCGCGACAAGGAGCGGATCGACGCCCTGGCCTCGGAGCTGGATTGCGGCTTTCTGCACGGCGACGGCAGCACCCCCGCCATCCTGCGCGAGGCCGATCCGGGCGCCACCGATGCCCTGTTTTCGCTGACCGGCAACGACCAGACCAACATCATCGCCAGCCTGGTGGGCCGGACCCTCGGCTTCCGGCGGGTCATCACCCGCATCGACGACCCGGAGTTCGAGCATATCTGTATCGAGCTGAACCTGGAGGATGTGGTGATCCCATCCGGTGCCATCGGCCGCCATCTGCTCGACCTGTTTGCCGGCCACAGCCCGCTACAGATCTCCACCACCTTGCGGGGGGAGGCGCGGGTATTCAGCTTCTTCGCGCGCGAAAAGGACGAGGGTACCGTCGCCGAACTGGGTCTGCCGGCCCAGGCGCGGGTGATCTGTCTCTACCGGGGGGACGAATTTCTGTTGGTGGACGGCGATAGCAAGATCAAGGAGGGGGATGAGGTGGTCATCCTCACCCACAGCAAACACCTGGAGGAGTTGGCGCAGGGATGGGGCGTGGAGAGCGAAGGCTCCCCGGAATAGCAGGGAGGGAACGCAATGCCGTCGAAGAAAACCGGCATGGACAACGCCCGGCTGGACCGGGTGGTGGCCGAGGCGCGCCGCAAACGCGAACAGCGGGACCAGGGTTACCGGGAACAGGCGCTCAAGCTCTACCCCTGGGTCTGCGGCCGCTGCGGTCGTGAGTTTGTCCGCGAAAATCTGCGCGAACTGACGGTCCATCATCGCGATCACGACCACGACAACAATCCGGCCGACGGCAGTAACTGGGAACTGCTCTGCCTCTACTGCCACGACAACGAACACATGCGCTATGAAGAGGAGATCGCGCGCGGCGGGAGCGGGACGGAGGAAAGCGCATCCGCCGCCGCAAGCTCCAAACCCTTCGCCAATCTCAAAGATCTATTAAAAAAGGAGTAGCGACGCTCCGGTTCTCTTTCAGCGGATAGGTATTCGAACATTTCTCTTAACTTTCATTCGATGCGGTATTCGTTTCTCTCTTCGCATCTTTTGGGCATGCGTTCCTCCATTCCCATTTCGCTGATGCAACCTTTTATTTTCGCCGCTGGTGCGCCGTTTTCTCCTCCCCCGCCGGCGGGGGAGGTTGGGAGGGGGAGTGCCATAATAAGGGAACAAATCCTCAACCTTCGTAGCGGGTCCCGATCATGGAACGAAAAGAGGTAGTCACCGCCTTCCTGTGTCACAACGGCAAGATCCTCATCGTGCGGCGCAGCGGCCGGGTGGGCAGCTACCGGGGGCGCTGGTCGGCCGTCTCCGGTTATCTGGAAGATCCCATCCCCCTGGCACAGGCCCGGCGCGAGATCCGGGAAGAAACCGGCCTGCCGGAACAGACGGTGCATCTGGTACGGGCCGGGGAACCGCTGGAGGTACCGGATGAAAAGCTCGCTACCTGCTGGGTGGTGCACCCCTTCCTGTTCGAGATCGACGATCCGGAGCAGGTGAGGCTGGATTGGGAGAACCGGGAGCTGCGCTGGGTCGATCCGGCGGAGATCGCCGATCTGTCCACCGTGCCGCAACTGGCGGAGGCGTTGCAACGTTGTCTGGAGGAGGCGTGATGGAAGAGGGGATATTCCAGGAGGCGCTGGCCGCATTCCGCTCCGACCGGGCCCACGGTGCGAGCGAACTGGCCCGCCGGGCGTTGCAGATCCTGGAGCAGAGCACCGCCGGCATGCCGGCCGATGCGGCCGCCGAACTGGCAGACCGGCTGGGGGAACGCGTGGAACACCTCCGGGCGGCGCGTCCCAGCATGGCGCCGGTGGCCAACCTGCTGGAGCGCTGGGCGGAACCGTTGGCCCTCCTGGCCTGGGAGGGGCTGCCGCAGATGCGGCAGGAGTTGGCGCAACGCGCCCGGACCCTGTACCGGGAATCGGAGAACGCGGTCGCCGAGGCCGCGCGCCGGGCCGCGGAGTTCCTGGGACCGGATCGGACCCTGTTTACCCACAGCAGCGGCTCCACCGTGCGGGAGCTGTTCCGGTGTCTGCGGGATCAAAGGGTAAGCGCCATCCTCACCGAATCGCGTCCCCTGAACGAGGGGGCGCAGATGGCGGAGACGCTTGCCGGATGGGGAATCCCCGTCACTCTCATCACTGAGGCCCAGATCGGACTCTTTATCGCCAGGGCGGATGCCGTGGTGCTGGGGGCGGACAGCCTGCTGGCGGACGGCAGCCTGATCAACAAGGCGGGCAGCCTGCTGGTGGCGTTGGCCGCCCGGGAGAGGGGCGTGCCGCTCTACGTCTGTTGCGAAAGTTTCAAGTGCTACCCGGAGGGGGTGAAGGAACCGGTGCTGGAAGAGATGTCGCCCGGGGAACTGGGTTATGCGGACCGGGAAGGGGTCACGGTGCGAAACCTCTATTTCGATCTCACCCCGGCCCGTCTCATCAGCGGCTGGATCGACGAGGCCGGAGTGCGGCTTGCGGGGGAGGAGGGGGGCTAGCGCCTACAGGCCCCGGCTTGCAATACGCGTCCTGAAACCGGTATGATTCGCCCTCTCCAGGCGCGTAGCTCAGTTGGTTAGAGCACCACCTTGACATGGTGGGGGTCGTTGGTTCGAATCCGATCGCGCCTACCAAACAGAAGCACTTAGGACCCTCCTAAGTGCTTTTTTTCTGTCCGCACTACAACTTAGCTCCTCTCGGGCAGTCAGTCCGTTGCGGGTCCACGCCGGAAACGGTGGCTGCAATCTTGCGTCTGGCGGCCAAATACCCTAAAAAGAACTATCGACCGTCCGGCGCCGCTCTGAGGGAACGCATAGCCGTGAAACCGAAGGGACCAACTTCCGTCGTCAATACCCCACTTCTCCGTGGCTATGCCCATTTTGCCTTCACGACCCGAAGCGCCGGGCAGCTTCCGCGGCAGACACATGCCTTATCCGCTCGTATTCCCGGCAGAAGCCGAATTTTGCAATTCGCTGCTATAATAGGGAACTTATATAGAACGTACTGCAACATAATTCATTATT
>JBNKCL010000050.1:0-35837 GCA_050287725.1 Sedimenticolaceae bacterium
TTGGACAAGCAAAAGAAAGTACCTCGCGGCCTTCGCGCGGAAGGAACTGAAAGAAATCGTAGGTTTTTGGCCGCGAAACTGATTACCGAAACTCAAAGGAAACCACGGCAAGCAAAAGAAAGGGGCTCGCAGCCTGAGCAGAGAAAGCAGAAAAGAGAACTGAGATGAATAGGCTGCGAAAATAATTACAAATCTCTTAAATAAACAAAGTTTCTGCGGATCAGCCACGAAACTGATTTCAGACCAAACAAGCACCAAACCCCAACCTGACCAAAAACCGCCACTGGCCACCTTTCCAAATAATCTAGTAGAATAGTAAGTCTTTATGGCAAGGCGAGTTTGGGAAACCCTCATGCCCTCACGAATAAAGGAAGATATCGCCAGCGCCCTCGAGCGGGATCCGGCGGCGCGCAACGCCCTGGAGGTGGTTTTCACCTATCCGGGGCTGCACGCCGTATTCATCCACCGGATGGCGAATCGGCTGTGGCGGTGGAAACTGCGCCTGCTGGCGCGGATGCTCTCCAATGTCGGACGGCTGTTTACCGGGATCGAGATTCACCCCGGCGCCCGGATCGGCCGTCGCTTCTTTATCGATCACGGTATGGGGGTGGTGATCGGCGAGACCGCAATCATCGGGGACGACTGCACGCTCTATCACGGGGTCACCCTGGGCGGCACCAGCTGGAAGCCCGGCAAGCGCCATCCGACCCTCGGTAACGACGTAGTGGTGGGGGCCGGCGCCAAGGTGTTGGGTCCGGTGGAGGTGGGAGACGGTGCACGCATCGGTTCCAATGCCGTGGTGTTGAAGGATGTTCCGCCCGGTGTCACGGTGGTGGGGGTGCCGGGACGCATGATCACCCAGAAGTCACAGGAAGTGGATTCCCACCGCAAACAGATTGCCGACAAGATGGGATTCGACGCCTATGGCGCCACCCGCGATGCGGCCGATCCGGTGGCGCACGCCATCAACTGCATGCTGGATCATCTGCATGTGGTGGACCGGCGGATGCAGACGATGTGCGAGGCGCTCAAGCGGGTAGGAGGGGAGGAGTTGATGGAGATGGAACTGCCCAGCCTCGATGCCTGCGAGATCACGTCCACCGCCGACGAGGGGCTGGACAACGAGCCGGAAATCCGGGATGTCGAAAGCCCCTTGAAAAAGCCCGGGAATGACCCCAAATAGTTGACTGAAACGCTCAAGAATATATAGTAGTAGTTACCCGGTTTTTACAGGAGTACGAGTTGTGAGATTGACGACCAAAGGCCGCTACGCGGTGACCGCCATGTTGGATCTGGCCCTGCATCATGGGGAAGGTCCGATCACGCTGGCCGATATCGCCAAACGGCAGGGGATCTCGCTCTCCTATCTGGAGCAACTTTTTTCCCGTTTGCGCAAACGTTCCCTGGTTGCCAGTGTGCGGGGTCCCGGCGGCGGCTACAAATTGGGTCGGGATGCCTCCGAGATCCCGATCGCCGAGGTGATTACTGCGGTGGACGAGAGCGTGGATACCACCCGGTGCGGCGGCGCCCACAACTGCCAGGACAATCACCGTTGCCTTACTCATGACCTGTGGTGCGATCTCAGCAGCCGAATCCACGACTACCTCAGCGAGATCAGCCTGCAGGATCTGATGTCGCGCCAGGTGGTGCAGCGCATTGCGCAGCGGCAAGATACGGACAGTTGTTGTTCGGAGTTTCTGAAAAACGAAACGCTGCCGGAGTCGCATTTCCCGAGCGGGGATGACGTTGCGCAGTAATGAATTTGCGGAGTATTCGATGAAGTTACCGATTTACATGGATTACTCGGCAACCACCCCGGTTGATCCCCGGGTGGCGGAGAAGATGTGCGCCTGTCTGACCCTGGACGGCAACTTCGGCAATCCGGCCTCACGTTCCCACCAATACGGCTGGGATGCGGATGCGGCGGTGGAGGAGGCGCGCCAAAACGTGGCGGCGCTGATCAACGCCGATCCGAAGGAGATCGTCTGGACCTCGGGCGCCACCGAATCGGACAACCTCGCCATCAAAGGGGTGGCCCACTTCTATCAGAAGAAGGGCAAGCACATCATCACCTGTAAGACCGAACACAAGGCGGTGCTGGATACCTGCCGCCAACTGGAACGGGAAGGTTACGAAGTCACCTACATGGATCCGGAACCGGACGGACTGATCGACCTGGCCAAACTGGAAGCTGCGATCCGGGACGACACCATCCTGGTCTCCATTATGCACGTCAACAACGAAATCGGCGTGGTGCAGGATATCGCCGCCATCGGCGAACTGACCCGCGCCCGCAAGACCCTGTTTCATGTGGACGCCGCCCAGAGCGCCGGCAAGGAACCGATCGATCTGGAGACCATGAAGGTGGATCTGATGTCCCTGTCGGCTCACAAGATCTATGGACCCAAAGGGATCGGAGCCCTCTATGTGCGCCGCAAGCCGCGGGTGCGTATCGAGGCCCAGATGCACGGCGGCGGTCATGAGCGGGGTATGCGCTCCGGTACTTTGGCGACCCACCAGATCGTCGGTATGGGTGAAGCGTTCCGCATCGCCAGGGAAGAGATGGCGGATGAGAATCAGCGCATCCTGGCGCTGCGGGACCGGCTCTGGAACGGCATCAAGGACATGGAAGAGGTCTACCTGAACGGCGATCTGGAACGCAGAGTCGCAGGCAACCTGAATGTCAGCTTCAATTTTGTGGAGGGCGAGTCCCTTATCATGGCGCTGAAGGACATGGCGGTCTCTTCCGGCTCCGCCTGCACCTCCGCCAGCCTGGAACCGAGTTATGTACTGCGGGCGTTGGGCCGGCAGGACGAGCTGGCCCACAGCTCTATCCGATTCACCATCGGGCGCTTCACCACGGAAGAGGAGGTCGACTGGGTGATCGACCGGTTGCGCAGCCAGGTGACCCGACTGCGGGAGCTGTCGCCGTTGTGGGATATGTATAAAGAGGGTATCGATTTGAAATCGGTGCAGTGGGCAGCACATTAATCAGAAACATAAAAAAGCACGACGTTTCGATAATCGGTAGACGCTACCGATGAACAGGCAGGAGATGAACGAAGATGGCATACAGCGACAAGGTTCTGGATCACTACGAGAATCCGCGTAATGTCGGCACCCTGGATAAGGATGCCAAGGACGTGGGTACCGGGATGGTAGGCGCGCCGGCCTGCGGTGACGTGATGCGCCTGCAGATCAAGGTGAACGAACAGGGCGTAATCGAAGACGCCAAGTTCAAGACCTACGGTTGCGGCTCGGCCATCGCCTCCAGCAGCCTGTTGACCGAGTGGGTGAAGGGCAAAACCCTGGAAGAGGCGCAACAGATCAAGAATTCCGATATTGCAGCGGAGCTGGCGTTGCCGCCGGTGAAGGTGCACTGCTCGGTGCTGGCTGAGGACGCCATCAAGGCGGCGGTCAAAGACTATACCGAGAAGCAGGATAAGTCCTGAGCAGGACACGAGGAGACGGGACTATGGCGATTACATTGACAGCAGCCGCAGCCGATCGGGTAAACCGCTTCCTGGAGAGCCGTGGCAAAGGCCTGGGTATCCGCCTGGGGGTCAAGACCTCCGGCTGTTCCGGCATGGCGTATATGCTGGAGTTCGCGGATCAGCAGGCGGAGGACGACGTGGTATTCGAGGATCACGGCGTCAAGGTGTTTGTGGATCCCCGCAGTCTGGTCTACCTGGACGGCACCGAGGTGGACTTCACCAAGGAGGGGCTCAACGAAGGGTTCAAATTCAACAACCCGAACACCAAGGGCCAGTGCGGCTGCGGCGAGAGCTTCTCGGTCTGACCTGAGTGGCGGCCCCGGCTCTTCGGCGTTGTATTAAGTAAAGAACAGTAACGCAGAGTACGCAAAGGCGCGGAGATCGCAGAGAGTTATTCTGTTGATTCGCGAAAAAACTATCTTTGCGTCCTCTGCGTCTTTGCGTTCTCCGCGTTTAAATTCGTAGCAGTTAAAGACACGACCTTTGAATAGGTTGTGAATCTGAACAAGTGGTTTGTATGGTTGATGGCCTGATAACGAATGCTCGACTTTTCGAAAAACTATTTTGAACTGTTCGGTCTGCCGACGAGCTATCGGGTGGATGCCGACGAACTGGCGCGCCGGTACCGCGAGCTGCAGAGCGAGGTTCATCCCGACCGCTTCGCCCATGCCTCGGAGCAGGAGAAGCGGGTTGCCATGCAGGGCTCCACCCATCTCAATGAGGCGTTGGAGACGTTGAAGGATCCCATCCTGCGCGGCCACTACCTGCTGACTCTCTACGGTCTGGAGATGGATGTCACCGCCAATACCCAGGACGCCGCCTTCCTGATGGAACAACTGGAATTGCGCGAGGAGTTGGCGGAGGCGAAGCAGGCCTCCGATCCCTATGTCGTGACCGAGCGTATTCGCACAGAGGTCCGCAAACGCTCCGGGCTCTTCATGGAGCAGTTGGCGACCCTGTTCGAGAACCCCGGTCCCGAACAACTGGCGGCGGCGCGGGAGATCCTGAGCAAGATGCAGTTCCTGCAGAAATTGCGGCACGATGCCGAACTGCTGGAAGCGGAACTGGACGAAGACCTTTGAGAAAATCGAATGGCGTTACTGCAACTTTCTGAACCCGGGCAGTCGGAGGCGCCCCACCAGCACCGACTGGCGGCCGGCATCGATCTGGGCACCACCAACTCCCTGGTCGCCAGCGTGCGCAGCGGTGTGGCGGAGACCCTGCCGGATGCCGACGGGCGCCACCTGTTGCCCTCGGTGGTCCGTTATCTGGAGCAGGGTGTGGTAGTGGGTGACGCGGCGAAGGCGGCGGCCACCGAGGATCCCCTCAACACCATCGCCTCGGTAAAACGCCTGATGGGGCGCGGACTGGCGGACATCAAATCCCTCGGCAGTCGTTTGCCCTACGAGTTCGTACAGCAGGAGAGCGCGGTTCCGCGCATCCGCACCGTGAGCGGCGACGTGAGCCCGGTGGAGGTGTCGGCGGAGATCCTGCGGACCCTGACGCAGCGGGCCGAAGAGACCCTGGGCGGTGAACTGGCCGGGGTGGTGATCACGGTGCCGGCCTATTTCGACGACGCCCAGCGGCAGGCCACCAAGGACGCCGCCAAGCTGGCAGGTCTGAATGTCCTGCGATTGTTGAACGAACCCACCGCCGCCGCCGTCGCCTATGGCCTCGACAGCGGTTCCGACGGGGTGCACGCCATCTACGATCTGGGGGGCGGCACCTTTGATATCTCCATCCTGCGCCTGCATCGCGGGGTGTTCGAGGTGCTCGCCACCGGCGGTGATTCCGCCCTCGGGGGGGACGACTTCGACCGCGTGGTGGCGCAGTGGATCATGGAGCAGGCGGGGATCGCGGAAGATGCCGGCCACTCCCTGTTGCGGCGGCTGATGCGCGATGCCTGCGCCGCCAAGGAGGCCCTTACGCAATCGGAGCAGGCTGCCCTGAACGTAGAGTTGGAAGGCGGCGCCCACTGGGAAGGAATCCTCACCCGCGGCCGGTTCAATGAACTGGTCGATCCGCTGATTCGCAAGACCATCGCCGCCTGTCGCCGCACCCTGCGGGATTCCGGCCTTTCCGCGGAAGAGGTGGAGGACGTGGTGATGGTGGGCGGTTCCACCCGCGTCCCCCGGGTGCGGGAACTGGTAGGGGAGTTCTTCGGGACCGAACCGCTGGTAAGCATCGACCCCGACCGGGTGGTGGCGGTGGGTGCCGCGATTCAGGCCGACATCCTGGCCGGCAACAAGCCGGATGCGGAGATGCTGTTGCTGGACGTCAATCCGCTCTCTCTCGGGATCGAGACCATGGGCGGACTGATGGAGAAGATCATTCCGCGCAATACCACCATCCCGGTGGCGCGGGCGCAGGAGTTCACCACCTTCAAAGACGGTCAGACCGCCATGGCGATCCATGTGTTGCAGGGCGAACGCGACCTGATAGCGGACTGCCGCTCCCTGGCCCGGTTCGAACTGCGGGGTATCCCTCCCATGGTGGCGGGGGCGGCGCGTATCCGGGTCACCTTTACGGTGGATGCGGACGGATTGTTGAGCGTGAGCGCGGAGGAACAGACCAGCGGGGTCAAGGCGGCCATCGAGGTCAAGCCCTCCTATGGTCTTACCGACAGCGAGATCGAGACCATGTTGCGCGACTCCATCGCCTACGCCCAGGACGACATGGATGCGCGTCGCTTAAGAGAGCAACAGGTGGAGGCGCAACGGGTGATCGAGGCGTTGCGCGCGGCATTGGCCACCGACGGCGACCAACTGCTGAACCCCGAAGAGCGCCAGATCGTGGAACAGGCGCTGAACGGGTTGATCGAGATCGCCGGCGACGACGATGCCGAGGCCATTACCAAGGCGATCGAGGAACTGGAACAGACCTGCGGGTTCTATGTGGAGCGCCGCATGAACGCCGGCATCAGCAAGGCGATGGCGGGGCATAAAGTAGATGAGTTTGAGCAGTAATTTGAAGCAGTAGACGGAATACAGTAGACAGTAGACCGGGAAGTGCCACGGAACAGATGAGGATTACCCCTGTATTCTGTCTACTGTCTACTCTTTAAAGATAAACTCGCACCTAACCGTGAACGATAAAGCAAATCACCACCATGCCAAAGATTAAATTTCTACCCCACGAAGAGATCTGCCCGGAAGGGGCGGAGTTCGAGGTGGAACCCGGGGTCTCGATCATCGATGCCGCGTTGCAGCACGGGATCGAGATCGAGCACGCTTGCGAAAAATCATGTGCCTGTACCACCTGTCACGTTATCGTACGTCAGGGATACGACTCCTTGCCGGAGCCGGAGATGGAAGAGGAGGATCTTCTGGATATGGCCTGGGGGCTGGAGCCGGAGTCGCGTCTCAGTTGCCAGGCGATCGTGGGGGAGGAGGATCTGGTGGTGGAGATCCCCAAATACAACATCAACCTGGCCTCCGAAAAACACTGAGCAGGAGGGATTGTGCATGAGCCTGAGATGGACCGATACGGCGGAGATTGCCATCGAACTGGATGACTCCCATCCGGATGTGGACCCCCGCTACATCAATTTTGTCGACCTGCATCACTGGGTGCTGGAACTGCCAAGTTTCGACGACGATCCCGAACACTCCGGCGAGAAGATCCTGGAGGCGATTCAGATGGCCTGGATCGAAGAACGGGAATAAAAGCCACCCCCCGATCAGCCGCATAGGTGGTACCTCTATACCGCCGCTACATAAGAACAAGGGAATTATCCAATCCGGATAAATTTCTATCCGGGATTCTATCTTCCGGTCGCGGTCTGCATTATTATCCGGATCGAATGTATCGCTTCGTAAGTGCGTTTGTATTTATGTCCGCGTGCTATTCGTGTTGTTTGATATCGTTATATGGCATGATTTGATCCGGGCGGGTGATTTCCCGGTAACGGAATGTCGCGGATCGGGGGGGCGCATCCCCACGATTCTGATACCGGCCGAAACAGGAGAGGGCGATGGCGAGTATCTATGATTTGAAACCCGCATTTCAAGGCTTGCTGCGGCCACTGGTGCGCGCACTCGCCGCAACGGGCGTAACGGCAAATCAGGTTACGATCGGAGCCGCACTGCTTTCGGCGATAGCCGGTGCTCTTATCGCGGTTTATCCTGAACAACGGTGGCCGTTGTTACTGGTTCCTGTAGTGTTGTTCGTCCGTATGGCGCTTAACGCGATTGATGGAATGCTGGCCAGGGAATTCAAAATGAAGAGCGCCCTGGGGGGATTCCTGAACGAACTGGGCGACGTGTTTTCCGATATATTCCTCTATCTTCCTTTCGCGCTTATCCCCGGCGTTTCTTCGCAACTGGTGGTGCTTGTCGTATTGCTGGCAGTCATCTCTGAAATGACCGGCGTGGTTGCCGTGCAGATCGGGAGTGACCGCCGTTATGACGGGCCGATGGGTAAAAGTGATCGTGCCTTCTTGTTCGGCGCTTTGGCATTAGCGCTGGGGTCGGGCGTGCCGGCAGGACAGTGGTTGGCATGGTTGTTTGCGGTTGTGATGCTGTTATTGCTGATCACGATTGCCAATCGTATGCGACATGCTCTGGCGGTGATGCAATGACCTTATTCGGGCATCTGCAACCCAATGTCATTTGGGCGTTGACCGGCGTTTTCGGGTTACTGGTTGTCGCCACATTGATCGCGTATGCGATGAAGATCGTCAGCCAGGGGAAAGATTACAGTGAACTGCTGAGCCGCATCCGTTCGTGGTGGGTCATGGTGGCGCTGTTCACATTGGCGTTTCTGGTAAATCGCGAAACGGCATTGGTCTTTTTTGGCCTGGTCAGTTTTTTGGCTTTGAAAGAGTATCTCTCTCTGATCCCGACCCGGCGCGCCGATCACCGGGTACTCTTCTGGGCCTATCTCACCATTCCGTTCCAGTACTACTGGGCCGGTATCGAATGGTATGGGATGTTCATTATCTTCGTCCCGGTTTACGCTTTCCTGTTCATTCCGATGCGGATGGTGTTGATCGGCGAAACAGACGGTTTTCTGCGGGCCGCCGGTACCTTGCATTGGGGCGTGATGATCGCCGTCTTCAGTCTGAGCCATATAGCCTATCTGCTGGTGTTGCCCCTTGCGGGAAATCCGGTAGCGGGAGGTGCCGGGCTGGTGTTCTTTTTGGTGGTGCTGACCCAGCTCAATGATGTGTTCCAGTATCTCTGGGGAAAATTGCTCGGGCGCAACAAGGTTATCCCGAAAGTCAGTCCGAACAAGACATGGGAAGGGCTGGTCGGCGGCATACTGTCCACCACGGCACTGGCAACGGCGCTGGCGCCTTGGTTGACCCCGCTGAGTATGATGGAGGCGGTTTTTGCCGGCGTGCTGATTTCCGTTGCGGGGTTCATGGGTGATGTGACGATCTCGGCATTGAAGCGTGATCTGAAGGTGAAAGACAGCGGCAGTATGCTTCCGGGGCACGGCGGTATCCTCGACCGGGTCGATAGCCTGACCTATACGGCACCGCTTTTCTTTCACTACATCTACTATCTTCACTATTAGGTCTAAGGCGACGTGCTATCGCTTATACTCCGCTACCTTTTTTTCGGCCTCGTAGTGCGCCCCGTGGTGCTGTTCATTCTGGGATTGAATGTACGTAATCGCTCACGGTTACCGCAGCAGGGGCCCGCAATCGTTGTCGCCAATCATAACAGCCACCTCGATACGATGGTGTTGATGACGCTCCTTCCGTTTCGCAAGCTGAAAGACGTTCATCCTGTGGCTGCGGCTGACTATTTTTTACGCACACGGCTATTGTCGTGGTTTGCACTTTCTATTATCGGGATTATTCCGTTAAAGCGGCAGCTTAAGGCTTCGCACAGCGACCCGCTCGCCGAAGTATCGGAGGCCCTGGCGCAGGGAAAAATTCTGATACTGTTTCCCGAAGGTTCCCGTGGTGAACCGGAGAAGATGGGAGTGCTGAAAAACGGAGTGTCGCATTTGGCCAAGAGGCATCCCGAGGTGCCGGTGATTCCGGTATTCTTGCATGGACTTGGTAAGGCGTTGCCGAAAGGGGAGGGACTGTTAGTACCGTTTTTCTGCGATGTATTCGTCGGAGAGCCGGTATACTGGCCGGGTGACAGGCAACAGCATATCGATATGTTGACGCAACGGTTTCATGAACTGGATGGCCAGTGTCTTCACTCCGACGAGTGGTAAGTATTGGTTATAAAAATGCCGAGGGAGAAAACAATGGAAAAAACAACAAACGCGAGGATCCCTGAGGAAAAGACATTCGAGACCCATGATGGTGTCGAGCTTTTCTATCGTTATTGGCCGGCAGCATCAACCCCGAAAGGAGCGGTTGTCCTTTTTCATCGGGGCCATGAGCATTCGGGGAGATTGGCGCATCTGGTGGATGAGTTGGATCTCCCGGATTACGCCTTTTTTGCCTGGGATGCGCGGGGGCACGGCCGCTCGCCGGGCGAGCGGGGGGACAGCCCCAGTCTCGCGGTTTCGGTTCGCGATGTGCAGACCTTTATCGATCACATTACCGCGGAGTACGGCATTAACTCTGAAGATATGGCGGTAGTGGCGCAGAGTGTGGGCGCGGTGCTGATTTCGACCTGGGTACATGATTACGCTCCGAAGATCCGTTGTATGGTATTAGCCTCGCCGGCATTCAAGGTCAAGCTGTACGTACCTTTTGCGCGGCCCGGGCTGAAATTGCAACAGATGTTACGCGGCAACTTCTACGTAAACAGCTATGTGAAGGCGAAGTTCCTGACCCATGATCCGGAGCGCATCGCCTCGTTCAATGCCGATCCGCTTGTCACCCGTCAGATCTCGGTCAATATCCTGCTGGCGTTGTACGAAGCGGCGGATCGCGTGGTCGCCGATGCGGCGGCCATTACCGTTCCTACGCAACTGCTGATTTCAGGCGCGGACTGGGTGGTGCATCACGGACCGCAACATACCTTTTACGAACGCTTGGGAAGCCCGGTCAAGGAACGGCACATCCTCGACGGTTTTTACCACGATACGCTCGGCGAAAAGGATCGCAAGCAGGCGGTCGACAAGGCGCGGGATTTTATCGTGCAGCGGTTCGCCGAACCTGTTTCACGGCCATCGTTGCTGGATGCGGACAAGTCCGGGTTTACACGCTACGAAGCCGATAGATTGGCAACGCCCCTGTCGCTGTTTTCCCCACGCGGTCTCTATTGGGAGTTGACCCGTCTGGGGCTGAAGATCGGCGGTTTGTTGTCGGAGGGGGTCAAGTTGGGGCACCAGACCGGTTTCGATTCCGGCAGTACCCTCGATTACGTCTACCGCAACCAGCCGGCAGGCGTCTCCCTGGTCGGGGAGTGGATCGACAAGCTCTATCTGAATTCGATCGGTTGGCGCGGTATCCGGCAACGCAAGCTGAACGTGGAGGAGTTGCTGCGCGACGCCATGCACAGGTTACGCGACGAAGGCAAGCAAGTGCATATTATGGATGTCGCTTCCGGCCACGGCCGCTATATCCTGGAGGCGCTTGAGCAGAGTGAGTCCAAGCCGGATTCGATCCTGCTGCGCGACTACAGTCCGATAAATGTGGAGCAGGGCGGCAAGCTGATCGAAGAGAAGGGCCTCGCGGATATCGCCCGTTTTGTCGAGGCCAATGCTTTTGAATCCGAAAGCTATACAGATGTGAAACCGAAGCCGACATTGGGCGTGGTCTCGGGTCTTTACGAACTGTTTCCCGACAACGAGTTGATTCGAGAGTCGTTGCGTGGTTTTGCTTCCGCCATCGAGCCCGGCGGATACCTGGTTTATACGGGGCAGCCCTGGCATCCGCAACTGGAGATGATCGCCCGTGCCCTGACCAGTCATCGCCAGGGGGAGGCATGGATCATGCGCAGGCGTACCCAGCAGGAGATGGATCAACTGGTCGAGGCGGCAGGATTCAGCAAGCTCGGGCAGCGCATCGACGAGTTTGGTATTTTCACGGTGTCTCTGGCACGTCGAAACGATCTGTGACAAAGGGGTTGCTGAGTAACAGCGCAAAAGAGCCGGCACTCCGGTGGCGGGCCGCATTGTGGCTTTTGCTGCTGGGACCGTTCTTTTTCGCCAGCTATGGAGGGGCGAACTGGTTCGCGTCCATGCAGGAACATGTAGGGCATATCGTCTTCGATTGGGAACGACAAATACCGTTTGTGCCCTGGACGATCATCCCCTACTGGATTATCGATATTTTTTACGCCATCTCGTTGTTCATCTGCACGTCGAAGGACGAACTGGACAATCATGCCCGGCGGTTGTTGACGGCGCAGGTCATCGCGGTATGCTGCTTTGTGCTGTTCCCATTGCAGTTCAGTTTTGAACGACCCCAGGCGGAAGGGGTTTTCGGTGGGCTGTTTACGGCCCTCTACAGCTTTGACCGTCCGTTCAATCAGGCGCCGTCACTGCATATCGCTCTTTTGATTATCCTGTGGAAGCTTTACCTGGCGCATCTGCCGCGTCTGCTTCGCCTCCCGTTTCATTTTATATGTGCGCTCATTGCGATTTCGGTACTGACGACTTATCAACATCACTTTATCGATATCCCAACCGGCGCGTTGCTGGGTTGGTTCTGTATCTGGTTGTGGCCCGACAAGGGCGCTTCCATGCTGCAACCGGCAAAAAATGAGCTGGGTCGGAAGGGGCTGGCTATCGCAGGGTGGTATCTGCTTGCCGGGGTGACGATGGCAGTGATAGCGATTGAGGTGCGAGCTTCCGCGTTGTGGCTGCTCTGGCCTGCCGCGTCCTTATTGTTTGTCGCTTTGTTTTATATCGTGATCGGCAGCAAAGGTTTTCAAAAAGATGATCGCGGACGGATGTCGGTCGCAGCAAAATGGCTGCTGTTTCCTTATGTGGTGGGCGCCTGGATTAATTCCCGACTCTGGACCTGGCGGCGTGAACCGGCTGCGCTTATCGATTCCGATGTCTGGCTCGGCCGTTTTCCGTCCCGACAGGATATCCGTAACGGCAGTTATTCCGGGGTGGTGGATGTGACCGCTGAGTTACCGGCGACGCGCTTGATCGATAGCTGGTGTTGCATACCCTGCCTCGATCTTCTGTTACCGCCTGCCGACAAGCTGCTTGCGGCGGCGGAACTGATCGAGAACAGGTGTTCGCAGGAGAAAGGGCCGGTGCTGGTGGCGTGCGCGCTGGGTTTTTCTCGGAGTGCCATGGCGGTCGCGGTCTGGTTGTTGCGTACGAACCGCGCCGGAAGCGTCGATGAGGCACTCGATATGATCCGGGCGAAGCGGCCGTCGATTGTCCTGGGAGAACGGCATCGCGGATTGTTGCAGGAGATTGTCGATGGCAGGCATGGATAAAGACCTGGCGGCGGCGACTATCACGAGCTGCGCCGCGCTGCTCGAACAGCATACGAAGATTCATGTGTTTTCCGTTGCCATGACGGTTGTGGCGGGAGCCATGTTACTGGTATCAATTGGATTCTCCGCTTCCGTTTCATCCCTGTGGTTGGGGACGGCGGCGTTTATTGTTTTGCTTGGATTGGCCGAAACCTGGTTCGCGATACGGGTTGGGTTCGATCGACGCCTGCTGTCGGCGATCGCTTCCGGACCCGAGGATCTGCAGCGATGGGACCAGGCCCTGACTGAATTGAAACTGATGCCGAAGAGCAAGACAGGACGCGGCCTGAGCGAGCGGCTGCATGGTTGTATACGCTTGTTAAAAATGCAGGCCGTGCTATTGGTCGCGCAGTCGCTTGTTGCCGTCTCCGGAATGGTGTTGCATCTGCTATCTACCTGACTGCAAAGGTTACAGCCAGGAGGCGATGGTCTTACGATCCGGAATACCGCCCGCATGCACCACCTGGCCGTCGATTACCACCGCCGGGGTCGACATCACGCCATAACTCATGATCTGCGCGAAATCTTCCACTTTCTCCATGGTCACTTCGGCCCCCAGCTCCTCGGCGGTCTTCTGAATCAACTCGTAGGTGGTCTGGCAGTTGCGGCAGCCGCCGCCGAGTACTTTGATGTTTTTCATGCGAATGTTCCTTTGCTTTTTATGACAACAGATTGAAACCCCAACCAACCAGGGTAAAGGCGACGGCCAGCACGCCGGCATAGAGCGCCAATGCCGGCCAGCGGATCACCTTGCGCAGGATCAGCATCTCCGGCAGCGACAGTGCGGCGATGCTCATCATCAGCGCCAGGGTGGTGCCGAGCGCCACACCTTTGCCCAGCATCGCTTCGGCGATGGGAATGACGCCGGTGGCGTTGGAGTAGAGCGGCACGCCGAGCAGCACCGCCGCCGGCACCGTGTACCAGGCGTCGCCGCCCAGATGATCGGTGACCCACTGTTCCGGTACATAGCCATGAAACAGTGCACCCACCGCGATACCGGCCAGCACCCATTTCCAGATGCGGCCGACGATCTCTTTTACTTCGCCCAACGCATAACGATGTCGCCCGCGCAGTGAGCGATCCGGCTGCGGCAGGTTGCTTTGTCCCATGTGGATGTTCCACACATACTCTTCCACCCAGCGCTCGGGACGGAAACGTTCCATCGCGATGCCGCCGAGATAGGCGACCGTCAGGCCGGAAACGACATACAGCGCCGCCAGTTTCCAACCCAGGATGCCCACCAGGATCACCGCTGCCACCTCGTTGATCATGGGCGAGGCGATCAGGAAGGAGAAAGTGACGCCGAGCGGAATGCCGGCCTCCACGAAGCCGATGAACAGCGGCACCGAGGAGCAGGAGCAGAAAGGCGTTACCGCACCGAGAGTGATGGCGGTGGAGCGCGCCAGCCATTTGGGTTTGCCGCGTACGTATTCGCGCACCCGCTCCGGCGACAGCAGGGCGCGCAACAGTCCCATGACGTAGATGATTGCCAACAGCAGTACGAATATTTTGACGCTGTCGGCGATGAAAAAGTGTAATGCCGCCGCACCGCGGTCGGCCGCGTCGAGGCCGAACCAGCGATAAACGATGAAGGAAGCGATGGCGTCAAACATGGGCGGTCAATGACAGCAGGAGTTGTCCTGCTGGACCGGGGGGCAGGGGGTATCGCCATAGGAGCAGAATACGCAGCAGTCGCCGGGCTTCGGCCGCAACATCGCACCACACCCCTTGCATTCGTAATACCATTGGCAGGCATCGGTGGGCATGGTCTCTTCTTCCGTATGTCCGCAGTGGGGACAGGTGATGCGCGAAGTGAGTCTGATTTGGCTCATGGTAAATATCATGCCCGTTGCGGACGTTCGTACCACGTCTTGCTGGCGTTGACGATCTTGACCACCGACAGCATTACCGGCACCTCGATCAACACCCCCACCACCGTGGCCAACGCCGCACCGGAGTCGAAGCCGAACAGACTGATGGCGGTGGCTACCGCCAGTTCGAAAAAGTTACTGGCGCCGATCAACGCCGAGGGTCCGGCCACACTGTGCGCCACCTTCAACCGGCGATTGAGCAGATAGGCCAGGCCCGAGTTGAAATAGACCTGGATCAGGATCGGCACCGCCAGCAGCAGGATCACCAGTGGTTGCGCCAGGATCTGTTTCCCCTGAAAACCGAACAGCAGCACCAACGTTGCCAGCAGCGCGGAGAGCGAGATCGGGTGCAACCGCTCGAGCATTCGTTGCAATGCTTCCTTGCTGCGGGCGAGCAGGACGCGCCGCCACAGTTGCGCGGCGGCCACCGGGATCACGATATAGAGCAACACCGACAACAGCAGCGTACCCCACGGCACGGTGATGGCGGAGATGCCCAGCAACAGCCCGACGATAGGCGCGAACGCAAACACCATGATGCTGTCGTTGAGGGCGACCTGGGTCAGGGTGAAGTGCGGTTCGCCGCGGGTGAGGTGGCTCCAGACGAACACCATGGCGGTACAGGGCGCGGCCGCCAACAGGATCAGTCCCGCGATGTAACTGTCGTGCTGCGTCGCCGGCAACCAGTCGGCGAACAGCACGCGGATGAACAGCCAGCCGAGCAATGCCATGGAGAAGGGTTTCACCGCCCAGTTGATGAACAGCGTCACGCCGATGCCGCGCCAGTGTTCTTTCACATGATGCAGTGCGCCGAAGTCGATCTTCAGCAGCATCGGTACGATCATCAGCCAGATCAGCAACGCCACCGGCAGGTTGACCTGAAACAGCTCCAGCCGTCCGATGAGGTGAAACGGGGCAGGGAGCAGGTGACCGAGCGCGATCCCGGCCACGATGCAGAGAAACACCCAGAGGGTCAGATAGCGTTCGAACAGTCCCATCTCGCTGCCGGCGGCCTCTTTTGCGATTACTTCACACTGTGCAGACATACATGCTCCGAACCGAGCGATTCGCCGCTACGGTTTTGTCGGGTTAACTTTATCTCGCCAGCTCTTCCACCAGGGCGCGCACCCGCTCGCGGATATCGTCACGGCTGGCGCGGAACACCGCCATGATCTCCTCCTCCGTACCGCTTGCCTTGGCAGGGTCGTTCAGGGGCCAGTGGATCTTGCGCACTCCGGGCGGCAGTACCGGACAGTGTTCGTCGGCGTGACCGCAAACGGTCACCACAACATCCGCCGCATCGATCATCGCGTCGGTGACCCGGGTTGATTCCTGGCCGGAGATGTCGATACCCGCCTCGGCCATCGCGGCGATGGCGCGCGGGTTCTGACCGTGCGCTTCGATGCCGGCGGAACGAACCTCCAGACGATCGCCGGCGAAGTGGTGTCCCCACCCCTCGGCCATCTGGGAGCGACAGGAGTTGCCGGTGCAGAGAAACAGCAGGTTCAGCTTCGGCATAGATTTTTTCTCATGAAGGTCGCTGACGACGGACAAAGTCCGGAGAATTGGGTGGTGTTCCGGATGGATGACGGCGCTTCGTCACGTGATGCGACCTCATAGCCGAGCCTGGAGAAGAACGATTCGGCAGACGCGGTAAGCAAGAACATCGATTGAACGCCGTGCGATGCCGCTTGAGTTTCGGCGAACGCCGCCAGCGATTTTCCGATGCCGCGGTTGCGATAGGACGGTGATACCGCAAGCGAACGCAACAGCGCTTCCGGCCCATACAACTCGAGACCGACCACGCCGACCAACTCCCTGTCGGAGCGCCGGCCGAACAGCAATATGGATTGAGGTGAATCCATATCAGCAACGGGCAGATCGGACGCCGATAACAGTTGCCGGGCCTCAGCCAACTGTTCGGCCGTGGCAATCGGTTGCATGACGTTCGAAAAAATAAGCCGCGCCGCGATTTCTGCGGCTTTGCCTGTGAATTGTGTACACCGTTCGCGCAGTCCCTCTTCCTGAAAATGACGTTTCCCTTCCGGGGTGCCGAGATCGCAACCGAGAAGTTCGCGGCAATTTCTGCTGCCGAAGGTCTGCTCGAATTCGCGTACCAGTTGTTGCGTTACTTCATAGGCCGTCTCTACCGGATCGCCGGCGCGCCCGCGCCCGAAGGCGAGACCGACGCCCATGATCGCCCCGTTCAGGGCGCCGCAGGTACCGCAGGTGCGCGCTACGCCGCTGCAAAACCCGGTGGCCATGCGCGGAAGCAGGTCGGTTTCGTAACCCTGTGCCTTGGCGAGGGCGAGCACGACGCTTTCGGCACAGTAGAGCCCTCCCGAGTTGAACGCCTCTTCGGCGGCTTGTCGAATCGCTGCAATATCCGGCAGTTCCATAAAAGATCCTCGTGCCAGACGTTCAGGCGCAACAACTGGCGCCGGGACGGTAGTGGCCGCGACACGGGGCCGACAGGTTAGTCGCGGGAGCGGCCACAGGGGAGTCCTGATTCCATTTCTTTCGCTTGTAGCACATATGGTTGTTACCGCTCAGGCGCATTGGACTTTCGATCCTGGACGGCCGGGCATTTTGCGCAGGGCGGCGCGGTCGTCGCGGAACGGCGACTGGTCGGCGGCGCCTGTGGCGGTTGCGGCCAATATCTCGGTGGCCCACGCGGGCAACTCCGGGTGCAGGCGATAGTGGATCCACACCCCCCGGCGGCGGTCGGCGACGATGCCTGCTTCGCGCAACTGCGCCAGATGGCGCGAGATCTTGGGCTGCGACTCCCTCAGGGCATGGGTCAGTTCGCAGACGCACAATTCGCCCTCCCGCTGCAGCAACACCACGCAACGCAGGCGGGTGGGATCGGCGAGGGCACGGAGCAGTTCGGGAACGGAGGAGATCATGGCTCAAATATACGGTAATCCATATATATGCGCAAGTGAATATATAGGCGCCCCTCCCCATTGCCGGCAGGCTGTCCGGTGCGGGGTCCGAAAAAGATTGAAAATCCCCTGTAAACGCCCCAAATTATGCGGAGCCTGTTTCCACTACGGAGCGTGAGGAGTCATGAAAAGAATTTTCCTGTTTCTGGTAACCAACATCGCGATCATTTTTGTTCTGAGTGTCGCGCTGCACCTGCTGGGGTTCCAGGGGTATATGGACGCACAGGGTGTGGATCTGAACATGAGCGCTCTGCTGCTGTTCGCGTTTGTGTTCGGTATGGGCGGCTCCTTCATCTCGTTGCTGCTCTCCAAATGGACCGCCAAGCGACTCACCGGCGCCCGGGTGATCGAGCAGCCGGCCGATGCCACCGAGGCGTGGTTGGTGGAGACCGTACATCGTCAGGCCCGGCTGGCCGGTATCGGCGAACCGGAGGTGGCGATCTTTCCCTCCCCCGATCCCAACGCCTTCGCCACCGGCGCCAACCGCAACAAGGCCCTGGTGGCGGTCAGCGTGGCGCTGTTGCAGCAGATGAACCGGGATGAGGTGGAGGCGGTATTGGGCCACGAGATCAGCCATGTGGCCAACGGCGACATGATCACACTCGCCCTGATTCAGGGGGTGGTGAACACCTTCGTGATCTTCCTCTCCCGGGTGATCGGACACGTGGTGGATCGGGTGGTGTTCAAGACCCAGCGGGGACACGGGCCGGCGTTCTGGATCACCACCATCGTGGCGCAACTGGTGTTGGGGATCGTGGCCAGCATCATTGTTATGTGGTTCTCGCGTCAGCGGGAGTATCGGGCGGATACCGGCGGTGCGTCGCTGGCCGGACGCAATAAGATGATCTCCGCGCTGGAACGGTTACAGGCCAGCGTCGACCAACCGCACCTGCCGGATCAGATGGCGGCGTTCGGGATCTCCGGCGGCCGGAGCGGAGGTTTTGCCAACCTGTTTCGCAGCCATCCGCCTTTGGAGGATCGTATTCAGGCGCTGCGAAATCAGGCATAATTTCGCCACCGTTTTCGGATTGCGCAATAGGAAGCGCGAAGCCGGGCTGCGAACAGACGACGCGCCCGGTTTTGTCCTATGCCGCGATTCGTTGCAGATTCCATTCTGTCCGAAGCGTCCGGCGGTCCCGTCCCGTAGCGACCGGCCGGCCAGGTTTTGTTGAAGGATTTTGTCATGCCCTTAGTGAGAGCGTTCCCAGGTTTGCGTCCCACCTCCGGTCATGCCGCCGATGTGGCGGCCCCCCCTTATGATGTGATGAGTACGGCCGAGGCGCGGCAGATGGTGGCGGGGCGTCCCTGGAGCTTTCTGCACATCTCCCGGCCGGAGGTGGATCTCCCGGAAGGGACCGATCCCTATGCCCCGGAGGTGTATGCCAAGGCGGCGGAAAACCTGGAACGGATGGAGCGAGAGGGGATCCTGGCCCAGGATGCCGAACCCTGTTTCTACGCCTATCGGTTGACGATGGGCGCGCACGTCCAGACCGGTCTGGTGGCGGCGGCCTCGGTGGCGGCCTACGACGCGGGACGCATCAAGAAGCACGAATTCACCCGGCCGGCCAAGGAGGACGATCGGGTACGCCAGATCGATGCCCTGAACGCCCAGACCGGCCCGGTGTTTCTGGTCTATCCCAGCGACCGGACGGTGGACACCATCCTGGCGGAGACGGCGGGCCGTACCCCCGATGTGGATGTCACCGCGGCAGACGGCGTGCGGCACGAGATCTGGGTGGTGTTCGATACCGAAACGGTGGCCACCCTCACGGCGGCGTTCGACGCCATGCCGGCGCTCTATGTGGCCGACGGACATCACCGCTCGGCGGCCGCCTCGCGGGTGGCGGCCAGCCGCCAGGCGGGCAATCCGAATCACACCGGCGAAGAGCCCTATAACTATTTTCTCGCGGTGATCTTTCCGCACAATCAGATGCAGATCCTGGATTACAACCGCGTGATACGCGATCTCAACGGCCGCTCGCGGGAGGAGTTTCTGCAACAGGTGGCCGAGCGTTTTTCGCTGGAGCAGAGCGCCGCTGCGGTCAAGCCCCAGGCCAGCGGCGAGTTCGGGATGTATCTGGCCGGGCAATGGTACCGGCTGCGGCTCGATCCGGCGCGCATCCCGGCGGGCGATCCGGTGGCGAGCCTGGATGTCAGCCTGTTGGCCAATGAATTGATCGAACCGCTGTTGGGGATCAGCGATCCCCGGCGTGACGATCGGATCGATTTCGTCGGCGGCATCCGCGGTCTGTCAGAACTGGAGCGCCGGGTGGACAGCGGCGAGATGGCGGTGGCCTTCGCGCTGTTTCCCACCTCGATGGAAGCGCTGATGGCGGTGGCCGACGCCGGCGAGGTGATGCCGCCCAAATCCACCTGGTTCGAACCGAAACTGGCGGACGGGCTGGTGAGCCACCTGCTGGGATAGCGGGACCTCTCCTCAATTTCACACAGACGGGCGTGCAATAGTGCGCCCGGACTGCACATGCGGGGATCAAGGCATTGAGCCCTGGACTCCCGTCAAGGCGCCAGACGTGCAAAGAGATCAAACGCTTTACTTGGCGTTCTTTGCGTCTTGACGAGAATCAATTTGGTGTATCGATTGCATGCCGCCGTGTATCTGGCATCATGGTTCCGGTAATCAGAACAATCCTGAGAATCGATTCACGACAAGCCATAGAAAATACGGCAAGGGGGAGGGTATGGGCATTCGGCTGCAACTCCACTGGCAGATCCTGATCGCATTGGTGCTCGCGGTTTGCGCGGGCTTACTCACCGGCGAGCAGGGAAGCCTGTTCGGTGTCACCTTCTATAGTGCCTATTCCTTTATCGGCACGCTGTTTCTGAATGCGCTGAAGATGTTGGTCGTGCCGCTGGTTGCTTCCTCCATCATCGTCGGGATCGCCGGCATCGGTTCCAGCAACGCCCTGGGCCGGTTGGGCGGCAAGACCCTGCTCTACTATATGACTACCAGTCTGCTGGCCATTCTGGTGGGTCTGGTGCTGGTCAATCTCTTCACCCCCGGAATTCAGGACGGCCAGCCGTTGAAAGACCTGATCGGTTTCCATGTGGACACCAGCAGTTTCGAGGGAAAGATCGCCGGCAAGGATGCGGGCGATATCGTGGGTATCTTCCTGCGTATGGTGCCCATCAATATCGTCAGCGCCGCCGCCAACGGCCAGATGCTGGGCCTGATCTTCTTCTGCTTGCTGTTCGGGTTTTTTCTCACCAAGATCCAGGAGGCCTACGCCGAGGCACAGTACAACTTCTGGCAGGGTCTGTTCGAGACCATGATGAAGATCACCGAATTTGTCATGCGCTTCGCACCCATCGGGGTGTTCGGTCTGGTGGCCAAGGTGGTTGCAACCAGTGGTTTGAAGGCGTTCGAGTCATTGCTGGTATTTTTCTTTTGTGTGCTGGCGGCGTTGGCGGTGCATTTCTTCGTGATCCTGCCTTTGCTGTTGCGCTTTGTCGGAAGGGTGCGGCCGTTCCGGCACTACCGGGCGATGGCGCCGGCGTTGCTGACCGCCTTCTCCACCGCCTCTTCCGCCGCCACCCTGCCGCTGACCATGGAGTGTGTGGAGAAGAACGCCGGGGTCTCCAACCGCACCACCAGTTTCGTGCTGCCTTTGGGCGCCACCGTCAACATGGATGGGACCGCGCTGTATGAGTGTGTGGCCGCCATGTTTATCGCCCAGGCCTACGGCATCGAGCTCGGGCTTGCCACCCAGTTCACCATCGTACTGGTGGCGTTGGTCACCTCCATCGGGGTGGCGGCCATCCCCTCCGCCAGTCTGGTCGCCATCGCCATCATTCTTGCGACCATCGGGTTGCCGGCGGAAGGCATCGGTTTGATTCTTGCGGTCGATCGGATTCTCGATATGTGCCGCACCTCGGTAAATATCTTCAGTGACTCCTGCGGCGCCGTCATTATCGGACGGTTGGAAGGGGAGGAGGGGATTCTGCAAGAGGCGGCGGCCGAAGCCTGATTCCCGTGCCGCGATGCGACTTATCCGGATGGCTGCAAATCCGGGTGCATTGTGTTTTACTGATGATCAAAAATACAAAACCATAATTTGGAGGAGAGAAACCATGGCGCATATTTCACTACCCACATTCGAGGAGATGTCGCCCAGCGTTCAGCAACGGGCGCGCCCGATCATGGAGAAGACCGGACAACTGGGCGAGATCTTCCGCCTGCTGGCGATCCGCGAGGATATCTACTTCGCCACGGACGGTATGGTGCAGGGTTACCTGCTGTCCGAGACAGAACTTCCCTATACCACCAAGGAACGGATCGCGCTGCTGATCTCGCTGGAGAACAGTTGCCGGATGTGCGTCGAGGTCCATAAGGGGATCGCAAAGATGCTCGGTATGAGCGAGGAGCAGGTCGCGGAGACTCTCGAAGGGATCGACAGTATTCATTGTTCGCCGGAAGAGAAGACCCTGCTGCGGTTTTGTCTGCGCGCCTCCGCCAAGGACAACTACAAGGTTACCAAAGCCGAGATCGATGCGGTGCGGGATGCGGGTTATCGCGACTCCCAGATCGTAGAGGCCGTAGCCATCGTCGGCTATTTCAACTACATCAACACTCTCTCCAACGTCTTCGGGCTTGGACAGTAGGACGATGTAACGGTGTAGCGGGGACCGTGGGAAAGGAAAGGGAGGGCTTATGGAGTGACGATGGGTTGTTTTTTTTCGACGTTGGCGTCAAACCGTTCGCGGTTGATCACAAACCGCTCATGCCGGCCCCTGGAGATCAGGTCCACCCCGTCATGTGCCTCCACAGTAAACACCAGCCTTCTTCCGTCCACCTCGACCAGTTCTACGGCCGCAGTTACCTCCAGCCCCGGAGGAGTCGCCGCCTCGTGACTGACATCGATATGGATGCCGACGGTCTGTTCGGCAGGCCAGTCGAGATGCGGATTGATCGCCTTGATACAGGCCCATTCCAGAAAGCCGACCAGAAAGCCGGTGGCAAACACCTCCGGCATGGCGGCGAATTCCTCCGACTCCGGATAGAGCGCGGGAACGGTCTTGGACGAGGGGATGGTGAATCGGTGAATATAGGTGATGCCTGGTTTTAATGTCTCATGCATTGCCTTCCCCTGTTTCACTGTTATCGAAATCAATCCAATCCGAAATGAATCTCCGGTCGTGAGATCAGATGTTTGAGTACGATCTTGGATTCCCACAGATCCTGCGCCAATCTCGAAAAGCCTGAATAGGTTGCGCCGATGTGATTCTGCTCGAGTTTGAACAGGTAAAGCTTGTGCGAGAGCGCCAGCATCAACAGGTCGAGGATCGCATCTCTGTTCCGGATAAACTGCTCCTCGGGCGGTTGTTTTCCTGAATGGATCGGATTTGATGTCGCGGGGAGGAATGAAAAGGAATAAATGCGATCCCGGCCGAGTGTCTGCTGAAATTCTTCAAGCGTACTGCGGTTATCGGTTGCCAAAAACAGCGCTTCATCCGGTTGTGGCCTGAAATCCAGAAGAAATTTTTCGTAATTGGTTTTGTAATCGGTATTGCGGATATGGATGCCGGTGTAGGGTGACCCGATACGGCTGTGTCTTGTCAGCAGTTCGTCCGTAATTGCATCCACTAGTTTCAGCCGTAATAAGGCGAACAGGGAAAGTGTGCCGCCACCGGTGTTATGGTGAACCAGTAATGTATGCGGGTAATCCCTGTCAAAGTCAAAAGTAACCGGCAAACCGGTTTCCGTGTCGCAATACTTCCTGATCTCGAAGTTCCTGTATGTTTTGTATGTATCGATTCTCCCGAACAGGAACATCGGAAAGACGTCCATGGTATTCAATGAATCCGGAAAGCTCTCCGCATCAAGCAGTATCCCGTTTTGCCGGGATGAGAAGTAGTTGGTGAACCGATCGCGAAAGAAGTCCGAGTGCGCGTAGTTCGTGTCGATGAGAACCACCCTGCCGGTTCTTTCGGCATAGCGACAGCATGTTTCGATCTGACATAAAATGTCATTTAATCCGCCTTGCGGACGGCAAAGAAGATATCTGGTCATGCGGGATAGCGTTTATGGGTCGGGGGTTCTTCGAATGCCTTTTTTCAGGTGTGCCCACATATTCCGTTGGCCTGGGGAGGACGTCAACCGGGTCCGGTGAAAATATCGTCCGAACTCCCCGGCCGGCCGCCGGTCTCTTACTGAGATGGCGGCCACAGATACCGGGGAGCGGGAACATACGCAGGTTCCGGATCGAAGGAAAGACGATCTGTCCCGGAACGGGTGTCAGACCGCCTCCCGACCCCGGGCCGGGTTCCGGACCCGATGGGAAATTGATTTCGGACCGCTTGACCGCTAAGATAGCGGGCTGGTTTTTTGGAGGGTAACGATGCGCCAACCTCTCGTCGCGGGTAACTGGAAAATGAACGGCTCCCGGGAGAGTATTGCCACTCTGCTGGGCGGGATCAAGGATGGAATCGCCGGGGTGACCCGGGCGGAGGTGGCGGTCTGTGCGCCGTTTCCCTATCTTCGCGATATCCAGGAACAGCTCCAGGGGTCGGTGATCGGCTGGGGCGCCCAGGATCTGTCGGTGCATGAATCCGGCGCCTACACCGGCGAGGTCGCGGGTTCCATGTTGGCGGATTTCGGCTGCCGCTATGTGCTGGTAGGCCATTCGGAGCGGCGCAGCTACCACTCCGAGAGTAACGAAGAGGTGGCGCAGAAGTTCGGTGCGGCGCTGAAAGCGGGCCTGATCCCCATCTTCTGTGTCGGCGAGACCCTGGAGCAGCGGGAGAGCGGGACCACCGAGGCGGTGGTGGCGGCTCAGGTGGACGCGGTGATCGCACAGCATGGGGTCGAGACCCTGAGCCGGGGCGTGATCGCTTACGAGCCGGTCTGGGCGATCGGCACCGGCAAGACCGCGAGCCCCGAACAGGCGCAGGAGGTGCACGCCTTTATCCGCGGTCGGATTGCGGAGCAGAGCGGTGCGGTGGCGGATGGGATCCGCATCCTGTACGGCGGCAGCATGAAGCCGGGCAATGCGGTGGAACTGATCGCCAAGCCGGACATCGACGGCGGACTGATCGGCGGTGCGGCCCTGCAGGCAGAGGATTTTCTGGCGATCTGTAAGGCCGCCAATTGATAAAGGAGATCTCTGTATCGTTCCTCCTCCGTTCGTTGGAGAGGGGTGATCGGAGACCCTTATATATATAGGAAACGGGAATCGGAGTAGAATGCAGCGGGTTTCGCAGTTTGAGGCCCCGATTTACGCCGACCCCCCTAAACGATAGTTACGGGTTAAAGATGCAGACAATTCTGGTAGTGGTTCATCTCTTCATTGCCGTGGGACTGGTGGGTTTGATCCTGATCCAGCACGGCAAGGGAGCGGATGCGGGTGCGGCCTTCGGAAGCGGTGCCTCCGGCACGGTGTTCGGGTCGCGTGGCTCGGCTTCCTTTCTGAGCCGGACGACGGCGATCCTGGCGGCGCTGTTTTTCGTCACCAGCCTGGGGCTGGCTTGGCTTGCCATGCAGACCAGCCAACGTCCGGGGTTGATGGAAGGCGTGACGCCTGAAACGACGGAGACGGCACCGGCGGCGGCCCCGCAACCGACGCCGGCCTCCGAGGTCCCCTCGGTGACCACCGAGGAGACGCCGGCAGCGGAAACCGCCGATGGTCAGGCAACGTCCGAGGTTCCCTCCGTGGCTCCGGAGACGGCGCCGGCGGGGACCGGCGAGGAGACGCCCAAGGCTCCGGAGTAGGTTCATTCAGCCCGCCCGAGACCCGGTTTTTGCTTGGTGAAGGGTGGGTTTTAGTTATTGCCGATGTGGTGGAATTGGTAGACACGCTATCTTGAGGGGGTAGTGGCGTAAGCCGTGCCGGTTCAAATCCGGCCATCGGCACCAGCAACAAACGGCATCATCCAGAAGGGTGATGCCGTTTTTTTATCCCCCGATAAATTACATAACTAATTGAATATCAAGGAATAATGATTTAGATTCGTACTTGACAGAAAGATTTAAACTGCTCTAGACTGCCGGACCACTTTTTGTTGTCAGAAATATAACTAGAGCCGGGGAGGGCAACAACACAATGCTGCAGAACTATCTGCCGGTCCTGGTATTTCTGATTATCGGAATGGGAGTCGGGGTCCTGATGGTGGCGATCGGGTTTGTGCTCGGTACCCGCCGCCCGGATCGCGAAAAGAACTCCCCCTACGAATGCGGATTCGAGGCGTTTGAGGACGCCCGGATGAAGTTCGACGTCCGCTACTATCTGGTTGCCATCCTGTTCATCATTTTCGATCTGGAGATCGCCTTCCTGTTTCCCTGGGCGGTGGCCCTGAAGCAGATCGGCATGATCGGCCTGGTCGCCATGGCGGTGTTCCTGGGCATCCTGGTGATCGGCTTCATCTACGAATGGAAAAAAGGAGCGCTGGAGTGGGAGTAACCGCGCGAGCAGTGAGCAGGGGCCCCATGGAATGGGGATGCGAGCGTCCGCGAGTCGCGGTTCGCCGGCCGAATGCAGGATTGCGCCAAATTGCACCTGCCGAGATGAGGCCGGGCACGCGAGCAGTGAGCAGGATTATTTCGAGGGAGATACGCCATGGGCATTGAAGGCGTCTTTGAGAAGAGCTTCTTCACCACCTCCGCCGACAAGCTCATCAACTGGGCGCGTACCGGTTCTCTGTGGCCCATGACCTTCGGGCTCGCCTGCTGCGCCGTGGAGATGATCCAGTCGGCGACCTCCCGTTACGATACGGACCGTTTCGGTATTCTCTACCGGCCCAGTCCGCGCCAGTCCGACGTGATGATCGTGGCCGGCACCCTCACCAACAAGATGGCGCCGGCGCTGCGCAAGGTCTATGACCAGATGGCGGAGCCGCGCTGGGTGATCTCCATGGGCTCCTGCGCCAACGGCGGGGGCGATTACCACTACTCTGATGCGGTGGTGCGCGGCTGCGACCGCGTGGTGCCGGTGGATGTCTATGTCCCCGGTTGCCCGCCCACCGCCGAGGCGCTGATCTACGGCATCCTGCAGTTGCAGGAGAAGATCCGTCGAACCAACACCATCGCCCGCTAACCAGAGATTCCGATGAACGATACGGTGCAGACAACCCCGGAAGAGCGGCTATTACAGCTGGAGGAGAACCTGCGGGAGCGGTTCGAGTCCGCGGGCTGCGAGATCTCCCGTGCCCTCGGCGAAGTGACCATGGTGGTGCCGCGGGAACAGTTGCTGACCATCGCCGCCGAACTGCGCGACGCCAAACCGTTCCGCTTCGAGGAACTGATCGATCTCTGCGGCGTGGATTACTCCAATTTCGGCGAGGCGGAGTGGGATACTGCGACCGCTTCTACCGAAGGTTATGGCCGGGGGATCAAATGCATGCTCGGTCTGCAGGACGGCAACCGCCGCTTTGCGGTGGTCTACCATCTGCTGTCGGTGCGCCACAATCACCGCCTGCGGCTGCGTACCTTCGTGGATACCGAGGAGCCGATCGTGACGTCGGTGGTGGGTGTGTGGAGCAGCGCCGACTGGTTTGAGCGCGAGGCGTTCGACATGTACGGAATCCTGTTCGACGGCCATCCCGACCTGCGGCGCATCCTGACCGACTACGGTTTCATCGGTCATCCGTTCCGCAAGGACTTCCCGCTGATCGGCCAGGTGGAGATGCGCTACGACCCGGAACAGCAGCGCGTCATCTATCAGCCGGTCACCATCAAACAGCGGCCGCAAGTCCCGAAGGTGGTGCGCGACGACAACCGTTATGTGAGCGAAGAGCAGCAACCGCAGGGTGATACCGATGCCTGAGATTCGTAATTTCACCATGAACTTCGGGCCGCAGCACCCCTCCGCCCACGGTGTGCTGCGTCTGGTATTGGAGATGGACGGCGAGGTGATCGAGCGGGCCGATCCCCATATCGGGCTGCTGCATCGCGGCACCGAGAAGCTGGCGGAGCAGAAACCTTACAACCACTCCATCCCCTACATGGATCGTCTCGACTACGTCTCCATGATGTGCAACGAGCACGGCTATGTGAGTGCGATCGAGAAGCTGCTGGGGGTGGAGGCGCCGATCCGCGCCCAGTACATCCGCACCATGTTCGACGAGATCACGCGCATCCTGAATCACCTCATGTGGTTGGGGGCGCACGCGCTCGATATCGGCGCCATGACCATGTTGCTCTACTGCTTCCGCGAGCGTGAAGACCTGATGGACTGCTACGAGGCGGTCTCCGGCGCCCGCATGCACGCTGCCTACTATCGGGTCGGCGGGGTCTACCGGGATCTGCCGGACAAGATGCCCAAGTACCAGCCCAACGACTTCCGCAGCGAGGCGGAGATCGCGCAACGCAACGAGGCGCGCCAGGGTTCGCTGCTGGACTTTATCGACGATTTCGCCGATCGCTTTCCCGGTCTGGTGGACGAGTACGAGACCCTGCTTACCGACAACCGGATCTGGAAGCAGCGTACCGTGGGCATCGGCGTGGTGTCGCCGGAGCGCGCCCTGCAACTCGGTTTCACCGGCCCCATGATCCGCGGTTCCGGCTTCGCCTGGGATCTGCGCAAGAAACAGCCCTATGCCGCCTACGACAAAGTGGACTTCGATATCCCGGTAGGCCAGAACGGCGACTGCTACGACCGTTACCTGGTGCGGGTGGAGGAGTTGCGTCAGTCGACCCGCATCATCAAACAGTGCGTACAGTGGCTGCGCGACAATCCCGGTCCGGTGATCGTCAGCGACCACAAGGTGGCGCCGCCCAGTCGTTCCGAGATGAAAGCGGGGATGGAGGAGTTGATCCACCACTTCAAGCTGTTCACCGAAGGCTACTGCCCGCCGGTCGGCGAGGCGTATGCAGCGGTGGAGGCGCCCAAGGGGGAGTTCGGTTGTTACATCGTTTCCGACGGCTCCAACAAACCCTATCGCCTCAAGATCCGGGCGCCCGGTTTCGCGCATCTCGCCGCCATGGACGAGATGACTCGGGGACACATGCTGGCCGACGTAACGGCCGTGATCGGCACCATGGATGTCGTATTCGGGGAGATTGACCGCTGATGGGTTTCAAAAGCGAACCAATGACCACCGTCACTTCGGCGCCGAACAAGGAACAGTTGTTCACGCCGGAGATTCGCCGGCACATCGACCGCTGGATCGCCAAGTATCCCGAGGGGTGGCAGCAGTCCGCGGTGATGGAGGCCCTGCGGGTGGTGCAGGAGGCGAACGGCGGCTGGCTCACCGAAGAGTTGATGAACGATGTGGCGGCCTATCTCGACATGCCGCCCATCGCGGTCTACGAGGTGGCGACCTTCTACTCCATGTACGAGCACAAGCCGGTGGGCAAGCACAAGCTCTGCATGTGCACCAACGTCTCCTGCATGATCAACGGTTCCGACCAGGTGGTGGAACACCTGGAGAAGAAGCTCGGCATCAAACTGGGCGAGACCACCAAGGACGGCAAATTCACCCTGAAAGAGGTGGAGTGCCTGGGTGCCTGCGGCGGCGCACCCGCCATGCAGATCGACAAGCAGTATTACGAGAATCTGTCGCCCGAAGAGCTCGACAAGATCCTGGAAGGGTTGGAGTAACGCCATGGCCGAGCAAGTGATTCTCAGAAATCAGGATCTCGAACGTCCCTGGGAGATGGAGCAGTATCGCAGCCGCGGCGGCTACGAGATGCTCACCAAGATCCTCAAAGGCGGGATGACCCGGGCGCAGATCATCGACGTGGTGAAGGCCTCCGGCCTGCGCGGTCGCGGCGGCGCCGGTTTCCCCACCGGCGTGAAGTGGAGCTTCATCAATCCCGACGTGCCCGGCGACGTGTATCTGGTCTGCAACTCGGACGAGGGCGAACCCGGCACCTTCAAGGACCGCGACATCCTGCGCTACAACCCGCACCAGGTGGTGGAGGGGATGATCATCGCCGGCTTCGCCATCGGCGCGCGCGCCGGTTACAACTACATCCGGGGCGAGTTCTGGGAACCGTACCAGCGGTTCGAGGCGGCCCTGGAGGATGCCCGCAAGGCGGGGTTTCTGGGCAAGAATATCCTGGGTTCCGGTTTCGATTTCGATATCCACGTCCATCTCGGCGCCGGTGCCTATATCTGCGGCGAGGAGTCGGCGCTGCTGGAGTCCATCGAAGGCAAGAAGGGCCAGCCGCGCTTCAAGCCGCCGTTCCCGGCCCAGGTGGGTCTCTACGGCTGCCGCACCATTATCAATAACACCGAGTCGCTGGCTGCCGTGCCGGTGATCCTGGAAAAGGGCGGCGAGTGGTTCAAGAGTCTCGGGGTGGAGAACAGCGGCGGCACCAAGCTCTTCTCCATCTCCGGCAACGTCGCCAACCCCGGCGTGTTCGAGATCCCGATGGGTACCCCGTTCTCCCAACTGTTGGAGATGGCGGGGGGCGTGAAGGACGGCCGCAAGCTGAAGGCGGTGATCCCCGGCGGCTCCTCCTCCCCGGTGATCCCGGGCGAGCAGATGATGGAGCTCACCATGGATTACGACGCCATCGCCAAGGCGGGTTCCATGCTCGGTTCCGGCGCGGTGATCGTGCTGGACGACCGCCAGTGCATGGTGAAGATCCTGGAGCGCATGTCCTACTTCTATTACGAAGAGTCCTGCGGTCAGTGCACCCCCTGCCGGGAAGGCACCGGCTGGTTGTGGCGTACCCTGCGGCGGATCGAGAACGGCGAAGGGCGGCAGGAAGACCTGGATCTGTTGCTGGATGTCGGCGGCAAGATCGCGGGGCGCACCATCTGCGCCCTGGGAGATGCCGCGGTAATGCCGGTGCAGGGGATGTTGCGCCATTTCCGGGATGAATTTCAGTACCACATCGACCACAAGAAGTGCATGGTCGGTTGAGGCCAGGATAGAGAAGAGTATCGATGTCTGAAGAACAGACGATAACTATCGAAGTAAACGGCCGGGAGCTGAAGGCGGCCCCGGGTGCCACGCTCATCGACGTGACCGATGCGGCGGGTATTCATATCCCCCGTTTCTGCTACCACAAGAAACTCTCCACGTCCGCCAACTGCCGGATGTGTCTGGTGGAGGTGGAGAAGGTGCCGAAGCCGTTGCCGGCCTGCGCCACCACCGTCACCGACGGCATGAAGGTGCATACCCGCTCCCCCATGGCGCTGGCGGCGCAGAAGGGGACCATGGGGTTTCTGCTTATCAACCATCCGCTGGACTGCCCGATCTGCGATCAGGGCGGCGAGTGCGAACTGCAGGATGTCTCCACCGGCTACGGCAGCGGTCTCACCCGCTACGTCGAAGGCAAGCGGGTGGTGCCGAAGGTGGATATCGGACCGCTCATCAACACCAACTTCACCCGCTGCATCCAGTGCACCCGTTGTGTCCGGTTCAGCGCCGAGATCGCGGGCGTCCGGGAGCTGGGCGGCACCGGGCGCGGCGAGCACCTGACCATCGGCACCTATGTGGATGCGACGGTGGATTCCGAACTCTCCGGCAACGTGATCGACCTCTGTCCGGTGGGTTCGCTCACCTCCAAACCCTATCGTTTCCAGGCGCGGCCCTGGGAACTGATCCAGCGGGACGGCGTGGCGCCGCACGATTCGCTGGGCTCCAATCTGCATCTCCATGTGCGCGGGGAACGCGTCATGCGGGTTCATCCGCGGGAGAACGAAGCGATCAACGAGTGCTGGCTCTCCGACCGGGACCGTTTCAGTTACGAAGGGCTTAACAGCGAAGAGCGTCTGACCGCGCCGCTGGTGAAGCGCGGCGAGCAGTGGGAAACGGCCGAGTGGGAAGAGGCGCTGGAACTGGCGGCCAAGGGGTTGAAGGCGGCGGGCGCCCAGATGGGTGCGCTGGTCTCTCCCAGCGCCACCCTGGAGGAGTTGCATCTGGCCCAGAAGCTGGTGCGCGGCCTCGGCAGCGACGCCATCGATTTCCGGCTGCGGCAGGGCGATTTCCGGGGCGCGGAACCGGCCTGTCCCTGGCTGGGGCAGAGCATCGCCGAACTGGAGCGGGTGGATGCCGCGTTGGTGATCGGTTCCAACCTGCGCAAGGATCTGCCGCTGCTGAACCACCGCCTGCGCAAGGCGGCCAACGAAGGCGCGGCGGTCAGCTTCATGAATCCGCTGGGGCTGGATCTCAACTACCGGGCGGAACAGTTTGTAAACAGTCCCGCCGGCATGGTCTCCGAGCTGGCGGCGGTGGCCAAGGCGCTGGGCGCCAAGGGCGGCCCCATCGATTCGGCGAAACCCGCCGAGGCGCAGAAGCGATTGGCGGAGCAACTGAAGCAGGCCAAGAACGCCGCCGTGTTGCTGGGCAATCTGGCGACCGCCCATCCCGACTATTCCATACTGCGGGCGCTGGCGAGCGCCATCGCCGAGGCGAGCGGGGCACGGCTGGGTTATCTGCCGGAGGCGGCCAACAGTGTCGGCGCACGGGTGGCGGGGGCGTTGCCCAACGGTTCCGGCGCGAACGCCCGGACCATGCTGACAGAACCGCGTAAGGGCTATCTGCTGCTGGGGGTGGAACCGGGCTTCGACTGCTGGGACCCTGCGCTGGCGAAAGCGGCGCTCGCAAAGGCGGAGTGTGTGGTGGCGTTGAGCGCCTACCGCAGCGCCGATCTGGAAGCGGTGGCGGACGTGATCCTGCCGATCGCAGGGTTTGCGGAAACCTCCGGTACCTATGTGAATCTCGAAGGCAAATGGCAGTCCTTCGCCGGGGCAGTACCGCCGCCGGGCGAGGCGCGTCCCGCCTGGAAGGTGCTGCGGGTGCTGGGTAATCTGCTGGATGTTTCCGGTTTCGATCAGGTCAGTTCCGAAGAGGTATTGGCGGAGGTGCACCCGGTCGACCCGGATAACAGCGCCGCGGTTGATTTGACCGGTGAGTTACGTTCCGGCGGCGCGTTGCTGCGGGTGGGTGACGTACCGCTCTATGCGGTGGATCCTCTGGTACGCCGCGGTGCGGCGTTGCAACAGACCCGCGACGCCATAACGGCCGCCATCCGTATCAACGCCAGGACCGCCGCCGATGCCGGTCTGGTGGAAGGCGATAAAGCGGCGGCGGCGCAGAACGGCAACCGCGCGGTGCTGCCGGTGATGCTCGATGCCGCGGTGCCGGACGGTTGCGTTCGCATCCCGGCCGGCCTCGCCGGTACCGAGACGCTGGGCGCACAGTTTGGCGAAGTGATTCTGGAGAAGGCCTGATCCGATGGAATTCTTAAACAGCATCTTGGAATGGATCGTCTGGTTCTGGAATCTGCGCTTGGTGCAGATCGTGTGGCACATCGTGCTGATCGTGGCGCCGCTGATGGTGTGCGTCGCCTACTTCACCTATGCCGAACGCAAGATCATCGGCTACATGCAGGTGCGCATCGGTCCCAACCGGGTCGGTTGGAAAGGGTGGGGGCAACCCATCGCCGACGCCGTGAAGCTGATGTTCAAAGAGATCATCATCCCCAGCCAGGCCAACAAACTGTTGTTCCTGCTGGCGCCGCTGCTGACCCTGGGTCCGGCCCTGGCCGCCTGGGCGGTGTTCTCGTTCGACGAGAATATGGTACTGGCGGACGTCAACGCCGGCCTGCTTTATATTCTGGCGCTCACCTCGGTGGGGGTGTACGGCGTGATCATCGCCGGCTGGGCCTCCAACTCCAAGTACGCCTTCCTGGGGGCCATGCGTTCGGCCGCCCAGATCGTTTCTTATGAAATCGCCATGGGCTTCGCCCTGGTGGGCGTGCTGGTGGCGGCGGGCAGCCTGAATCTCGGAGACATCATCCGAGCGCAATCGGGGGAGGCTGGACTCTTTAACTGGTTCATGTGGCCGCTGCTGCCGCTGTTCGTGATCTATTTCGTTTCCGGCGTGGCCGAGACCAACCGCGCACCGTTCGATGTGGCGGAGGGCGAGTCGGAGATCGTGGCGGGTTTCCATGTGGAGTACTCCGGCATGCCGTTCGCCGTGTTCTTCCTGGGCGAGTACGCCAACATGATCCTGGTCTCGGGGCTGACCGCCACCATGTTTACGGGCGGCTGGCTGTCGCCGTTCCCGGCCTCCTGGGGCTTGGATGGAATTCCCTTCATCGGGGTTCTGCTCGGCAACGGGATTCACTGGCTGTTTCTGAAGACCCTGTTCTTCGGGTTCCTGTTTCTGTGGTTTCGCGCCACCTTTCCCCGCTACCGCTATGACCAGATCATGCGGCTGGGCTGGAAGGTATTCATTCCGATCACCATCGTCTGGATTCTGGTGGTGGGTCTGGCCGTGGTGTACCACGTGCCCTGGTGGTTCGATTGAGGCGGAGTGACGGATGAAAGTTTTTTACGACTATATCAGGAGCCTCTTCCTCTGGGAGCTGTTCAAGGGTCTGAACCTTACGGGCGGATACCTGTTCAAGAAGAAGTTCACGGTCCAGTATCCGGAAGAGCGGTCTCCCATGTCGCCCCGGTTCCGCGGGCTGCATGCCCAGCGCCGTTATCCGAACGGCGAAGAGCGTTGCATCGCCTGCAAGTTGTGCGAGGCGGTTTGTCCGGCGCAGGCGATCACCATCGAGGCGGCGCCGCGGGCGGACGGTTCCCGGCGCACCACCCGCTACGATATCGATCTCTTCAAGTGCATCTTCTGCGGCTACTGCCAGGAGTCCTGCCCGGTGGACGCCATCGTCGAGACGCGGGTCTACGAGTACCACTTCGAGAAGCGGGGCGAGAACGTCATCACCAAGGAGCAGTTACTGGCCATGGGTGACAAGTACGAAAAACAGATTGCCGCGGATCTCGCGGCCCAGGCGAAATACCGTTGAGGAGTGACCGGTGACGTTTGAATTGTTTCTGTTCTATGCGTTTGCCGCCGTATTGGTGTTTGCCGCCGTTATGGTGATCACCCGGCGCAACCCGGTGCATGCCGCGCTGTTTCTGATTCTGGCGTTCGTCGCCAGCGCCGGCGTCTGGCTGCTGGCGGAGGCGGAGTTTCTGGCCATCGCGCTGGTGCTGGTGTACGTGGGCGCGGTGATGGTGCTGTTCCTGTTCGTGGTGATGATGCTGGACATCGATGTCGCCACCCTGCGCGCCGGTTTCATGAAGTATCTGCCGCTGGGTCTGCTGGTGGCGGTGATCATGCTGGTGGAGATCTGGATGGTGGTGGGTCCGGCCCACTTCGGGTTGGAGCAGTTTACGCCCCCGCCGGCGCAGTCGGCCGACTACAGCAACACGAGCGCGCTGGCGACGGTCCTCTACACCGTCTACATGTATCCGTTCGAGATCGCCGCGGTGATCCTGTTGGTGGCGATCATCGCCGCCATCGGTCTGACCATGCGCAGACGTCCCGAGACCAAATACCAGAATCCGTCCGAGCAGGTGCGGGTGAAGAAGGGGCCCGATCGCATCCAGGTGGTGAAGATGGCGCCCGAAAAGAAAATGGAGCTGAAATGATCGCACTATCCGATTATCTGGTTCTCGGCGCGGTGCTGTTCTCCCTGAGCATCGCCGGGATCTTTTTGAACCGCAAGAACGTGATCATTCTGCTGATGTGCGTGGAACTGATGCTGCTGGCGGTGAACATCAACTTCATCGCTTTCTCCCACTTTCTGGGAGACACCGCCGGTCAGGTGTTCGTGTTCTTTATTCTCACGGTGGCGGCGGCGGAAGCGGCCATCGGTCTGGCGATCCTGATGGTGCTGTTCCGCAACAGCCGGACCATCAACGTCGAAGACCTGGATGCGCTGAAGGGGTAGAGCGGGAATGGAAAAGATCTATTTGCTAATCGTCCTCGCGCCGCTGGTCGGCGCCATCGTCGCCGGCCTGTGGGGCGGGCGCATCGGTCGCGCCGGCGCGCACTGGATCACCAGTAGCGGGGTAGGCATCTCGGCGCTGCTGTCGCTCTATGTGCTGTATCAGTTTATCTGCGGTTCGCTGGAGACCTTCAACGGTTCGGTCTACACCTGGATGGTGACCGACGGCATGCGCCTGGAGGTGGGGTTCCTGGTGGATCACCTCACCGCCATGATGATGGCTACGGTGAGCTTTATCTCGTTCTGTATCCATATCTACACCATCGGCTATATGGCGCACGACGAAGAGAACTGGCCGGAAGGGAGCGGCGCCGGCAAGAACAGCTATCAGCGTTTCTTCAGCTACATCTCGCTGTTCACCTTCTCCATGCTGATGCTGGTGATGTCCAACAACTTCTTGCAACTGTTCTTCGGTTGGGAAGCGGTGGGCCTGGTCTCCTATCTGCTGATTGGTTTCTGGT
>JBNKCL010000051.1:0-11218 GCA_050287725.1 Sedimenticolaceae bacterium
CTGTTCATCTTCGCGGCGGTGCTGTTCTTCGCGCCGGAGATGGGGGGCTACTTCCTGGAGCATCCCAACTTCGAGCCGGCCAATCCGCTGAAGACCCCGCAGCATATCGCGCCGGTCTGGTACTTCACCCCCTTCTACGCCATCCTGCGTGCGGTGCCCTCCATGATGGGTTCCGCCTTTCCCGGCGTGGCGGCTATGTTGGCCTCCATTGTGGTGATGTTCTTCCTGCCCTGGTTGGATCGCAGTCCGGTTAAATCAATCCGCTATAAGGGAATAGGGTTCAAACTGGCACTCGCAATTTTTGTGCTGTCATTCGTCACCTTGGGTTATCTGGGAGTACAGGCCGCTACTCCCATCCGCACTTTGACCGCACAAGTGATGACGGTGCTCTATTTCGGCTTTTTCTTGTTCATGCCAATTTATACTCGCGGTGAACTGCGCTCTTCGGCAGGTGTTCGTGTGACCGCGGCAATTGGTCTGCTGGTATTCTTGGGCGTCGCTTACTACTGGATTGGTCAAGCCAATCAGGAAGTGTACTCGATTTTCACCGCCTCTTTAGCTTCTTTGATTGTTTTGGGGTACTGGGCATATTTCGTTCTGCTTCCCGGATTTATCAAAATTGACCGGACCAAACCTGTTCCTGAGAGGGTGACCGAATGAATAAATTGATCATCGTATTCCTGTTGGCCCTGGTACCTCTCTGCGGATCGGCTGCTGAGGGCCCCGCGCTCGATAAAGCCAACATCGATCTCTCGGATCAGGCCTCCCTGCAACGGGGCGCTAAATACTTCGTCAACTACTGCCTGAGCTGCCATTCGGCCAAGTTTGAGCGCTATAACCGGATGGCCCAGGACCTGGGTCTGACCGAGGACGAGGTGATGAAGAACCTGATGTTCACCACCGATAAGATCGGGGACACCATGACCGTCGCCATGAATCCGAACGATGCGGAAAAGTGGTTCGGCGTCGCCCCGCCGGATCTGAGCGTGCTGATCCGGGCACGGGGAGTGGACTATATCTACACCTACCTGCGCAGTTTTTACCTGGATGATTCGCGTCCGTTCGGGGTGAACAACGTCGTGTTCCCGAACGCCGGCATGCCCGATGTGCTGTGGCAGCTGCAGGGTCTGCAGAAGGCCAACTTCAAGGAGCTGGAGGGCGGCGCGCAGGAGTTCGAGGGTTTCGAGCAGGTTACCCCCGGTTCCTTGAGCGCCGAGGAGTATGACCAGGTGGCGCGGGATCTGACCGCTTTCCTGAGTTATGTCGGGGAGCCCATCCAGATGGAGCGCCGGGCCATGGGCAAGTGGGTTCTGCTGTTTATCGCGGTGTTCTTCGTCCTATCCTATCTGTTGAAGAAGGAGTATTGGAAGGACGTCCATTGATAAAGGGTTCCGTGGCGCGTCGATAACGAACACGGGGGTGCATAGGTTGAGGTATACTGTGCACCCCCGCTCTTTTTTCAGCAGGGGCCTTACAGGCTAAACAGAAAGATCGTGCGATCCAGGTTCCCCACGATTGGAGTGGTTACATGGTGGTTGTTGCAAACAAGAGATCGGTAATGACCCTCTATTCTGACGCTCGGAGTCCCTACAGTCATCGAGTGCGCATGGTGCTCGCTGAGAAGAACATCACGGTCGATATCGTCGACGTCGATCCGTTGCAGCTTACCGAAGATGTGATGGATCTCAATCCTTACGGGACGCTGCCCACGTTGGTGGATCGGGATCTGGTGCTGTACGAGTCCCGTATCATCATGGAGTACCTGGATGAGCGCTTCCCCCACCCGCCGCTGCTGCCGGTAGATCCGGTTTCGCGCGCCGGTTCCCGGCTCTTCATGTACCGGGTCGACCGCGATTGGTACAGCCAGATGGATATCATCCTGGAAGGCGGCAAGAGCGCCACCAAGGCGCGCAAAGATCTGCGCGACAGCCTTACCGCCACCGCGCCGGTGTTTTCGGCCAAGCCTTTCTTCATGAGCGACGACTTGACGCTGGTGGATTGCAGTATCGCCCCGCTGCTGTGGCGGTTGCCGATGTTGGGGGTGGAGCTGCCGCCCCAGGCCAAAGGGGTGACCGCCTACGCCAACCGGCTGTTCCGGCGCAAATCGTTCCGCGACAGCCTCACCGAACTGGAGCGGGAGCTGCGGGACTGAACCCCGGTCGGCCCGTTCGCTGGCCATGGCGCTCACCTCCAATCGTCCCTATCTGATCCGTGCCCTCTATGAGTGGCTGCTGGATAACGGCCTGACGCCCCATCTGTTGGTGGAGGCGGACGCCGCGGGCGTGTCGGTTCCCGAACGATATGTGGAAGACGGGCAGATCGTGCTCAATATCAGCCCGTCCGCGGTACAGCAATTGCAGTTGGGAAACGAACTGATCAGCTTTCGAGCGCGCTTCGGGGGGACTCCCATGGAGGTGCGGGTGCCGGCGGCGGCGGTGCTGGGCATCTATGCCCGCGAAAACGGCCGCGGGATGCTGTTTCCACAGGAGGGAGAGCCGGAAACCGAAGAGAGTCCGCCCGACCCGGAGACCCCGCCTCCTGCCCGCAGACCCACGCTCAAGGTGATCAAATAGGGTACTTATGCCTCAGATCACGGTGCTACAGGGGGATATCACCCGGCTCGCCGTGGATGCCATCGTGAACGCCGCCAACCGCAGCCTGCTGGGCGGCGGCGGGGTGGACGGGGCCATCCACCGGGCGGCCGGGCCGGAGCTGCTGGCGGCCTGTCGTCCGCTGGGGGGCTGTTCCACCGGGGAGGCGCGCATCACCCCCGGTTTCCGGCTTCCCGCCCGTTGGGTGATTCACACCGTAGGCCCGGTGTGGCACGGCGGCGGACAGGGAGAGCCGGAACTGCTGCGCGCCTGTTACCGCAACTCCTTCCGGTTGGCGCGGGAGAACGGCGTGCAAAGTATCGCCTTCCCCGCCATCAGTACCGGCGTCTACGGTTATCCGAAAGAGGCGGCGGCCCGGATCGCCCTGGAGGAGATGCGCCGGGCGGAAGGGTTTGAGCAGATCATCGCCTGCTGTTTCTCGGCGCAGGACCGGGAGCTTTATCTCCGGCTCTGTCCCGAATGTGCCGCCGGTTAAAGGTCCGGGCTGCCGATGCTGAAGTGGCTCGATAATCTGGATCTCGCCACACTGGCGCTGATCGCGGTGCTGTTGGGGCTGGCGCCTTTCACACCGGAGCCGCATCTGTGGCAGAAGCTGAAGATGCTGGCCGGTGGAACCCTCACCCGGCCGATCGATATCTTCGATCTGCTGCTGCACGGCACACCGTTGCTGTTGCTGGTCGTGGCGGGACTCCGCCGTTGGTGGAAGGTGATTTTCAGCGTCCGTTCGTGAGCCGGTCCAGCCGCAGCCGCTGGCGTTCGTCGAACAGGTGGCGGGAGCCCATGAACACGGCGGCGATGGCCCCCAGGCCGGTTCCCACGGCGATCAGAAGCAGGATCATGATCTGATACTTGGCCGCCTCCAGCGGCGGCGATCCCCCCAGGATCTGGCCGGTCATCATCCCCGGCAGGCTTACCAGTCCGGCGGCCGCCATGGAGTTGATGATGGGGATGAGACCCGAGCGCAGGGCGTTGCGCCGGATATCCCCGATGGCGCGGTTCCAGTCATAGCCGAGGATCAACTGCGCCTCGATCGCCCCCCGCTGCTGCCAGGCGGTCTGGGTCAAGTTGTCCAGCGCGATGGCGATGCCCGACATACTGTTTCCTAACAGCATCCCGAGCAGCGGGATCAGGTACTGGGGCGTGTACCAGGGCTCTACCTGCACCAGCAGCTGCAACGCCAGGACGGTGATGCTGAAGGAGGAGAGAAACATGGAGAGGGTCCCGATCCCGACCGCCCGCACCCCCCGGAAGCGCCGTTTCTGCCGCGCCATCACCTCGTAACTGGCGGCGGCCAGCATCAGCAGGCAGAGGGCGGCGATAAACAGGGGGTGGGACTGCGCGAACAGGACTTTCAGCACCAGACCGAGCAGGGTGAGCTGCACGATGCTGCGGAGGGCCGACAGCAGCAGCTGCCGTTCCACCCCCAGCCGCAGCCGCCAGGAGATCCCGGCGAGTCCCAGCACCAGCAGCGCGGCGATGGAGAGATCCAACGGCGTGAGGAGAATCAGTTTCATGCCGCCGCCTCCAGCCGCCCTTCCCGCAGGGTGAAGGCGCGGTCTCCCACCCGTCGGGATTGCCCCGGATCGTGACTGACCCAGATGACGCCGGCCCCGTGTTGCCGGCGGTACTGCGCGATCAATCCTTCGATCCGTTGTGCGTTATTGGGGTCGAGGTTGGCGGTGGGTTCGTCCAGCAGCAGCACCTCCGGGTTGCCGCTCAGCAGGCGCGCCAACGCCAACCGCTGCCGCTCACCGCTGGAGAGCCGTTCTACCTCCCAGCCGGGGCAGCGGGGATCAAGATCCAGTATCTCCAGCAGTTCCGGGTCGAGAGAATGGAAGTGCTCCTCCACCCGCGCTCCCCACCAGTGACTCTCCGCCGGCAGGAAGGCCACCCGTTGTCGCCAATCGGGAGGTGATAAACCTTCCTGGGCTCGGCCGGCGAGCAGCACCTCTCCCCGATGGGGGTCCAGGTCGGCGATGGCGCGTAACAGTTGGGTCTTGCCGGCGCCGGAAACGCCCGAGAGGGTGACGCACTCACCCCGTCCCAGTTCCAGATGGACCGGCGACAACAGGGCGGTCTGCAGCCCGGCGAGGGTCAGTAAGGGTTCAGCGGCGGCGGAAGACAAGGTCCCACACCCCGTGTCCGAGCCGCTGTCCCCGCTGTTCGAACCGGGTCAGGGGACGCCAGTCGGGACGCGGAAAAAAGGCGCCGGGACCGGCGCGGTTTTCGAAGACGGAAGCGGTGCTCAGCAGCTCCATCATCTGTTCCGCGTAGTTCTCCCAGTCGGTGGCGGCGTGAAACAGACCGCCGGGCCGGATCACCCGGGCCAACTGCTCCACCAACGGCGGTTGCAGGATACGGCGCTTGTGGTGCCGTTTCTTGTACCAGGGATCGGGAAAGAACAGGAACACGCCCTCCAGGGCGGCTGTCGCGATTCCGTGTTGCAACACGTCCACCGCGTCGTGGCGCAGGACCCGGAGATTGGTGAGGCCGAGTTCCTCCGCTTTCAAAAGCAGGTGGCCGACGCCGGGCCGGTGTACCTCGATCCCGAGGTAGTTGTTCTCCGGATGGGCGGCGGCCATCTGCGCCAGACCTTCGCCGTTGCCGAACCCGATCTCCAGGAACACCGGATGGCGGTTGCCGAACAGCGCGGGGAGATCCAGGATCCGGCCGTGAAACTCCACCCCCAGACGGGGCCAGACGGTTTCGAACGCCCGCTCCTGGCCGGCGGTCAGACGCCCCTGCCGCAAAACATAGCTTCGGATCGGGCGGCGCAGTTTATCGGTCGTTGGCATGGGATTGTTTTGAGCCGGAGCTGCGGCTCAATAACGGGAAATCCTAGAAAAACATCCCATCCAGCGGTGAGGAGGCGGACGCAAACCGTTTCGCCGGCATGCGCCCGGCCAGGAACGCCTCGCGGCCCGCCTCGATCGCCTTCTTCATGGCGGAGGCCATCAACACCGGATTTTTCGCGGCGGCGATGGCGGTGTTCATGAGTACGCCGTCGCAGCCCAGCTCCATCGCAACCGCTGCGTCGGAGGCGGTGCCCACCCCGGCGTCCACCAGGATCGGCACCTTGGCGTTTTCCACGATGGTGAGGATGTTCAGCTTGTTGCGGATGCCGAGGCCCGAGCCGATGGGGGCGGCCAGCGGCATCACGGCGATGCAGCCGATCTGTTCCAGTTCGCGCGCGACGATCGGGTCGTCGTTGGTGTAAACCATGACCTGGAAGCCGTCCGCGATCAGCTCCTCGGCTGCTTTCAGGGTTTGAATGACATCCGGGAACAGGGTTTTGTCGTCGCCCAGCACCTCCAGTTTCACCAGATTGTGACCGTCCAGCAGTTCGCGCGCCAGCTTGCAGGTGCGAACCGCGGTGGCTGCGTCGTAGCAGCCGGCGGTGTTTGGCAGGATGGTGTAGCGGTCGGAAGGCAGGATGTCGAGGATATTGGGTTCATCCCGATTCTGGCCGATGTTGGTGCGGCGTACCGCCACCGTGACGATCTCCGCCCCGCTGGCCTCGATCGCCTGGCGGGTCTCCGCGAGATCCTTGTATTTTCCGGTTCCCACCAGGAGGCGGGAGCGATATTCACGGCCGGCGACGCTGAAGGTGTCTTGATTCTGCTCTGACATGATAGGTTCGGTATCTGCTGGTTGAGTTGATGGTGTCGCTGTTAACAATTCCGGATGACGATGTTGCCACAAATCGTCTCTGGCGGCTCGGTTCCGCCGGGCCATTCGGCCGGCTGCGCGTGAAGCTTTGCTTCACCGGCGCTTGCCTCACCCCTGGCGGGCGTTCGCCGCGCTGCGTTTGTCCACTGGACAAACGGTCTGCCGGGTCGCTCCCGCCATCCCTGGCTCCCGCGACCTTAGAACATCCCTGTTCGTCACCCCCCGCCGATGGCGCGGACGATCTCGACCCGGTCGTCGGGTTGCAGCCGGTAATCGCCGAAGGTGCTGCGGGGGATCACCTCCTGATTGATCTCCACCGCAATCTTCCCGCCGGTCAGCTCCAGTTGCTGAATCAGGGATGTGAGCTGAAGCCCGGCTTCCACCTGGGTTTCTTCACCGTTGACATAGATCCGCATGACGTATGGGGAACCGTTTTTGGCTCGGAATCGGTTAACAGATTGGAAAAATAATTTTACACTAAACCATCCATCCCAGCAGCGGACAACGCCATACCGTGAACGATGTATTATCCAGCTGGAACGAGGATCTGGTTTCAGTTGAAAGCGCAGGGACATTGGCCGGGCTGTTTCTTCAGCGCGTTGAACGCTCCCCAGAGCGACCCGCCTATCGCAGCTATGATCGGGACTCCTCCTCCTGGCGGGACTACAGCTGGAAGGAGATGGCCGAGCAGGTCGCTCGTTGGCAGGCGGCATTGGCCCAGGAGGGGTTGCGCCCCGGGGACCGGGTGGCGATCCAGCTGCGAAACTGCCCCGAGTGGGTGATATTCGACCAGGCCTGCCTCGGGTTGCAGTTGGTGACGGTGCCGCTCTACACCGACGACAACCCGGACAATATCGCATATATCCTGGAGGACGCGGCGGTCAAACTGCTGCTGGTGCAGGATGCGGGCCGCTGGAAAAGACTGTTGCCCGAGTTGCCGGAAGAGGGCTCCCTCCGCCGGGTGCTGCTCCTGGATTCGGGAGCGGCCGGGGAAGGTCCGGAGGATGAGAGGGTCAGCCATGTAACGAAGTGGTTGCCGGAGGGGGGCGGCGCGTTGCTGCGCCACAAGGGGAACCCCCACGCCCTTGCCACCATCGTCTATACCTCCGGCACCACCGGTCGCCCGAAAGGGGTGATGCTGAGTCACCATAACATGCTTGCCATCGCGCATGCGGGGGTGACGGCGGTGGATTGCTACCGGGAGGACCTGTTTCTTTCGTTCCTGCCGCTTTCGCATACCCTGGAACGGACCGCCGGCTACTATCTGCCCATCATGACCGGTTCCGCGGTTGCCTTTGGACGTTCCGTGAACCAGCTGGCGGATGACCTGCAGGCGATTCGTCCCACCGTGATGATCACGGTGCCGCGGGTATTGGAGCGCATCTATGCGCGGATTCAGGGACAACTGGCCCAGAAACCGGCCATCGCGCGCGGGTTGTTTTCACTGGCCAGGCGGGTGGGTTGGAACCGCTTTCTCTATCAGCAGGGCCGGCGACGCTGGATGCCGCAACTGTTGCTGTGGCCGTTGCTGGAAAAAGCGGTGGCGCGCAAGATCGCCGCCCGGCTGGGGGGGCGGATGCGGGCCGTTGTGAGCGGCGGCGCGGCGCTGGCCCCGGAGATCGCACGCAGTTTCCTCGGCCTGGGTATCCCCCTGTTGCAAGGATACGGCCTCACCGAGACCAGCCCGGTGGTGAGCGTCAATCCGCTACAGGACAACGACCCAGCCTCCGTGGGGGTGCCGCTGCGGGGTGTGGAGATAATGATCGGGGAGAATGACGAACTGCTGGTAAAAGGGCCGGGGGTGATGCTGGGATACTGGAACAACCATGCCGCCACGGCCGCGACCATCGATTCCGACGGTTGGCTCCATACCGGGGATCAGGCCCGGATCGAGAACGGCCACATCTATATCACGGGCCGGATCAAGGAGATTCTGGTGCTTTCCAACGGCGAAAAGGTGCCGCCGGTGGATATGGAGCTGGCGATCCTGCTGGACCCGCTGTTCGAGCAAGTGATGGTGATCGGCGAGGGGCGCTCCTATCTGACGGCGTTGACGGTTCTGAACGCCGATCTGTGGCCGGGGCTGGCGCAGGACCAGGGCCTGAATCCGCTGGACCCGGCGGCGATCACGGATGAACGCATCAGTACCGAACTATTGCGCAGGATTCGGGCGGCGCTGCACGATTTTCCGGGTTTTGCCAAGATTCGCCGGGTGGTGGTGACGCTGGAGCCGTGGACCGTCGAGAACGGCCTGATGACACCGACCATGAAGGTGAAGCGGGCCAAGATCCTGGAGCGGTTTGCCGAGCGGATCAATGCCCTCTACTCCTCCGGCCCGGGTTAGCGCCCGGTTCCGGCGGCGCTTGCGTCCTTCCCGTCCCGCCGCATAAAATCACCCTTCCCGGTGCAGGCGGGTTCCTGCCGGCGCCGTGGAAGCGTTCCAGGCGGGTGTAGTTCAATGGTAGAACTCCAGCTTCCCAAGCTGGTCACGTGGGTTCGATTCCCATCACCCGCTCCATTTTCTCAAGGCTGCCGCCTACGACCCTGTAGCCACGTCCAGCCCGGCCACCGACCCGTTGATACTTCCGCATCCGGAAAAACCGTACGGCTGAACGGGTCGTGGGCGGTAGTTTTTTTTGTACGGCTGGGCCATTCTTAAAAAATGGTTGGGGAACCTGCACGAAGACCTTTTTCTGTCGTCTGAAAAGGGGGCGGTCCGAAGTCTTCGGGTTCCCACAGGATCGAATCCAATAAAAACCGGGAGGAGAGTTATGGTGAAGCTGATCAAGATTCTGGTTTGGCTGCTGCTGGTCGTGGTAGTGCTGATCGGGACAGCCGTGGTGGTGGCCCCGTTGGTATTGGACCCCAACGATTTCAAGGGCGACATCATTACGCAGGTGAAGGAACGCACGGGCCGGGACCTGAAGATTGACGGCGATCTGAAACTCTCGGTCTTCCCGTGGCTCGGGATCGAGATCGGAGAGGTGGAACTGGGCAACGCCCCGGGGTTTGGGGATCAGCCCTTCGCCGCCGCCAAGTCCGCCGCGGTGCGGGTCAAGCTGATGCCGTTATTCGACAAGGAACTTGTGGTGGACACCATCGGCGTCGACGGCCTGGTGCTCAATCTTGCGAAAGCGAAGGACGGCCATACCAACTGGGATGATCTGGTGGCGGCCGAAGAGCCGGCTGCGGAGAAGGGTGCGGCCGAACCGGGGACCGAGGGCGGCGGTTTGGCCAGGCTCGCCATCGGCGGGGTCGATATCCAGGACGGCCGGATCAGCTGGGATGACCGGCAGGCCGGCGAAAAGTACGAAATCTCCGGGCTGTTGCTCAAGAGCGGCGCCATTGAGCCGGGTCATCCGGTGGCGCTGGAGACCGGCTTGACCCTCAAGCAGGCCAAGCCGCAGTTGACGGCGAAACTCAGAATGACCGGCACGGTGGTGCTGGACGAAGAGGCCGGCCGGCTGACCGTGGACGATCTGCAGGCGGAGGTGGACGCCACCGGCGAGGCCATTCCGCGCGGGAATCTGCGGGCGGCGCTGGCGACGGCGCTGGGGCTGGCGCTGGACGGCAGCAGCCTGACGCTGGATCGGCTGAATCTCACCTCGGGCAACCTGCAACTCACAGGCAACCTGAAAGGCAGCGATCTCGGCGGTACGCCGGCCTTCAGCGGGGCGCTGAAACTGGCGCCGTTCAACCTGCGCGGCTGGCTGCAGAGCCAGGGGATGACGGTTCCCGAGACCGCCGATGCCGGTGTCCTGACCCGCTTCGGAGCCGAAACCACGCTGGCCTCCCGGGCGGGCGCCACCGAGTTGGAGAAACTGAAGATTACCCTGGACGACACCCAGGTGACCGGGGGCGCCCGGTTGCGAGGGGAAGCCATCGGCTTCGGCCTGAATGTGGATGCCATCGATCTGGATCGTTATCTCCCGCCCAAGCGCGAGGAGCGGGCGGGCGCCGGCACGGGCGCCGGGAGCGGCGGCGATGAGGAGTTACTGCCGGTGGAGACCCTGCGGGGGTTGAACCTGAACGGCTCCCTCACGATCGGGCGGCTGGTGGTCAATCAGCTGAAGGCGGAGGATGTCCGGATCGACGTGAAGGCGGCCGGCGGCCAGTTGCATCTGGATCAACGGGTCAACCGCTTTTACGAGGGCAGTTACCAGGGCAGCACCGATGTGGATGTGCGGGGCGCCACACCCCTGGTGCGTTCGGAAAGCGCACTGGCCAATGTCCAGGCCTCCCCTCTGTTACTGGATCTCACCGGGAAAGACCGGCTGAGCGGCACGGGGCGCTTCAATGCCAAACTCAACGCCCGGGGGAATAGCGCCAACTCCTGGAAACGCACCCTGGCGGGAAATCTCGATTTCCGGTTTGAAAACGGGGCGGTGAAGGGGATCAATCTGGCGCAGACCATCCGTGAGACCAAGGCGCTGTTCGAGGGGAAACCGGCGCCCAAGTCGAACGAGCCGGTGCAGACCGATTTTTCGGAACTGAGCGGTACCGGCGTGATCACCAACGGGATCCTGACCAACCGCGATCTCTCGGCGAAGTCCCCCTATCTGCGGGTGAACGGGGCCGGCACCGTGAACCTGGTGTCGGAGGCGACCGATTACGACCTCCGGACCGTGATCGTGGGCACCGCCAAGGGACAGGGCGGCAAGGAGCTGGCAGATCTCGAAGGTGTGACCATCCCGGTCCATGTGAGCGGCCGTTACTCCGATCCCAAATACAGCGTTAACTGGGCGGAGGTCCTGACCAGCAGCCAGAAGGCGAAGCTGCAGGAGAAGTTGCAGGAGCGGCTGCAGGACGCACTGGGTGGTAAGAAGGCCGACGAGGCCGCCACCGGTGACGCCGCCGCCGGAAGCGTCGACACGGGTGGTGGCACCGACAGCGGCACCACGGACGGCAAAAAGAGCCTGGAGGATCAGCTGAGAGAC
>JBNKCL010000052.1:0-22332 GCA_050287725.1 Sedimenticolaceae bacterium
ACAAGCAACCGAAGGTTGCGCAGAACGCCGGAGCGCAGCGTAGGCGGCCCCGAAGGGGTGAGCCGCGAAGCGGCGAATTATCCCTTCGGGCGCGCCAAACAAACAAAGCCGTACATCTGGACAGATGTGCGGCTTTTTCATTCCGCCCGGGAGGGTGAGAACCCCTGAAAGGGGTTCGACCAGCAACCGGAGGTTGCGCAGCACGCCGGAGCGCAGCGCAGGCGCCCCGGAGGGGTGAGCCGCATAGCGGCGAATTATCCCTTCGGGCGCGCCAAACAAACAAAGCCGTACATCTGGACAGATGTGCGGCTTTTTCATTTCCATTCGCCAGAATCCCCTACTTTCGATATTGACTTAGACCAGTTCCATGCGTATAGAGTGGTTATTATGTAGTCATCATTACAACAAGCAGGAAATGGAATCCTATCCATCTTTTGAGTTAAGCGAAAAAACCATTGCCAAAACGGACAAATGTCCCGAGAAACGCTGCCTACACGATCCGCAGTACGAACTTTGCAGGGTGGAACAGCACGTGAACGGTGAGGTAGTGTTTATTCGCCCCTGTCAGCAGTGCCGTTGCGACTATAAGGTCAATTTCGGCAGCGGCTACATTTGCACCTGCCCGATCCGGATCGAGATCTTTAACCGTTATGACCGATAGGGAGACTCCGATCTCCCCCGGCGTTTCCTGACAGCGCCGCCGCTACTTCACGCAAAACCAGATCGCGCTGTCTTTCCCACCGACACCCGGGACATGCTGCGGATAGTCGCTGCGCTCCGAACAATCCCGTTCGTCGCGGACCCTCCGTAAAAATCCGGGGATGCTATTTTGCGCCGATCGTCTGGAACTTCCAGGCGCTTGCACACATCTCTTCCAACGTTCGTCCGGCCCGCCAATTCAACGCAACCGCCGCCTTGTCGGCACTGGCGTAGCAGGTTGCAACGTCGCCCTCCCGCCGAGGGGCAAATGTATACGGAACACTCCGCCCGCTCGCGGCCTCAAACGCCCGCACCATCTGCAACACACTGTAGCCCCGTCCGGCACCGAGATTGTAGATCCTGAATGGGTCAGAACCCTCGAACAGATGCGCAAGCGCTGACAAATGACCTTCTACGAGGTCCATCACGTGAATGTAATCCCTCACCCCGGTTCCGTCGGGTGTATCGTAATCGTCGCCAAATATGTGTAGCTGCGGCAACTTACCTGCCGCAACGCGGGCGATGGAAGGCAGGAGGTTGGTGACACTATCTTCCGGGTCCTCTCCGATGCGTCCGCTTTCGTGGGCGCCGATCGGATTGAAGTAGCGCAGGGAGATGATGCGCCAGGCCGGATCAGCCTTAACCAAATCGGATAGCATCTCCTCAATGTGCAGCTTGGTGCGACCATACGGATTGGTGGCTCCGAGCGGATGCTGCTCATCGACGGGCAGATAGCGGGGATTTCCATAAACCGTAGCACTGCTGCTGAATATGAGCGCCTTGATGTTGCAAGCGACCATTGCGCGCAACAATCCGGTTGTCCCGCAGATATTGTTGTCATAGTACTCGAGAGGTTTTTCGACAGACTCGCCCACCGCCTTGAAGCCGGCGAAATGGATGACGGCGTCAATCTCGTGGTTTTGCAAAACGCCGGCGACTTTTTCCGAATCGCGGATGTCCGCCTGAACAAACGGCAGCGCCTGCCCGGTAATCTCCCGCAGGGTGGCGACGACATCCGCACGACTGTTGCTGAAGTTATCGTACAGGACGACCCGGTGCCCGGCCGCGGCAAGAACCACCGCCGCGTGACTGCCGATATAACCGGTGCCGCCAGTCAACAGAATGTTCATCGCTCTCCCTTGCCGGAATGACTCGCATTCATGTTGCGACTATTCATTGACCTGAGCAGAACATAACGCCACCGCCCGAGGCTCAGGCATCTTCCTGAAACCCGAGCCTTTCCTGTTTCCCAAAATCGGTGCGATGCCGGACCACGAGGTCGAAGGTACCGGCCACCCGCCACAGCAGATGCATCTGGTGGTAACCAAAGTTTTCCAGCAGTCCCGCCAGTAACAGCCGTATAAGGTCCTTGGTTCTTACCTGACGCAGACGGGTACGCTCTTCCAGCAGCACGGCGCCCAGGGAAAGAAAGGTACCGAGGATCACGGCAAACACGAGAAAGAAAGCAAGCTCCTTCAGGGTGGCGATGCCCAGGTAATAGACGACCGGTATCAGAATCCAGCTCAACCCCTCGACCAGACCCGAGAATCCTTCAAACAGGAGGAAAAACGGCATCCCGAACATACCGGTCATACCGTAGCGCGGATTGAAGGTCATGCGCCAGTTACGGAACAGGGACTGGAGCACACCGCGCTGCCAACGGTTGCGCTGGGAGGCGTGGATGCCGATCCGCTCCGGCACCTCCGAATAACACACGGGATCCGGCACGTAGGCAATCTTCAGGGGGCCGCGCGCATCCTTATGCTCCCAGGCGTAACGATTGAGAGCGACGGTAACCTCGAAATCATCGGTAATGGCTTTGGTATCCATACCGCCGATCGCGAGAAGCACCTCCCGCCTTACCATGGTAAAAGCACCCGCCATGCAGAGCATGCTCCGCAACCGGGACAGCCCCAAGCGCGACCATTGGAAAGAGCGCAGATACTCGACCACCTGAAACAGGGGAAGCCAACGCCGCGGCAACCCATATTCAAGGATACGACCGCCCTCAATCTTCAGACCGTTCGAGGGCCGCACGATGCCCGCTGCGGCGATGGTACGGGAATCCGACAGGAAGGGGCGTGCCATGCGGATCAGAGCGTCGTTCTCCAGAATGCAATCGGCATCGATCATAAGAATCAGGGGATAACGCGCCAGGTCGATGCCCGCATTGATGGAGTCGGCTCGTTTGCCGTTTTCCTTATCCACCACGATCAGGTTCGGATATTCCCGGGATTCATAGATACCCCGAACCGGCTTTGTCTCGAAGTTTTTCCTGAAGACCTTGTCGATACGGCGCAGCTTAAAACGCTCGATCATAATATCCAGGGTGCGATCGCCCGACCCGTCATTCACCACGATCACTTCGAACTCCGGATATCGCAATTGGAGCGTACCCAGAACCGTCTGTTCGATCATCAACTCCTCGTTAAAAGCCGGTATCACGATAGAAACCGGCAGGGTCAGCGGGGATTCGCTGATACGCTGAAACTCACCGAAATTAATACCCTGGTGATAGCGACGATGCAGGGTCGCACCTAACAACATCAGAAACAGGTAGCTGCCGTGGAGCGCGATGTAATAAATAAAGATAAACTTAATCAACAGTTCGATGGTCACGACTCCGCTCCCTGTTCCGCGACGAAAAGCCCATGCTCCTCAAGGACCTGGCGGCTGATCTCACAGGCAAATTGATCCTCGCCGCCGAACATGGAACGAAGCGCCTCAACCCCTTTGGAACCCAGCCGGTAAAGCCCGTCGGCCGAATTGAAACGGACCCACCAGGCGGGGTCGGACAACCCTTTGGTCAAACGGGGAACAACCGTCATATCGTTTAACCGGCCAAGCGCCTGTGCGGCGGCGGAGCGGACCTCCCAAATCTCATCGTCCATGGCAGACATCAGCGCAGCAATCGCCTCGGCCGCACCCATTTCACCCAGAGCCTTCGCACTCTGAATGCGTATCTCGGGATCGGCATGACCGAGATGACGAAGCAGCACCGGCACGGCCTCCGTTGCCTTCAATATTCCCAGACCTTTTATTGCGATCGCACACCCGGCATCCGTGATGTCCGGACTGTCCAGATAGGCCAGGAGAGGCGCCACCGCCGCCGCGCCCATCTCGGCGAGGCTCTCCGCCACTCGCTGCATGGGCCATTGGGCAGGTAAAGAGAGTTCCTGCAGGATAGGCACCACCGCTTCAGCGGCCTGGAGCTTGGCGAGCGAGTGTGCCGCCGCCATACGGACATCCAGCATTTCATCCTGCAAGGCGGCAACCAGCGGTTCCACCGGTTCCCGCGAACCCAGATAGCCCAAACGGGTCACCGCCTGGAGACGCACCGCCCAGGATCGGTCGGTTAACGCCGCCAACTCTTTCTGCACCAGCCCCATGGCTTGAGCGAGTTGCTGAAGCGGCGGCCGCGCTTTGAGATCGCTGTCGCCGATGGTTTGCAACAGCACACCCTCTACGATATCCGCCTCCTGCTCACGCAGTTTCTCAAGCGTAGTTTCCTGATCCGCGCTCCCCCCCAGAAAAGCAAGCAAAGTCCGCTGCGCCTGCTCTCTCTTGATATGAATCTCCTTCTCTTTTACCTCGGAACGCGCGTGCGCTATGACGGCCAGCGCCGACAACATTAATATTGCAAGCGTCAGGTAAACGGCGAGATAGACGAGGATATCAAACAGTCCCATAGTCAGAACCTCGTGGAAAATCCTATATTCAAACTATCACGCGTATAGACACCCTTGCGCAATTCGTGCTCTATCCCTCCGAAAACCTTGGTGTCCCGAGTGACGGGCCAACCCGCATACAGATAGAAAGTATTGGCCTTGGTAAGGATGGTGGTCGATCCGCCGGTCGCACGTTCCGGATCCGAACCATGCGAGGCACCGATACGCAGATCACCATCCGCAGGCAGACCGAGGGTGAGCAGGAGTGAGTAGTAGTGAAAATCGGTATCGCCGAATGCCCGGCCGTAGGAGTAACGACCGGTGAGATAATTACGATCATCGAACCACAAGACAGCACCTGGGGTGTACACGTCGATGTCGCCGAAAGAGTAGTTCAACCGCTTATAGTCAAACAGCAATGAAACCGGTTGGGCCGCCCGCCAATCCAGGCCGACGCTATATGCCTGGTCGGGAGAGAAGTCGGCGCCGGGGGTGAACGTTGCCTCGCCATGGATCTCCAGGTCTTTATTGGCGAAATGCGAGAAGCGCAACGAATAGAGAATATCGTCCTGATCGGACCGGTTGCGGTAGGTAGCACCGCCGCCGATCCAGGTATCCGCTGTAACCTGGTAGTCCAGATTCACCGTAACCTCGTGCCAATCCCCATAGCCATGATCCAGACTGCTCCAGGTGTACCAGGAGGTAAGCCGCCAAGGCTCATCGGGTTGGATGGCCTGGAGGGCGACACTCGGTTCCCCGCTGCCCGGCAGCGAATCCTGGGCTCGGTTGTAATACTCCTCCGCCTGTCGCCACTCTCTTTCCTGCGCCTTCAACCTCCCCATCCCCATGAGGGCATCGTAATCGTCGGGGTTCCTGGCCAGATTGGCCCGGTAGAGCGCGCTCGCCTCCTGGTCCTTACCCTGTTGCGAATAGATGTCCGCAAGACCGTTTCCGGCGCCCGCATTTTCCGGATCCTGAGCAAGAATTGCCCGATATTCCGCTTCCGCCCGACTGTCCCCCTCCTTGCGCCAGAGCAGCGCCTGCGCCAACCGCGCATCCACCTGAGCAGGGTACTGCGTGCGAATCGGAGCAAGCGTCTGTTGCGCCTCAGCGAGTCTTCCGTCCTGAATCAGCGCCCAAACCAGTTCCAGACTTGCATCCACGTCTTGCGGAGTCTTGCGCAATTGCTCCTGCAGGATCTCGATGGCCTGATCCGGATGACCCGAATGACGCAAATCCCTCGCCTGTTGCAAAACGTCCATTGAAGTACCGGGATCGGCACCGGCAGCTATGGAACATGCGGCCAGTATCAGCAGAGCCGGCAGCCGACACAACGAGGAACAACAGTACCGGCCCCGTTTCAATCGATATTGTCGTTGCACCGTATCTGTCATGGATATTCCCTTGAGGTTTGAATACCGTTCTGCTCCTGAAGCGTATCCTGCATGCCAGGCGCGACAGAGTGGCCGGGGTGGAAATCGAGGGTCATATCCATATTACCCCAGACCCGCTTTACCGCTGTTTGAAGAAGCCGCCGCCAAACGATGTCGCTCCTTCTCCAGCAGATCATCGATGGTCTGCTCCAGGCTCCATTTCGGCTCATAGCCGGTGTAGCTGCGCAACTTGTCCAGTACCGGACGCCGATGGCGGATATCCTCAAACTCCTCGCCATAGGCCTCACTATAGCTGATATGCCGGATGGCCGAATTACTGCCCGCACGCGTGCGAACAAGTTCCGCCAGCGCGTTGATACTGATTTCGCGCTCACTCCCGACGTTTACCACCTCCCCGGCGGCCGCAGCATTCCAGGCGAGCCGGTCCAGCGCCACTACGGTATCGCGCACGTCGCAAAAGGAGCGTGTCTGTTCGCCATCACCGTATATCGTAATGTCCTCGCCGCGCACCGCCTGGCGAATAAAGCGCGGCACCACCATCCCGTAATGACCCACCTGGCGCGGCCCGATGGTGTTAAACAGACGCACGGTACGCACATCCATGTCCTTGCCGCGATGATAGGCGAAACCCAGATATTCATCGGCCAGTTTGGTCAACGCATAGGACCAGCGCAGGCGACCGCCGGATGCGAACACCAGCTGATCGTTTTCATCGTAGGGCGTTTGTGTGTTGAAACCATAGACCTCGGAACTGGATGCCAGAAGCACTTGCGGCGACCAGATATCCTCATGCACCGCTCTTAGCACTCGTTCCGTCCCGGCCATGTTGATACTCATTACCCGCACCGGGTCCTCCAGCACCCGCTGTACGCCGACTACGGCGGCCAGATGGTAGATACGGTCTGCCCAGGAAACTGCCGTCTGCAGGCCCTGCCAGTCAAGGATATCCTCGGTATCGAGGTTGAATGCGGGATGCTCGAGAAAGGATTGCAGATTATCCAGCGAACCGGTGCTCAAATTATCGAGCACATGTACCTGGTCCCCTTTTTCAAGGTGGTATTCGGTAAGGTGAGAACCGATGAATCCCGCACCGCCGGTAATCAAAACATGCATCAAGGATCTCTCCTGAAGCAGGCGGGATGAAGAAAAAACTGAAAACAGTCCCTACGATAACGCGAAAAACGGCGCTACTCGTAACCTTTCATTAACGATTGCGCGCGCAACATGCTCCCTTTTGCGCACAGGCCGTCTCGTCCCCCCCTTTGCGAAACAGCCTCTTCCTGAATAGGATTGGCCATTTTTCACTATTTTTCAAGCTGTTTTACGCTATTTCTTATGTGGTTTTTAAAGTACCGCCGCCTGAAACAACGTCGCGCCGCGCCATGAGGAGCCGAACGCAGTCACAAAAATGGCGACACTTCCCTGTGTGTCACACCCAGGCCGGTTGTCAGGGGGATAGAATCACAACCGGCCTGCAATCGCTTCAGCGACAGGATCACCCGGGCGGATCCGGGCGCCCTTCCGCTATTGTTGTTGCTGAAAACGGTTTGCGCGATGGGATGCCACACCTGCTGTGAATTCATCAGATGTAACCTGGCCGTTCCCATCAGCATCCAGATCGGAAAATTTCAGCATATTGCTCAACCCGCGCATGGGATATCCCTGCTGCGACCGTTCTGAAATCCGTTGCGCATGCGCCTGATTGAACTCCTCTTCCAATAGCACCCCATCACCGTTCAGATCAAACTCCGCAAAGGTGGGCATGTTACCGCCCCGACCACCGGCCCCAGGTCCCATACCACCGGCCCCAGGTCCCATACCTCTTCCACCCCGCTGTTGCATCTGCCTCTGCTGACCGGCAAGCAACTCGTCCGGACTTAACGAACCGTCACCATTCGTATCGAAATCGGAGAACTGGGGGGCATTGGCCGCATTCACCATCGGGCGTCCTTCCGCCGCCCGCGCCGCCATACGTTGGGAACGCACTGTGTAAAACTCCTGCTCACTGATCGCCCCGTTGCCGTCGCTGTCATATGCAGCGAACGGGATGGGGCCCCACTCCGGAACCTCGCTTGCCTGCGCAGCGACAGCGACAACACCAATCGATATCGATAACCAGATGGATCTAAAAAGAGTGTTCATACTTCGCTCCTCTGTAACACACGACCAAACTGCAATCCTTATCCCGCCTCGACCCCGATCCAAGGGTTATTCCGTTTCCTGCCTGTATTTAACAAACTAGCTGAAGAGGCTGAAACCAAGCTGAAAACCGGATATCCCATGAACATCAAGTCATCGCGACCTCGCCCGGTTGCGGCAACCGGATTTCCACCTGGAGCCCTCCGAGTACCGAAGAACGGGAAAAACTCATGGTCCCGCCATAGAGCTTGACGATATCCTTGGCGATCGCCAATCCCAATCCATGCCCCTCTACCGTTTCATCCAAGCGTCCGCCCCTTTCGGTAAGACGCGCCAGGTCCTGATCCGAAATTCCGACACCGTCGTCTTCCAATACAATCCTGACGGCCTCCCCCCCGGTGATTCGGCACTCGACCCGGGATTTCGCCCACTTGCAGGCATTGTCGAGCAGGTTTCCCAACAGCTCCAACAGGTCCTCACGCTCCCCGAACGGCCGGATTTCCTCTGCAACCTGCCAACGCAAATCAAGCTCCCGCTCAGAGTGCAGCTGCCGCAGCACCATGATCAGATCCGGCAGATCTTCCGTAGGATCGAACCGCCGCCGCTGCACTCCCTTACCTGCCAGACGCGCGCGTTTCAGTTCCCGCTCCATAAGTTGCCGAATCCGCTCGGCCTGCGCCCGCGCCTGAATCAATTCTTCCCGCTCTTCTCCATGCCTGTCCAAATATTGAATCAGGATACTGAGTGGGCCTTTCAAGGCGTGCGCCAGGTTTCCGAGCGCATTCCGGGAACGTTCCAGCTGCTGATTCAGCAACCGCAACAGTTGATTGAACTCCTGCACCAACGGCAATATCTCGGTGGGCACATCTTCCGTTAACTGTTCTGTCTTGCCCTGTCCCAAACGCTGAATATCCTCCCGTAGCGGTTCCAACCGCCGGAACGACCGACGCACTACCAAGCCCTGCACCAACAATAAAAGAACCAGACCGCCGATCGCCAACAGAGCAAAATTTCTTTTGAATTGGTCGCGCTGTTCCCGCATGGGAGTGAGATCCTCGGCCACCGCCAACGTGAACTCCCGCCCCTGTTTTCGGAGTCCCTGAACCAGAACCAACAATTGCTGCCCCGCAGGGCCTTCCAGGCGCATCCGCCGCGCTTCTCCCGGTGCCAAGCGCGGCAGACTCAGGGCGTGATCCCACAACGACCGGGAAACCAGTTCCCGGCCATCTGGAAACAGAATGAGGTAGTAATGCCCGGACAGGGGCCGGCGATAGACTTCGGCAACCCGCCCCGGACGCAACGCTTCAGTGTCCGGCCTCAGGACCAGCGCGGCCAACACACTCTCGGAATCGTGCTCCAAACGGGAAGCGATAAACTCTTCGGTAAGTGTCCGAACCGACCGATTGCCTACCACCCACATCGCGGCTATCAGCAGTATCAGACTCAGCGCCAATCCCCACTGCAAGCGTCGCTGTAAGGAATTCATAACCTCTTTCCGACAAAGACATAACCTTGCCCGCGCCGGGTTACGATGCATTCGTTCCCCAGCTTTTCGCGCAGACGACGCACATAGACCTCAATCAGGTTACTCTCTCGATCGAATTCTTGTTCATAGACGTGTTCGGTGAGACGGGTTTTGGAAAGGATTTTGTCAGGATGGAGCATAAAGTAACGCAGCAATCGAAATTCGGTGCCGGTAAGCTGCAATCGTTCGCCGCTCGCAAACAGCACCTGTTGCCGCTCTTCGTCCAACTCCAAGCCGCCCGCCTGCAGCGTCCGGCTCGGAACGTCGTGACTGCGGCGAACCAACGCCAGGATCCGGACGACCAACTCCTCCACATGAAACGGTTTACCCAGATAATCGTCGGCCCCGGCCTTGAAACCGTCCACCCGTTCGTTCCAGGCATCGCGACCGGTGAGAACGATTACCGGCACACGATTGCCGTTACGCCGCCAATTCGCCAGCACCTCCAGACCGGGCCGTTGCGGTAGTCCGATATCCAATATCACCACATCATAGGGCTCCACCTCGCCCATGAATTCCGCATCCACTCCGTTATCGGCCAGATCCACAGCAAATCCCTGCTGCTCAAGTTCCCGACGCAGCGACCCCGCCAGTAGCAAATCATCCTCTACTAACAGCAGACGCACCGGCTACTCCTCAGGCTCCGTGTTCAGCAGTTTGCCGCTGGCTGCATCCACCTCCAACTCCCATACGACACCCTCCTCATCCAACAGCTCGATCTCATAGATATACCCCGCATCCCGCCGGCGTTCCAGTTCCGCCTCCAGAATCCGGCCCGGATGCTGTTTGCGGACCTCCACCATAATCTCATCCAACGGCTGTATTACGCCCTCTTCCACCAGCCGCCGCGCCTCCAGATGCGTCTCTCCTGCCGGCGCGAGGGCGGACAGCGACATCGCAATAAGCATCGCCGGAAACTGAAACCGTTTGTTCATACGCCTGTTATAGCCTATCTATCCGTCCCCGGATCAGTCGTCATCCTCCTCCCAGCGCGAAAATCCGGGGATTTTCACCTCACGCTCACTGTAGGAGCCCTGCAGCGCCCGTTGATGACAAACATCACAGTTGCTGAAAGAGCGCACTCCGGGGTTCTCTTCCACGACCCTGCGCGATAATTCACGATGCTCGCGCTGGAAAAACCGCGTTTCGGTAATCCGTAGCGGCACCGAGTCATTCTGCAATGAGGCGGCCACCTTATTGGGCAATCCGCGATGAACCTCGCCGGCGGCGTTGCTCATCAGAAATTCCCGAATCCGTTGTGCCTGCGCAGCCGGCAACTCCGCATTCTCGCCGAAATGATCAGCCAGTCCGGACATGATGCTTTCCCAGGACCGGGCCGGCAAAAATCCGGGCTGGTAGGGAAAGTGGCAACCGCCGCAATCCTCAACGTAGAAATGATTAACCGCCTTGTTCAATTCAGGCGATGCCGCACGCAGCCCCGGTTCGAACCTCTCACGACCTTCGCCATCACCCGCACATGCATTCACCAAGAACAGGCTGCCGGTTGTCATTGTGACGATCAGAAGGGTTGCCGTTAATTTATCGCTTTGTCTCATTTGCATCTCCAAAATCCTAAAAGTGTCACTGGTCTTTGAGAAACATCAGCAGATCGCCCTTCTCCTGTGAAGTACAGGTGCGGCCCACTGTCCATTTGCAATTTCGCAGGAACCATTTTTCGATTTTGGCAGGATCGGTGAACCGCTCCGGATTCACCGAGGGCGCCATCGGCTTTATCAGCTTACCGGTACGGGCATGTTTTCCGGTCTGGCGGAGATCGGCGGTATGACAATCGGTACAGCCCCGTTCCTGACCGCTTGTTGCATCGCTGAAGCGCTGGCGCCATATTGCTTCTCCGGTAGCCGCACTGAAATTTTGCGCGCCTTCCTGCTCATACTTGGCAAGCAACCCGGAAACCGCATCCGCCTGTGCCGCCAGGGGCAGCAGCAGACAACAACCCAATAGCATTCTCGCTGAACATTTATACATAGATATCATCCCCATACACTGGAATTTCCGGAAAACCTGGAGTCCAGTATATGAACCGGGGATGAAATCAAGCTGAAAACGGGAAACCGTGAAAGGCTAAGATTTCGGGACCTTTATGGCAGTATCTTCGAAGGTTCCCTGGCGGGCATCCTGGTGACAGGCGACACAGTTCCCACGATTGTTTACCGACGGGCGTTGCCAAACTGTCTCGATAATCCTTGAGTGCTTCCACTTCCAGTACCGCAATCCGGTAATCCGCAACGGGGCCTGACTCGCGGCTTCATTACTGTTGATCTTCCAGGCCGCTTCCGTCGCCTCCTGCTCGGCGCTGTTGGCGACCAGGAAGTCCCGAATGGCGGCCGCCTGTTTCGGCTCCAAGGCCAGATCCTCGCCGAAGTGATCGGACGACTGCTGCATCAGCTTTTCCCAGGAACGAGCCGGCATCAGACTTGGGTGATAAGCCAGGTGGCATTCGCCGCATACCTTCCGCCAGACGGGATCGTCCGGCAGTTCGGGACCTGCCAGCGGCGAATGGGAACTTCCCGGCGTCTGATACAGATAACCCTGAAACCACCATGCGGCAAACAGCAGCATCGCCAATACCAGGGAAAGCGCCACGCCACCACGCCGGCGCACGGAAATGAGATCACGTAGCGACCGTTTCCGGCCGGTCACCATAGACGCTACGAGATTCTCCCGATGCAACAGACTCTCAATCAGAACTCCGAGCAGATGGGCACACACCACTCCTACCATCACCCACGCAAGGGCCGCATGAACCTGATGCAATTTTACGCCGACGGGAAACCGCACCCACCCGACGAACGGACCGTGCCGCTCCTCACCACCCAAAGTCAGTGCGCCGGTGATCACCAGCGACAACAGCAGCGCAAACATCAACCAGATAATCCAGGACCCCGCCGGATTGTGCCCTACGAAGCGCGGCGGATGCCTGCCGATCAGATCGCGGATATAACACCAGACCGGCTTCCAACCAAAACCGAAATCGCGAAAGCGGGCATTGGGTTCCCCCAGCCATCCCCAGAGCAACCGAAACAGCAGCAGCCCGGCAATCAGTGTCCCGGCAAACAGATGAAAATAGAGATAGCGGTCACCGGTGGCAAGCCAGGCCGCACCAAACGAGACGGCCAGACCCCAGTGAAAGATCCGTACCGGCAGATCCCAGGCCCGCACATAGATACCGGAACCTGTCGCCGCCCCAGCCTTCTGAGATTTACTGTTCAAATCGTCCGTGTTGTAGACCAAGCCGTTTACTCCGCACGTTTGGTGCCGGTAAACATAGCCTGCACCAAATTCTCTTTATGCAACCAGCCGTGCAATAGCACCCCGCCCACATGCACTGCTGCAAACACCAGGGTCAGATTGGCGCAGAACTCATGCACCTCTTCCCATATCTCCTCGCCCGACTTTCCCACTCCTGCCAACCATCCGGCCAACAGGCCGCCGCCTTCCGCTCCGTACACCAGCAGACCGGTAGCAGTGGTCAGCAATAACAGACAAAGCAGCACCACGATCATCGCCCCACCGGCCGGGTTGTGACCGATATAGCGGCCCGCCCGTCCGGAAATTAACCGCTTAAAATAAGTGATTACTTCCGCCGGAGGATGTACGAAATCCGAGAACCGGGCGTAGCGAGGACCGACAAACCCCCACATCACACGGAACAACAACAGTCCCAGCACCCAATAGCCGGCAAAGGCGTGCAACGCCATCCAGTGATCCTCCGTGATCCAGGCGATCAATACCGCGCCCACCAGGGTCCAATGAAACACCCGGACCAAAGGATCCCAAACCTTGATCATTGCTGTATCGTTCATATCTCTCTCCACCGAGTCGTGCCGAAGCGAACCCATCCGGCCCCGGCGATTGCGATCAAATCTCAAAAGATTCATTGAGACGGTCACACCGTAACGAAACAACATGAAATCAAACTGAAACCCCGGCAACCCATGAAGCCCGCGCGACAACCACGGCAAGCACCTTGCGCGTAGATGTCAGGACACAGCAAGGCGCCTTTGCATTTCTGCAAAGACATCCTGTCGAAAACCGCCGGTTCCTCTATCGGAATTTTCAATCCATTACCGGGCGACCATTTAACTCACTGATGTTCAAGCGGAATTTTCTCCTCCTCTGCCTTCCAAACCGGAGAAGCGGCCGGTTTCCACCCTCCATGTTTGGGATATACTCACCCGTTCAACTTTATTCATGCCCTATTTCAATTTAGGTGCGACTCGTTCACACCACGAAGGAGAACTTTCATGCTCGAAGCCTATCGCCAACATGTCGCGGAACGCGCCAAAGAAGGAGTTCCGCCGCTGCCGCTGAACGCGGAACAGACCGCGCAGCTGGTGGAACTGCTGAAGAACCCGCCCGCCGGCGAAGAGGAAACCGTCAAGGATCTGCTGGTCAACCAGGTTCCCCCCGGTGTGGATGACGCCTCCAAGGTGAAGGCGGAGTTTCTGGCAGACGTAGCAAAAGGCAAGGTCGCCTGTCCGCTGATCGACCGTAAAGAGGCGGCCGAACTGCTGGGCACCATGATCGGCGGTTTCAACGTGGCGCCGCTGGTCGACCTGCTGGACGACGCCGAGCTGGCAGACACCGCGGTGGAGGCCCTGAGCAAAACCCTGCTGGTGTACGACTCCTTCAAGGACGTGGCTGCCAAGGCCAAGAGCAACGCCGCCGCCAAGCAGGTGATGGAGAACTGGGCCAACGCCACCTGGTTCACCTCACGCCCGGAGATGCCGGAAGAGGTTACCGTTACCGTGTTCAAGGTGGACGGCGAGACCAACACCGACGACCTCTCCCCCGCCTCCGAAGCGTGGAGCCGCCCCGACATCCCGGTGCACGCCAACGCCATGCTGATCAATCGCATGCCGGGCGGCCTGGAGCAGTTGCTCCAGTTGAAAGAGAAGGGCCACCCGGTGGCTTACGTGGGCGATGTGGTGGGCACCGGTTCCTCGCGCAAGTCCGCCGCCAACTCGGTGATCTGGCACACCGGCCAGGACATCCCCTACGTCCCGGGCAAACGCACCGGCGGCGTGGTGATCGGCAACACCATCGCACCGATTTTCTTCAACACCGCCGAAGACTCCGGCATGTTGCCGATTCAGTGTGACGTCTCCGATCTGAACATGGGCGACGTAATCACCATCAACACCAAGAACGGCACCATCAGTCGGGACGGCAAGACCGTCACCAACTTCAACCTGTCCCCCAACACCCTGGACGACGAGGTGCGTGCCGGCGGCCGTGTGAACCTGATCATCGGCCGCGGACTCACCGCCCAGGCCCGCGAAACGCTCGGTATGGCTCCCATCGAACTGTTCACCGATCCGGAGCAGCCGGCCGACAGCGGCAAAGGCTACACCCTGGCCCAGAAGATGGTGGGCAAGGCGGTGGGCAAGGCGGGCGTCCGCCCCGGCGAGTACTGCGAACCGAAGATGTCTACCGTCGGCTCCCAGGACACCACCGGTCCCATGACCCGCGACGAGATCAAGGAGCTGGCCTGCCTCGGCTTCTCCGCCGATTTCACTGTGCAGTCCTTCTGCCACACCGCGGCCTACCCCAAGTCGGTGGACATCATCACCCACAACACCCTCGGCAAGTTCTTCGAGGACCGCAAGGGCGTGGCCCTGCGGGTTGGCGACGGCGTCATCCACTCCTGGCTGAACCGCTTCTGTCTGCCGGATACCGTGGGCACCGGCGGCGACTCCCACACCCGTTTCCCGATCGGGATCTCCTTCCCGGCCGGTTCCGGTCTGGTGGCCTTCGCCGCCGCTACCGGTTCCATGCCGTTGGTGATGCCGGAGTCGGTGCTGGTGCGATTCAAGGGTGAGCTGCAACCCGGCATCACCCTGCGTGACATCGTGAACGCCATCCCGTGGGTGGCGATCCAGCGCGGCCAGCTTACCGTGGAAAAGAAAGGCAAGAAGAACGTCTACGCCGGCACCATCCTGGAGATGGAGGGACTGCCCGATCTAAAGGTGGAACAGGCGTTCGAATTGGCCGACGCCTCCGCCGAGCGCTCCGCCGCCGCCTGCACCGTGCGCCTGAACAAGGAGCCGGTGATTGAGTTCCTGCAATCCAACGTGACCCTGCTGAAGAACTTGATCAACCGGGGCTATAAAGACGCCGACACCATCCAAAAACGGATCGATGCGATGGAGGCTTGGCTGGCCGACCCGCAGTTGCTGGAACCGGATGCCGACGCCGAGTACAAGGAAATCATCGAGATCGACCTCAACGAGATCAAAGAACCCATTGTCTGCTGCCCCAACGATCCGGACGACGTGAAGCTGTTGTCCGAGGTGGCCGGCGACAAGATCGACGAGGTGTTTCTCGGCTCCTGCATGACCAACATCGGTCACTTCCGGGCCGCCGCCAAGGTGCTGGAAGGACAGCCCCAGGTAACCGGCCGCATGTGGGTGGCACCGCCCACCCGCATGGACGAGCAGCAACTGATCGACGAAGGGGTCTACAACATCTTCGGAAAATCGGGCGCCCGTACCGAAATCCCCGGCTGCTCGCTCTGCATGGGCAACCAGGCGCGGGTGCGTGACGGGGCGACGGTGTTCTCCACCTCCACCCGCAACTTCGACAACCGCATGGGCAAGGATGCGCGGGTCTACCTCGGTTCCGCCGAGCTGGCGGCGGTCTGCGCCCTGACGGGCGAGCTTCCCACGGTGGAGGAGTATATGGCGGTAGTCAAAGACAAGATCGCTCCCAATTCCGGCGATCTTTATCGTTATCTTAACTTTGACCAGATCGACGACTACGAAAACAGCGGCGCAGTCTGCCGTTAGCGGCATCCTCTCTATCCGCCACTGGCGGAAAAACCGAAAACCCCGGGGCCGCGTGGCTCCGGGGTTTTCATTTGCGCAAAAAAGATATCGGCCTCCGCGTCAGTCCGCATTCGCAACCAACTGTTTCACAATAAAAACTTGGCGGATAGCAGTTCTCTCCTGTTTGGGGAAATACCGGCACGGCTCTATGACATAGAACCGTCAGCAAAATCATGGCAAATCATGTAGTTTTCTTTGCCGCCGCACGCGACAAAGATAAAACCGATGCAGCAATAAACACTGTGATTCTTCATACTACACTCTATAATCGGCTTGATGACTCATTCCCGGCACGCTCGCAAAGCATGCAATGAATCATCACAAAGGGATCACCTCAGTTATGAGGCGGATTAAAAGGCAACTCAAAAGGAAAGGAAAAGCTATGGAAACATTTATGGGTTTCATTACAGCGTTCCCGTGGAACTGGCCACCCCGTGACTGGGCGGAATGCCAGGGGCAATTGCTCTCAATCCAGCAGTACAATGCACTTTTCGCATTGCTCGGCATCACTTTCGGCGGCGACGCACAAAACAATTTCGGCATACCCGATCTGCGCGGCAGGCAGATTATCGGCATGGGCAACGGCCCGGGACTCACCCCGAGAGTGATCGGACATTCGTTCGGTGCCGAACATGTGACGCTGACATCAAGCGAGCTGCCGCCGCATACCCACACAATAACGGCCAGCGACACGGATTCCAGTGAGTTGACACAGGCACCGTCACCGAGCTGGACGCTGGGCGCAGCCGCATCTATTACTGCGGGACGCCCGCCCGTGACCGCACCGGTCCAGATGTACGGGCCGCCCAACCCCGCCACCCCGGTACCAAGCGCACCGAGCTCCAGCACCGGAAGCGGCGCACCGGTCGCAACGATGCCGCCCTCCTTGTGCCTCAACTTCTGCATCGCCCTGTTTGGCATTTTCCCCAGCCGGAACTAGCCAATATCGGTCAACATGCGCGCCTTCGGGCGCGCATATTCAAGGAGCGAATAACCATGACGATTGATACGCTTACCAGCGTACCGTTCACGGCTCTTATCGGAAAAGAATTGATCGTAGAAGCCGCTGAAGCGGAGTTGGTGGTGGAAGTGATCAGCGTCAAGGAAAATCCGCTGGCCGCCGGCCCCAATTCCAAGCGAACGCCTTTCAGCACGATTTTGCGCGGCCCGGATTCCCCGTGCCTCTCGAATGGAAGTTATCATCTGAGGGCTGACGGCAAAGACAGCTGGCGGATGGAGGACATTTATCTGAATCGCATTATCCCGCCGGCCGATTCCGACGGCACGGGAGTATTCTACCAAGTGATCTTCGGTTAACGACAAGGAGGTTGTATCGTGTATCCATCCATCATTCGCCTGCCTTTTCAATTCGATGCCGCCCGTCTGCAGACGGATCTGAAGCAGGTGCAACCATCGGCCTGGAAGCCTCATTTCAACCAACGCATCTATGAAGGTGACTGGAGCGTAGTACCGTTGCGCGCCGTGCCCGGCAGCCCCATTCCCCACTTCTCACTGCCCAACGAAACGCGGCAGGAAGATACGCCGCTGTTGCGCAGTTGTGAATATTTCCGACAGGTGCTGGCTTCCTTCGAATGTCGACTGGCTTCGGTTCGTCTGCTGCGGCTCGGGGCGGGAGCTACAATCAAGAAGCATACCGATCCCCTGCTGAGCCTGGAGCATGAGGAAGTACGTATCCATGTGGTGGTTTCCTCCAACCCCGAGGTGGAGGTCTGTATTGGCGGCAGCTCCGGACACTGGGCCGCAGGCGAATGCTGGTATGCCGATTTCACCAAACCACATGGCTTCATCAATCGCGGCACGACCGACCGGGTTCACATCGTGCTCGATTGCGGGCTGAACGAGTGGTTGCGTAATCTCCTGACGGGTTAATTCATGTTCCGGTTAATCTCTACTTGATCAGATCATAACTGCCGGATGCAGGCGGATACCAGATCATGCGCTCGACAGGCACCCGCACCTCCTCCACTACAAAACCTAACCGCGCGTACAACTGTTTGGCGCGCAGGTGGTCAGATCGCACGCTGAGCGTCACCGGAGCCATGACTTTACCAGCAGCCAGTTGTATCGCCTGAAGCAGCTGACTGCCGTAACCCTTGCCGCGCGCAGCAGGTATCAGGGCGATATCCACCACCCGGATTTCGTTTTGCCCGAAATCCAGCACGACCCGACCGATGCGTTCGCCATGATATTCGGCCACAAAATACATGGCGTTCGGAAACATCTCTCCGTATCCTTGTGTTTGCGCATATCGCTGCAGTTCGATCAGATCTTCGATAAAATCATCTTCCGCATCGAGCAAGCGCAGATCGTCACGCGTACTTCGATATAGGCTTTCGATAAAGCTGTTGTCCGATGCACTCATAGGGCGCAAACTCACGCCACCCTGAAACTTCATGCTCCCTGATAACATGGAATACTCCTGTAAACCTACCGTGGTTTTCGCCGAGAATATTGCAGGTTTGTCACGACGACAGCGGATGGGGTGTCTTCAATTCAACACTTCGTAACCCAACCCCGGGCTGGCTCCCAATTTATAGTAAAACTGCAAACTTTTGCCGCCCAAGGACTCCGACCGTCCGCGTAGCGGTTGCGGGATTGTCAGACTGGAATCATAATCCCGCAACCGGTGTTTGCCGTAAATCTCAATGCCGGTCATAAGGCAAATTCGGTATCTGTCGTCCGGCGACTTCGGTAGCCGCACCCTGCCTGCCGGCAGACGCTCGCCGGCTACACCACACCAATTGCGGATGCTGGCGGCATCCAATTCAAAAATCCCTCCCAGCTGAACCCTGTCGCGCTCCGGCATGGGAATCTCACCGACATAATCGGCGGGCATAAGAACATGTTCCTTCGACCGATCAAGCAGACACACTGTAACGCTGACCGATTGCGGTATCATCAACGCCTCCGGGGCCTGCCCCACCAGATTCCTGGCAATGGCGACCTGCGGTTCATTCTGCAGACAAACAGCCATGGTCTCGCTGACGATAATATCCGGTCTTCCGTCAGCCGGAATCATATAATGCGCCGCATCGCCACAGATCATCCCATCCAGATGCGAACAAAGCCCCAGTGATTCGACGAGAACCGAGGCAGTGTCAATACACTCCTGATGAACATCCAGCAGTGTGAACATGGCTTGCTCGCGGGAAAATACCGTCATCAGAGGAACCGCCAGCAAAGCAAAAGGTCCGCAACCGGCATACAGGACACACACGGGTCTGTCAGGGCGCAAGCTATCACCTATCGCCTCAGCCAAACCACGCAGAAAGGCAAGCGTCCTGAACGGCTCGCGTATACACATTGCGGCGAGCGTAGGCGAAATCGCCAGACCGCTGTCGAGCCGCGTCTCACCGGCCGCAATATCACGAGTGGGATCAATGCTGAATTGCGTGAGTCTTTCGAAAAGCGCTCTCAGCGCGCTTGCCTGGGGAATCAGGTCGGTCAACTCCTTCCCGGGCGCAAGCACTTCACGGATTATCGCCTCCAGCTCTTTCCGGGCGTCAGGCATCACCCACTACCTGTCGCAACAACTTTCGAATACCGAACTCGCACAAAGGGAGCCTTGCGTAAATTCCCTTACCAAAAAATTGTCACATTGAAGAAATCGTTTTTGTCACTGAAATATTCGTTCGGGTCCAGCGACTCCAAAGTCATAGTCACAGGCTGCGCGACCGGGTGCTTTGGATCCGGTATCACAAAGGGAATATCGTAATTCACCATGATTGGAACAGTGGCGTTATGGGAATTTTGCGCAATCTCGCTGGTATAAATCAAGGATCTACCCGCCTCCTTGCCATCGACCAGCAGCCTGAAGCCGACGTTTACACAAGCCAGATTTCCCGTAAACATTGAACCCGAAAGAAAGATCGTCTCGACCACATCGCTTTTGGGCGTATATTTAAAAGAGATGGGCAACGGTCCGGGATGATTAACAAGAACCGTATCAACATTCGACATAATTCACTCCATGAATCCATTTCAACAGCCGCGGGAACGTTTCAACAGGAATTTATCGATTGCAACAATAAGGTCACAACCATAAAAACGGTTGTCGTTACGCGATTTATTCAGTTTCCACCCAACGGTTTTGACAATCGCAAAAAGATCGCCTGGCTATCATCCTCATCGGTGGAATGAACCCACTGATAATCAATATCGATATTCAGACCGTTGCGCAGCACAAAACCGCTCCCCACGCCGAGCAACAGCGAATCCGCGTTCTCGGTCGGCATGGCCATGCTATAGCGTGACGAAAGCGTGTCGGCATAGGCGATCGAGGCATCGTCACCCCCCTCAATATGGTGTTGGTACTCGATTCGAGCACGCGGCAACAGCGTATAGAAACCGGCGTCATGCCGGAACCCGGCACGTAGGCCCAATGATATCTGTTGAGAGGTATAGGTTTGGCCGGCGTAATACAACGAGCTTGCTCCTGCGCCCGTTTCGGTTGCCGAATCCAACCTGCTTTCAGCTATATCATAGCGGGCATAGGGCGATACATATGTAGCTTCGTCGAAATACTCATAACCTATCGCAAGCGAGCCGAATACCTGATCGCCATTGCGGTCAGCCCGCGCGGTTGCGGCGGCCGTCGTGTCGTAACGGGATGAATCCAGATCCAACACCCCATACCCAAGAACGCCATCGACGAATACCGATACGCCCGGCTGGTAACTGCCATAGACGGCGATACTGTTTCCATCGGCGGTATGTTCCGTCCCACTGGAACCGATCTCACTCTTGTCATGGGCGTAACCGATGCCAATGCCCAACACCAGATTTTCACCGAACCAACGATCAGCACCAAGGGTAATACCGTCAGTCGTATACTCGATCTTTGCGCCGCCGTCCTGCGCTTTTCTTTTGCCAATGCGCACATTCCCGGCGGCCCAGATATCCACCTCGCCGTCATTGCCGGCGGTCGGTCCGGCAGCATCGCCAAATGCCCCCAAATTAAGATTGAACGATGACGTGGTCAGCACGGATACAACTTCGCTAATCACTCCTGTCGAGAACCAGTCCGAACCGACATCGCCCGCATCCGTCTGCGTCGCCTCACTCGCCAGAACAAGCCGATCCTTTCCGACAGCATTCAGCGACCTGCTTACCCCGGTAAAACTTTCGCTATCGGTCGTCAATGCCGGCGCGCCGCTATCTGCCGTCAGACTGTTCGCCGCGGTACCGTCGTTCCGCGCAGCACGGTGGAGCGACTCCAGATGCCGATGGTAGTTGGAGGTCTGAGTACGCCAGAAGCGGTTGGCCGTCTCCACCTGGGCGTTCACCAGTCCGACCACATCGGCATCTTTGGTCGGATCGGGGCGTACCGCAGAGACGGTGACGGAATTGCTCGGCGCCGACGCCGCACCGGTCCCGATCGCATTGGTCGCAGTCACGGTAAAAGTGTACGCGGTCCCACCGGTTAAGCCGGTGACTGTAATCGCGCAAGCATCGGGGCCGGCGCAGGTCCCGGTAAACCCTCCCGGTGACGAGGTCGCAGTATAGGTGGTGATGGCGCTGCCGCCGTCGGATGCCGGGGCGGTGAAGTTGATGGTAGCCTCTTCATATCCCGCGGTCGCAGTTACACCGGTCGGCGCATCTGGAACGGTTACCGCAGAAGGAGTGACGCTGTTGGAGGCGGTCGATGCCGCGCTGGTACCGATCGCATTGGTCGCAGTCACAGTGAAGGTATAAGCGGTGCCGTTGGTCAGGCCGCTAACCGTAATCGAGCATGCGGCCGGGCCGGCGCAGGTCCCGGTAAATCCTCCCGGTGACGAGGTCGCGGTATAGGTGGTGATGGCGCTACCGCCGTCGGATGCCGGAGCAGTAAAGGTTACCGTCGCCTGCGTATTACCGGCAGCGGCGACAACACTGGTAGGCGCGTCAGGAACGGTAATATAGGTAAACAGGCCGGTGCCGGTACCCGTACCGCCAACCGTGGTAACCGCTACGTCCTTCGCACCCACCGTACCTGCCGGGGTCGTCGCAGTAATGGTAGTGGGGTTCACCACCACCACGCTGGTGGCCGACGCCCCGCC
>JBNKCL010000053.1:0-21528 GCA_050287725.1 Sedimenticolaceae bacterium
GATCAGGCTCTTGCCGCCGCGGGGGATGATCACATCGATGTATTCAGGCATGGCGATCATCCGCCCCACCGCCTCGCGGTCGGTGGTGGCGATCACCTGTACGCCGTCCGCGGGCAGCCCCGCCCGTTCCAGCCCGCGCTGGACGCTGCCCGCGATGGCCTGGTTGGAGTGGAACGCCTCGGAGCCGCCGCGCAGCACCGTGGCGTTGCCCGACTTCAGGCACAGGGCGGCGGCGTCCGCGGTGACGTTGGGGCGGGATTCATAGATGATCCCCACCACCCCGAGCGGCACCCGCATGCGTCCCACCTGGATGCCGGTGGGCCGGTAGTTCATGTCGAAGATCTCGCCGATGGGATCGGGCAGGGCGGCGATCTGGCGCAACCCCTCGATCATGGAGTCGATGCGGGCGGGGGTCAGCTCCAGCCGGTCCAGCAGGGCGGCCTCCAGCCCCTTCTCGGCCCCGGCCTCCAGGTCCTTTTGGTTCTCCGCCATCAGGGTTTTGCGCCGGCTGTCCAGCTCCCGGGCGATGGCCAGCAGCGCGTCGTTCTTTTCGGCGGTGCCGGCGGCGGCCAGGATGCGGGAGGCGGCCCGGGCCTTTTTGCCCACCTGGGTCATATAGGCGGCGATATCGGTGATCTGTTCGGACATGATGAAGACGGTTCCGGCTGTGTTGCGACTGGATGATTCGATGATTCTAAGGTCTCAGGAGGCGGAGTCAATCTTCTGTAGGAGCCCGGACCTCCGGGCGATCCATGGTTATTTCGCCCGCGGGAGCGGGCTCCTACAGGGTGGTTCGTGTTCCCGCCAGACGCAGGGTGATCTGTTCCAGCAACAGCCAGGGATCGGCCCGCTCGCGTCCCTTGATGGCGCGGTCGGTCCGGGTGCAGAGGCGCAGCAGTTGGTGCCAGCCGCGGGTCGGGGTGCGTTGCAGCGCCTTGCCCACCAGCGGTTTGCGGTTGTCCCACAGCCCCGGGCGGGCCGCGATCGCCCGCTGGGGCGGGGTGCCGTGTTCCACCTCCCAGGCCAGTTCCGCCAGCATGCGGACCTCACGGGCCAGGGCCCAGAGTACCACCGGGGTGGCGGTGCCTTCGCCGCGCAGTCCTCCGAGGATGCGCAGGGAGCGGGCGGCCTGCCCCGCCAGGGCGCTGTCCACCAGCTTGAAGACGTCGAACCGGGCGCTGTCGGAGACCGCCGCCAGCAGTTGTTCGGCGGAGAGGGGCTCCGATCCGTGCAACAGCAGCAGCTTGTCGATCTCCTGGGCCGCCGCCAGCAGGTTGCCCTCGATCTGATCCGCCAGCAGTGCGCCGACCCCCGGCTGGGGCTGCAGTCCGCGTTCGCGCATGCGCCGTTCCAGCCAGGGCACCAACTGCGCCCCGTCCACCGGCCAGATCTGGAGCACCACCCCGGCCCGGTCGAGCGCCTTGAACCAGGCGCTGTTGGTCTGGCTCTTCTCCAGCTTGGGCATGGTGATCAGGAGCAGGGTGTCGTCCGGCGGCCGCTCGACATAAGCCTGTAGCGCCTTACCGCCCGCCGCTTCCGGTTTTCCCGAGGGGATGCGCAGGTCGATGATGCGTTTCTCGGAGAACAGGGAGAGGCTGTTGGCCTCCGCCGCCAGCTCGTTCCAGTCGAAGCCGCGGTCCACTTCTATGACCTCGCGCGTTGCATAGTCGAGGGAACGCGCCCGTTGGCGGATTCGGTCGGCCGCTTCCCCCAGCTGCAGCGGTTCGTCCCCCGAGAGCAGATAGAGGGGCGCCAATCCTTTCTTTAGGTGTGCCTCAAGCTCGGCCGGACGCAGCCGCATGGGAATTACTTGAGGTTGGCCTGCATATGGTTCAGTACCCGCGCGACCAGGTCGCGGCGCATATCCTTGCGGAGTTCCTGCTCTTCCCGCCGTTTGCCCAGTACCTCGTCTTCGCGGTTGGTGTAGGTGCGCAGAACCTCCGCCTGCTGCCGCGGGAACAGTTCCTGGCCCCGGGCATCCACCATGTCGAATTCGAGCGACTCCTGCAGTTCGTACTCCGCCACCTTGCCGGTGGTTCCGATTACCGATAACACCCGTTTGTTCGAAGAGTGGTTCAGGATGCGCAAAACCGCTCCCGCTTTATTTCTCTGCTCCGTAAGCTCCACTCCGCTGCCGGCCAGGGAGCGGTCCAGCTCCATGCGCAGGGCGTCGTAGCGCGCCAGCCCCTGAATGAACAGCGGGCTGATGGAGGGGGGGAGATCGAGGTCGCCGCGCAGATGCCAGCCGCACCCCTGGAGCAGGGCCAGAACGAGCAGTGCCGGCAGCAGGCGGATACGGCGAATCGCTTGTGGCATGGTTTTCTCCGGTTAGTTCGCGACGATGTTGATCAGTTTATTGGGCACGACGATGATCTTACGGATAGTTTTGCCGTCGGTAAACTTCCGCACATTATCGTCTTCCAGAGCCAGCTTTTCGATAGCCTCTTGGTCGGCGTCGGCCGGCACCTGTAACTGGGCCCGCAGCTTGCCGTTCACCTGGACGACGTACTGGATGGTGTCCTGGATCAAGGCGCCCTCGTCCGGCAGCGGCCAGTCGCTGTCGAGGATGTCGTCCCCGAATCCCAGCTCCCGCCATAAGTGGTGGCTGACATGGGGCGCGATGGGGGCGAGCAGCCGCAGGGTGATTCCCATGCCCTCGTGGAGCAGGGTCCGGTCGCCCGAAGAGTCGCCCAATTTGTACAGGACGTTCACGATCTTCATGCAGGCGGAGACCACGGTGTTGAACTGCTGGCGCTCATAATCGAAGGCCGCCTGCTTCAGGGCCTCGTGGATCTCGCGCCGGGCCTCCTTCCGGGTCTCGTCCAGGGCGGAGAGATCCCCGGCGGCGGCGTTCCGGCCTTTCTCCGCCGCCAAAACCCAGAGCCGCCGGAGAAAACGGTGCGCGCCCTCCACCCCTTCGTCCGACCACTCCAGGGACTGCTCGGGCGGGGCGGTGAACATGGTGTAGAGCCGCACGGTGTCGGCGCCGAAGCGGTCCACCATCGCCTGGGGGTCCACGCCGTTGTTCTTGGATTTGGACATCTTCTCGCTGCCGCCCACCTCCACCGGCTTGCCGTCCCCGGCGAGTGTGGCGCTGAGCACGCGCCCTTTCTCGTCCCGCTCCACCTCCACCTCGGCGGGGTTGAACCAGTGCTTCTGGCCGTTGGACTCTTCCCGGAAGTAGGTGTCGGCCACCACCATGCCCTGGGTGAGCAGGCGGGTGAAGGGCTCATCGGAGCTGACCAGTCCGGTATCCCGCAGCAGCTTGTGGTAGAAACGGGCGTAGAGCAGATGCAGGATGGCGTGTTCGATACCGCCGATGTAGTGGTCCACCGGCAGCCAGTAGTTCGCCCGCCGGTCCAGCATCGCGTCATCGTTGTCGGGGCCGGTATAGCGGGCGTAATACCAGGAGGACTCCATGAAGGTGTCGAAGGTGTCGGTTTCGCGCTCCGCTTCGCCGCCGCATTCGGGGCAGGTGGTTTTGTACCATTCGGGCATCTTTTTGATGGGAGAGCCGCCGGTCTCGTCGAACTCCACATCCTCCGGCAATACCACCGGCAGATCCTCTTTCGGCACCGGCACGGTGCCGCACTTCGGGCAGTGGATCATGGGGATGGGGGCGCCCCAGTAGCGCTGGCGGGAGACCCCCCAGTCGCGCAGCCGGTACTGCACCTGCTTCTCGCCCAGCCCTTTGGCGGCGAGATCGGCGGCGATGGCGTCCACCGCCTCCAGGTAACCGCGGCCGTCGTATTTGCCGGAGTTGACGCAGACGCCTCTTTCTTTGTCCGCGTACCACTCCTGCCAGCCGTCGAGGGAGAAGCTCTCGCCCGCCACGTCGATCACCTGTTTGACGGGCAGACCGTACTCTTTGGCGAAATGAAAATCGCGTTCGTCGTGGGCCGGTACCGCCATCACCGCGCCCTCGCCGTAGCCCCAAAGCACATAGTTGCCCACCCACACCGGGACCGCTTCGCCGGTGAGCGGATGGGTGACGGAGAGGCCGGTGGGTAAACCCTTCTTTTCCATGGTGGCGAGATCCGCCTCCGCCACGCTGCCGGCGCGGCACTCCTCGATGAAGGCGGCCAGTTTCGGATCGCTCTTCGCCGCATGCTGCGCCAGCGGATGTTCCGGCGCCACCGCACAGAAGGTGACCCCCATGATGGTGTCGGCGCGGGTGGTGTAGACCCAGAGCTGTTCCGGCTTGCCGTCCAGTTCGTAGGGGAAGGCGAACCGCACGCCGTGGCTCTTGCCGATCCAGTTGCGCTGCATGGTGCGCACCTTCTCCGGCCACCCCTCCATCCGGTCCAGTTCCTGCAACAGCTCCTCGGCGTAGTCGGTGATCCGGATAAACCACTGCGGGATCTCGCGCCGTTCCACCAGGGCGCCGGAACGCCAGCCACGGCCGTCGATCACCTGTTCGTTGGCAAGCACCGTCTGGTCCACCGGGTCCCAGTTGACCACGGCGTTCTTTTTATAGACCAACCCCTTGCGGAACAGCTCGGTGAAGAGCCACTGTTCCCACTTGTAGTATTCCGGTCGGCAGGTGGCCAGCTCCCGCCCCCAGTCGTAGCCGAAGCCGAGCCGCTGCAGCTGGCCCTTCATGTATTCGATGTTGGAGTAGGTCCAGCGGGCCGGGGCCATCCGGTGCTTGATGGCGGCCCCCTCGGCCGGCAGCCCGAAGGCGTCCCACCCCATGGGTTGCAGTACGTTCTTGCCCAGCATGCGCTGGTAGCGGGCGATCACGTCGCCGATGGTGTAGTTGCGCACATGCCCCATGTGCAGCTTGCCGCTGGGGTAGGGGAACATGGATAGGCAGTAAAATTTCTCGCGCCCCGGCTCCTCGGTGACCCGAAAACTTTCATGGTCCAGCCAGAACTGCTGGGCCTCCTGCTCGATCTCCGCCGGGTTGTAACTCTCTTGCATGGGTGCTGATTCGGTGCGTTGGACAGGGATGAAGAAAACCGGCTAAGGATACCGTAGCGACGAATAATGCGCGACCCGATTTGCCATCCGCCCGCCTTGGTGCAAACTATAAGGTAGGAGTTGTCCCGAATTGCGGGTGACGTCGAACAAGCGCGAGGAGAACGAGATGGGCCAGAATGAACAGCGCGATCCACTGGAGCGGCTGGTTACCGCGTACGAAACCATGTTGGAACGGGTGGACGATTTGATGGAGCGGGCCGAAGAGCACGCGCTCCCCACCCTGAAGCACGCATTGGACCATGCGCGGGAGAAGGCGGTGGAGCTCAACGAGCTGACCCGCGAGGAGGCGCAACGGGTCGCAGACTATGTGGAACGGGATCTGAAAGATGCGGCCGGGTTCGTGGCGGAACATGGAGAGGGGTTCAAGCAGTGGATGCGGTTCGATCTGCAGTTGATCGAAGAGCGTCTCCTGGAGATGTTCATCGGCGTGGCGGACAAGACACGGCTGGAGCTGGAACGGCTGGCGGAGCGGGCGCGCAGGGCCACGTTCTACCACACCGGCGAGATCACCGGCCCCGGCACCCTGGTCTGCACCGGCTGCGGCAAGGCGCTGCATTTCCATAAAGCGGGCCATATCCCCCCCTGTCCCAAGTGTCATGGCACCGACTACAAGCGGCACTGGGAGTGAGAGCCGCTTTCGTGGCTGTCGGCAAGGAGGGTGAAGAGACTTCAGGCCGTCCCCCGCCCGGATGCTTGTGGCCGAGTTACCGTCCGTGGTTTTTTGTTGAAATGCGGCTGAGCGGCAGGTCGCCGCCCGGTCTGTGGAGTTGATCTTTTGTACCTTTCCCTGGTTCTCGCCTTTACCGTCGGGTTCTTCAGCGCCATCCATTGCTTCGGCATGTGCGGAGGCATCGTAGGCGCCCTCTCCCTCAGCCTGCCCGCGGCGGTTCGTGAGCGGCCGGTAAGCCTGCTGGGGTATGTGTCGCTCTACAACCTGGGGCGGATCCTGGTGTATGTGCTGCTGGGGCTGTTGGTGGGGGCCGGTGGCCAGCTGCTGGGATGGGGAGTGGGGGATGAGCTGTGGCGCCAGGTTGCCGGGGCGGTAGCGGCGGTGACCCTGGTGCTGGTGGGGCTCTATCTCACCGACTGGTTCCCACCGTTACGCCGTATGGATCGGTTGGGGAACGTCCTGTGGCGGCGGCTGGAGCCATTGGCCCGGCGGATCTTGCCGATCCGAAGCTATCCGGGCGCGTTGCTGGCCGGGCTGATCTGGGGCTGGCTGCCCTGCGGACTGGTCTATTATGCGCTGTTCCTGACCCTGCCGTTGGGCGGTCCCTGGAAGAGCGGGCTCTTCATGCTGGCTTTCGGCCTCGGTACCTTGCCCGCCATGTTGGCCACGGGTGCGCTCACCGGTTGGCTGGCGCGTTTGGGGCGTAACCGCAGGCTGCGGCAGGCGGCGGGGCTGGTTCTGGCGCTGTTCGGGTTGGGGATGCTGCTTTTCGGATTGGAGGTTTTTTTGATACCATCCCCAGTCCCGGCAGGGAATTAACAACTGCACGGCATGGTCCGATTGAGGCGCAAGGCTTCGATAGCGAACAAAAAATAAGGGTGAACAGCATGTTTTTAGGCAACGATCCGGCCCTGATGGAGGTTCTCAACGCCGCCCGAGTTGTGGCGGCCACTGACGTGAGTACCTTGGTTTACGGCGAGAGCGGAACCGGCAAAGAGTTGTTGGCCCGGTTTCTTCATCGCAACGGTCCGCGCAGCGGGCTTCCTTTCGTGTCGGTGAATTGCGCCGCATTGCCTGAAACCCTGGCGGAGTCTTTGCTGTTCGGACACAAGAAAGGGGCCTTTACCGGCGCCACTGCCGACCATGATGGACATATTCGCGCCGCCGTGGGCGGGACCCTGTTTCTTGACGAAGTGGCGGAACTGCCCGCTTCGGTCCAGGCAAAGCTGCTCCGCTTCCTGGAATCCGGTGAGGTGTTGCCGGTCGGGAGTTCCACCCCGCTAAGGGTGGATGTCCGCATTGTTACCGCCACCCATCGGGATCTGAGTCGCGAAGTCGCCGCTGGCCGGTTCCGCGAAGATCTGTTTTATCGTCTGAATGTCGTACCGCTGCGGATGCCCGCCTTGCGGGAGCGGACGGGCGATATCCCGATGCTGTTAGAGCACTTCAGCCGGGAGTTTGCGCGTCGTCATAACCTGCAACTGCCGCATTTCAACCGGGCGGTTCGCGGTCTGTTGAAGCAGTATCACTGGCCGGGGAACGTGCGTGAGTTGCGTAATCTGTGCGAGCGTTTAACGGTCCTGTTGCCCGGTCAGGAGATTACGCCGCACAACCTGCCGGTCGAGTTCCGGACAAAAGCGGAAACGATGCCGGCGGTTATGCAGCTTCCGCCCGAGGGGGTGGTTTTGGCTGACCTGGAACGCAACCTGATTCAGCAAGCGTTGGCGCGGACCCGCGGCAACCGCAGTCGGGCTGCGCGGTTGCTGGGAATCAGCCGTGACACGCTGCTCTATCGGCTGAAAAAGTTCGCGCTTGTCTGACGTGTTTTGACGGCCGAGGGACGGCGTTAACGGTGTTGCGAACCCCGTCTGAGGCCCGCTCTGCACACCGGCGTAATCGCAAACTACCCCCGGTAGTATGACTCCCACCTACAATCTCTGGTTTGTCGTCCTTTCGGTGGCGATTGCCGTTCTTGCCTCCTATACCGCGCTTTCCCTGGCGGAACGGGTGTCGGTTTCCCGCGATCGGCTCACTTATTATTGGTTGAGCGGCGGGGCGATCGCCATGGGAATCGGTATCTGGTCGATGCATTTCATCGGCATGCTGGCGTTCCACCTGCCGATTCCGATTGCATACGATGTAACTCTCACGCTGCTCTCCATCGCGCCGGCGATTCTCGCTTCCGGCATCGCCCTGGTTCAGATACGACTCGGCAAGCACGCGCTTTCCATTCTGGTATTGGCCGGAATCTTCATGGGAGGCGGGATCGCCACCATGCACTACACCGGGATGGCCGCGATGCGGATGTTTCCGCCGATTCGCTACGATCCCTGGCTGTTTCTCGTCTCCATTCTGGTCGCGGTGGGCGCCTCCATAGTGGCGTTGGAGATCGCTTTCCGGCTTCAGTTGGAAGGCGACTCCGGATATGTCTTCGGCAAAAAGGTCGCGAGTTCCATGGTGATGGGGCTGGCGATCGCCGGTATGCACTATACGGCGATGGCGGCGGCCGGTTTTGCCTCCAATAGTGTCTGTCTGGCCGAACCCCAGGGGATTACGCCCGAAGTGCTGGTGGTGTTGGTGGCCGGAGGAAGTTTGGCGGTTCTGGTGATCACCCTGATGCTGGCGATGTTCGATGCCCGGTTGGACGATCAGGATGCGCGTATGGTGGCGGAATTGAGCAGCGCCAACCAGGAGTTGCATCAGCGGGCCGAAGAGTTGGCGCAGGCGATGACGGCGCGGGTACGCGAGGGTGCACGCAAAGACCGCCTGTTGGCCGCGGTGGTGGAGCAGACATTCGACGCGATTTTGACCACCGACCTGGAGGGCAGGGTTACCAACTGGAATCGCGCAGCGGAAGTGATGTTCGGATACGCCGCAGCGGAGGTGAAAGGGCGATCGCTGCAAGAGGTGATTTCACTGGAAAGTGCGATGCAGTTCGAAGCCGATGGCGAAGGCGAACCTGAGCAGCTTCATGAGACCCGGGGTCGCCGGCGTGATGGACGAAGGATTTACCTCGCGTTGAGTAACGCCCCGTTGCTGAACGAGGCCAAAGAGCGACGGGGGTGGGTGAGTGTTATCCGGGATATTACCCGGCAGAAAGAGGATGAGGAGCGTTTGCGACAGGCGGCTGCGGTATTCGAGAGTAGTACCGAGGGGGTGATCATCACGGATTCGGAAACGGCGATTCTGGCGGTGAATCGGGCGTTTACCGAATTGACCGGCTATAGCGAACAGGAGGCGATCGGTCAAAAAGCGGGCTTTACCAAGTCCGGGGTTCACGATCGGGAGTTTTACCGCGCCATGTGGCAGGCGATCGATAAAACCGGGCGTTGGCGCGGCGAGATTATCGATCGACGCAAGAACGGTGAAACATATCCCAAATGGATGAATATCGGCGTGGTGCGCAATGATGACGGGGAGGTTACCAACTATGTGGGGGTGTTTTTCGATATCACCCATCTCAAGGAGTCGGAGCGGCGGCTGCAATATATCGCGCAGCACGATTATTTGACGGATCTGCCCAATCGCTTGTTGTTTGAGGATCGTCTGGAACACGCCATTACGCGCGCCCGGCGCGAAGGCAGCGGTGTGGCGCTGTTGTTTGTGGATCTTGATCGTTTTAAAAGTGTCAACGACAGTCTGGGGCATCTGATAGGCGATCGGTTGCTGCAAATCGTGGCTCGCCGCATCTGTTCGGTGGTGCGCGATGAGGATACCGTTTCGCGCCTGGGAGGCGATGAATTCACGATCATTCTGGAGGCGATCGAGGATCGGCAGCAGGCGGCGCGGGTGGCGGAGAAGGTGATTTCGGAATTGCGACGCCCCATCAACATCAATCAGTATGATTTATTGATCTCTGCCAGTGTCGGGATCAGCTTTTATCCGGAAGACGGCGCTGAAGTCGCGCGGCTGTTACAGCATGCCGATGCCGCCATGTATAAGGCCAAGGAAAAGGGGCGCAACGCCTTTCATTTCTTCTCGCTGGAGCTCTCCGAAGAGTTGTCCCGGCGCAGTCGGATGGAGACCGATCTGCGGCAGGCGCTGGAGCGCGACGAGTTTCAACTCTACTTCCAGCCCTTTGCGACATTATCGGAGGGGCGGATCGTCGGAGGCGAAGCGTTACTGCGCTGGCAGCACCCGCAGCAGGGTTTGTTGGCACCCGGAGAGTTTTTGGCGATCTCAGAGGAGTGCGGTCTGCTCGGAACGATTGAAGAGTGGGTGATCGAGAACGCCTGTCGTGAGGCGAGACGATGGTCGGATTGCGGAATGTCGGATTTCACCCTCGCGATGAATCTCAGTCCCAACATGATTGGGCATGCCGGTATCGTGGATCAGATCATCGCCGCTTTGCGGCAGAACAAGTTGGCTGGGGGTAGGCTGCAACTGGATGTTGCGGAGACCGCCTTGACGCAGCAGGCGGAGGGGCTGGAGGAGAACCTGCATGCGCTGGCGGCGCTCGGTATCTCGCTCTCGATCGACGATTTCGGGACCGGCTATTCCTCCATTCTTGATCTGCAGCGGTTTCCGGTCAGGAAGCTGGAGATCGGCCGCCTGTTTCTTCGTAACCTGATGCAGGATCCGGAACACCAGGCGTTGGTACGGGCCGTGATCGCTCTCGGCCACAGTCTCGGGCTGAAGGTGGCAGCGGAAGGAGTGGAGGATAAAGATCAGCGAGAGTTTTTACAGGCGCATGGATGTGACGAGATTCAAGGCTATCTTCTGAGTCCGCCGCTATCCGCCGAGGCGTTTGCCCGGTTGCTGGAAGAAAGAGCATAAGCGAAGGTTTCGACGGTTATTATTCCAGCGATTTCAAACTGGAAAATAACGCTATGGATGTCAAACTCATACTTTAATCATCCGAATGTTCGGTCGCGATTCGGTGGAACTCTTTCTGTAGCGCAATGAACTGTTCGGCGACATCCGGATCGAAATGGCTGCCGGAAGCCTGGCGGATCGTTTCCACCGCCTCTTTATGGGGACATGGTTTTTTGTAGACGCGGCGGCTGATCAGGGCATCGTAGACGTCGGCAACCGCCATAAGCCTGCCGGAGACCGGGATCTCATCACCTTTCAGCCCGCGCGGATAACCGCTGCCGTCCCACCGTTCATGGTGGGTGTAGGCGATCTCTCTGGCCATCTGCAGGAAGTCGGTGGTGCCCAGTTCCTGTTCCGCTCGCAACAGTGCCTCGTGGCCGTAGATGGTGTGCTTTTTCATTTCCACCCATTCGTCGGGCGTCAGTTTTCCCGGTTTTAGCAGGATTTGATCGGGCACGCCTACCTTGCCGATGTCATGTAGCGGCGAAGTTTTGTAGAGCATCTCGATGATTTCATCGTTCAGGTAATCGAGAAAACGGGGATGATTTTTCAATCCCTGCGCCAGTATCCGAACATAGTTCTGGGTACGCAGGATATGCTTTCCGGTTTCTGCGTCACGGGTCTCTGCCAGCGAAGCCATGCAGTAGATGGCTACGTCCTTGGTGCGGCTTAGTTCCTCGGTACGCTCTCTTACCTTCACTTCGAGTAGTTGATTCTGGTCGGCAAGTTGGCGGCGTGCCCGATTGAGGGCCAGATGGGTTGTTACCCGTGCTTTCACAATCGGCGGGCTGATGGGTTTGAGAATATAGTCTACCGCGCCCAATTCGAAGCCCTTCACTTCATCGGCCACCTCGCTCTTTACGGTGAGAAAAATCACCGGAATATCGCATGTGACGGGGTTCTCCTTGAGGCGTTTGCATACTTCGTAACCGTCCATGTCGGGCATCATGATATCCAGCAGGATCAGGTCCGGTAGCGGATCGGTGGTTGCCCGCCGCAGCGCCTGTTCGCCGTCCCTGGCTACGGATACTTTGTAGTCCCCATTAAGCAGTTCCACTGTGACGTCGATGAAAAACTTCTCGTCATCAACCACCAGAATCTTCGCCTTGTCGTCATTCATTGTCTTTTGCCTGTAAAGTTTGCAGATAACATAGTCAAATTGAGCAACGCGCCATCGAAGTCATAATCGTCGAGTTGTGTGCGGATCAGCTTCAGCTGTTCCCGTTGCGCCGGTTCTGGCAGCAGTCGTTCGAGCGGCTCCAGCAGCTGGCGCGCTTCCGGGTCGCCTTGAGCCAGCATCTGCTGAAGCTGGCGTAGCAAGCTTTCGGGATCGTCATCCGGTGTTGTTGCCTGTTCGCCGTTTGTGACGGACGCCGACGGGCTTCCTTCTCCTAGTATAGAAAGGCCTTTGAATAGAGTGGTGAAGGCGTCGAGGAAGGAGCGCGGGATTTTGACGTTGCTCGGCACCTCTTCCGCCAGTTGCTGTTCGAATTGCTCCGTTTCATATTGCAATGTTCGGGCGCCGATATTGCCGGCTACGCCTTTCAGGGTGTGCAGTTCGCGTCTTGCCTTATCGTATTCGCCCTGTGCAAGCCGTTGCCTCACTGTTTGTATTGCCTTGCCGTGGTTGGTGACGAACTCGGTTAATAGTTTGCGGAACAGGCGTTTGTTTCCTCCGATCCGTTCCAGCCCCCAGCGCAGATCGATGCCGGGAAGCTTTTCCGGCAGTGTTGTGTCGTCGGTTACGGGGGTTTGCGCGGGCGTCTTGTCTGTGGTTTTCAGCCAGCGGCCCAATGTCGCAAACAGGCGCGTCGGATCGATCGGTTTTGGGATATGTTCATTCATCCCGGCTGCCAGGCAGCGTTCCCGTTCGCCGCTCATGGCGTGGGCGGTCATGGCGATCACCGGCAATTTTTCAAACCGCGGATCGGCGCGTATCTGTCGGGTCGCCTCATAGCCGTCCATATCCGGCATCTGGATATCCATGAGTACCAGGTCGTATTCGTTCTTATGCAAGACCGCCAGCGCCTCGCGACCGTTCCCTGCGACCTCCACTGTCAGTCCCATTCCTTCCAGAATCTCCTGCGCCACCTGTTGATTGATTACGTTATCCTCAACCAGGAGCACTTTCCCGTTCAGAAGTTGCGTGCCCATCCCGACCGGTGGTCCGGACCTGCCGTCACTGCCCTTTTCCAACACGCGAATCACGGTGTCGAACAGGGTCGATGGGCTGACCGGTTTGATCAGGAAGCCGTCCAGTCCGGCCGCCTCGGCCTGACGCATCACCTCTTCCCGCCCGTAGGCGGTGATGAGAATCACCGCAGGGATATGTTTCAGGCCGCTGTTTTGTTTGATCTGTGTTCCGGCTTCCACTCCGTTGAGTCCCGGCATGCGCCAATCCATCAGTACCAGTTTGTAGGGCCGATCTTCAGCGTCCGCTTGGCGCAGCAGGTCCAATGCCTCATCGGCGCCGTTCGCGGTGCTCACCTCAAAGGTGAAGGAGGTAAGCCGGTCGCCGAGGATCTCGCGTGCCGAGGGGTTATCATCCACCACCAGCGCGCGCAGGCCGCGCAGATCGGGTTCCGGTGCCCAATTGCGCTCGGCTGCAACGCCGATCTGGAAGGGCAGGGAAAACGTGAAGGTGCTGCCTTCGCCCGGAACGCTCTGCGCTGTGATCTCTCCCCCCATAAGTTGCACCAGATGCTGACAGATGCTGAGGCCCAGGCCGCTGCCGCCGTAACGGCGGGTGGTGGAGTCATCCAGTTGCGTGAAGGCGCCGAACAGGCGGGGGATCTGCTCCGCCTTGATGCCGATTCCTGTGTCGCTGATGCTAAAGCGCAGCCATGTTCGGGTTGCTTCGCGCTGTTCCAGCTCCACATTTACCCGCACTTCGCCATGTTCAGTGAACTTGATTGCGTTGCCCACCAGGTTTACCAGTACTTGGCCCAGGCGTAACGGGTCTCCAACCAGGCTGTCGGGCACTTGGGGATTGCGGTTGAAATAGAGTTGTAGCCCTTTTTCTTCCGCCTTCATCATGGTCAGGTTGGCAAGGTTTTCGTATACCTCATCGAGAGAGAAGGACACATGTTCGATCTCCAGTTTGCCCGCCTCAATGCGTGAGAAGTCGAGGATGTCGTTGATCACCCCGAGCAGGGCCTGGGACGAGGTATGGATCTTGTCCAGATAGTGGTACTGGCGTGTGGAAAGTTCGGTCTGCAGGGCAAGATAGCTGAAACCCATGATGGCGTTCATGGGGGTGCGGATTTCGTGGCTCATGTTGGCTAAAAAGTAGCTCTTGAAGCGGTTCGCCTGCTCCGCTTCGGCCTTGGCCACCGCCAGCGCCGCTTTCTGTCGTCGGGTCTGTGCCACCCAGAGGAGGGCGAGCAGCAGCAGTCCCGCAGCTCCGGCCACCACCTTCCACACCAGGGCGTAATTGACCTCGATGTCATAGCGGATTGCCAGGGACTCCTGGCGAATGGCGCGCCGCTCGTCACCACCGATGGTCGCCAGCGCCTTATCCAGGATTGTCACCAGCTCCGGCCAGTCCTTGCGCACCCCGATGGCAAGTTCATTGTCGTAGGGTGCAGGTGCCGCCACCTTCAGATTGCCCAACCCCAACTTGTCGATCAGGTAGCTGGCCATGGTCAGGTTCCCGACGTAAGCGTCGGCCTTGCCGCTGGCGACCGCTTCCAACGCTCCGGCGGTGTTGTCGGTCAGCAGTAACTGCAACGCCGGGTAGTCGTGCTCCAAATATTCACGGGTAACATAGTTTCGCTCCACGGCGATGCGCCAGCCGCCCAGGTCTTCCATGCCGGCGATCAACGGCGCATTCGTGCGGGTGACGATCATGAAGGGGAAGTGCAGGTAGGGCTGGGTGAAGTTGAGAAACTCCGACCGCTTGGGCGAGGGATTGAGAGCGGGCAGTACGTCAATCTCTCGCTTTTTCGCCCGTTCCACCGCCTCCGCCCAGGTTTGTTTAGGGTCGTACCGCAATTCCACTCCCAGCAGGTCGGCAAGCCGCCGCATGAAGGCCGCGGAGATGCCGCGGTATTCACCCTGGTCATCGATAAATTCGACCGGCTCCCAAATGGGATCGAGACCGAGCCGGAGCACGGGATGGGCCTTCAGCCATGCCCGTTCGTCGTTACTCAACGCCAGCGTCGGCTTGGGGGCCGCTCCTGCCAGGTGCTCCTCGGCATTTGGAACCCATTTGCTCAGAATGGCGCGCCGCTCCCCCTCGCGGATGTCCGCGAGCGCCTTTTGCAATATTCCCCGCAAGATCCGCCAGTCGCTTCGTACTCCGATGGCGTTGACCGAGGCGATGTCGTCGATCTTTCCCTGGATCCGCAAGTTTGAAATCAGCTCGCGTTCGATCAGATAGAGCGCTACTGCGCGGTTGCCGACATAGGCATCCGCCGCTCCTTTCGCCACCGCATCGAGGGCGTCGCTGGTGTCGGAGTACTCCTGCAACGTGATGTCTGGATATTGCTCAGCCAGGATGCGAGCCATGACGAACTCTTTTTCCACCGCAACTTTTTTCCCGTTGAGGTCGGAAATATTTTGCGCATAGGGGCTGTCCTGGCGCGCGATAATGACGTAAGGGATGGTGAGATAGGGGTCGGTAAAGAGAAAATCGGCAGCCCGGCTCGGGTGTGGCGTAATCCCAATCAAAGCGGGCAGGTGTTTTGTCTGTACCGCCGTGTAGATTTCGTTCCAGCTTCCCGGGTGCAGGTGCAGGACGCCATCGAGACGACGATTCAGAGCGCGCACGAAATCGGCGCCGATACCGCTGGGATGTCCCTTCTCATCCACGAAATCCATCGGTGGCCATGCATTCATGACGCCGATCTCTATTTTGGGATGCGCCGCCAGCCACGCCCGCTCTTCGCGCGTCAGGTCCAAACCTTCCGAAGAGACCTCTTGCGCGTCCAGAGAAATCCAGCGTCGGCGAATCGAGCGCTGTTGTGCGGTGTCGATGGCGGCGAGACTTTTTTGCAGGATCGAGGCGAATTCCGGCCAATCGTTCCGACAGCCCATCGCGAGGCTGCTCGGTTGTCCGAAACTGGCGGCAATGCGCAGGTTGGCGATCTCTTCGCGTTCCAACCAATAACTGGCCACGCCGATGCTCAGGATGGTGGCGTCGGCGGCGCCCAGGGCCACCTGTTTCAGCGCCGAAGGGATATCCGCGGTTTCCTGGATCAATATCCCCGGCATCCGTTGGCGCAGATGAGTGATGATGGAATAGCCGGTGGGCAAGGCCAGACTATGTCCCGGCAGATCCGCTTCGCTACGGAGATCCTCACGTTTTCCCCGCGTGATAATCACTCTCTGACTGGTTACATAGGGTTCGGTAAAGAGCAGATGTTTCTCGCGTTCTTCCGTGCGGTTCAGCAGCGGTATCAGATCGACCTCTTTCGAAAACCCTTTCTGAATGGTTTCTTGCCAGTTCCTGGTCGGCACCAGGACGAAGGTCAGACCCAGCTTCTGTTCCAGCAGGTTGAGGTAGTCGGCAGATATGCCGCGATGCCGTCCCTGCGCATCGCGGAATTCATAAGGGGCGAAATCGGGATCAATGGCGATTCGCACCGTACGGTGTTGCGCAAGCCACTGTTGTTCATCCGGTGTGAGATTCAGTGCGGCCGTATTGTCGGGTCGGGCGGAAGTGTCGGTACCGCTGGCGGCGACCCCCGGTTCCGCCCGGCAGAATCCGCCGGTCAGCGCCAATGTCAGCAGTAAGCCGATAACTGGAATGTGGCGTCCCGACATAGGCGATGATTTCCGGAAGTCCCTTTGCAATTGTATCTATGCCCACTGTGGCCGGTTTGCGGCTGCGTTTTGCGCGCTGACGATGCTGATGCGGGCGTCACCATCAACCATAGGTCGTCTCCGGCCCGCCCGCAAGAAAGCAGGTGGCTTGCGAAAAGCAAGTTCGTGGAAGGCGATCCCCCGGCTCGGGAGGAATCTTATTCTGGTTCAAACATTCGGACGCGGTTGCGTCCTTCCCGCTTGGCCAAATAGAGAGCGGCGTCCGCTTCCTGGAGCAGTTGGGTTCCGAGGGTATCGATGTCGGCGTGCGCGTGGAGGTCGAGTTGGCTGGCGCCCACCGATACGGTGACTTCCGGCTCCGTGCCGTCCCCGGCGGGGATTGGATGCGCGGCTACCCGTTGGCGGATGCGCTCCGCGAGATTGAGCGCCTCTTCGGCATCGGTTTGCGGCAATAATAGGGCGAACTCCTCGCCGCCGTAACGGGCGGCCATATCGGAGGCTCGCAGGCACTCACGGATTCGTAGCGAAACTTCCCGCAGGACCAGATCGCCGGCATTGTGTCCATAACGATCATTGATGTTCTTAAAGTGATCTACGTCGACGAACAAGCAGCTTAAGGGCTGGTTGTAGCGCAAGGCGCGTGCTACCTCCTCTTTTTTCCGGCGTTCCAGGTAACGTCGGTTGTGGAGGCCGGTGAGGGCGTCGGTGAGGCCGCTGATCACCAGGTGTTCCCGATTGGTTGTGTTTTCCAGGCAGACGGCGGCGATGCCGGCAAGCTGGTGAAGAAAGTCACTGGCGTGGTGGCGGGTAAAGCGCTGTTCTTCGTCACTGCCCAGATTGAGGCTGCCGATCAAGGTATTGCGGCGCAGCATGGGGAGGAGCGCGACGCTGCGCGGCTGTTCGCCGGCGGGGTAGAGGGCGCTGTATTCCGGACGCCCGGTTCCCAGCCAGGGGCGCTTCAGACTGCGGATCAGGCCGGGTAGTTCGTGCGGACCGTCGAGGAAACGGATATCGGGGAAATTCTCGAAATTTTTACCGCTCTGCAGCAGGAGGTGCCGGAGTTCATGATTTGGGTCGAGTAACAACAGGCCGATGCACTGAAGGCTGAAGGAGCGCCGCATGCCGTCGGTGAGGACGTTCAGAAGTTCCGGCAGGGTTTCCGCCTCCAGCAGAGAGAGTTCGCGTTCCTGGAAACGCCGCCAGACGGTCTGATTGTAAGCCGCCTCCTCGCCTACTTTCCGCAATCGCTGCCGTAGCAGGCGATTTTCTGTCGCAGCTTTGAGTTCCGGCGGTAAGGAATGGGTTCTGCTCATGGCGTATAGTGGCGCGATCGCAGAGTTCCTTGCAGATAACTGTTTCCGTTGGCATCCAACTATAGGACGGAATCCGGGAAAATTCCGGGTTTTCGGTCGCACAGGCCGATTTATTTTTATGGAACCGGGGTGCCGATTGTGGTGGTGGCCGGCCGATAGGAGGGCGTAATATCGGATATAATGCCGCCACGGATGTCCTGCGGCATCACCAGCAGGCAATATTTTTCGGAATGCGCGTGAAATCGAACTTAGCCAGCAGTGTAACCACTTATTTGCGGCTGCTCTCCTATGTGCGGCCTTATGTCCCGGCCTTTATCCTCAGTATTCTGGGCTATGTCGTGTTTGCGCTCACCCAGCCGGCATTCGCCAAGCTTATAGAGTACTTCGTCAAGGCGTTGGAGGGAGAGGGCGAGCAACTGGTCTATTTTGTACCGTTGGCGGCGCTGGTGGTCGCCGTGTTTCGCGGATTCGGTTCTTTTTTGGGCAACTACTATCTGGCGAAGGTTTCCAACAGCGTGGTGCATGATCTGCGGGTGGACCTCTTCAATAAGCTGTTGCAGTTGCCGAACGTCTTCTTCGATCATCACAATTCCGGATATCTGATCTCCAAGATCACCTATAACGTTACCCTGGTTACCAGTGCCGCCACCGAAGCGGTGAGGACGCTGATACGTGAAGGGCTGACGGTTATTTTTCTGCTGCTGTATCTGTTCTGGTCCAACTGGAAGCTGACGCTGGTATTTGTCGCGGTCACACCGGTGATCGCGCTTCTCATTTCAGTGGTAGGCCGGCGCCTGCGCAAACTGAGTCACAAGATCCAGGACGCCATGGGTAAGGTGACCCATGTGGTCTCCGAAGTGATTCACGGCTTTGCGGTGGTGCGGAGCTATGGCGGCGAAGAGTACGAGAAACAAAGGTTTCACGCCGCCAGCCGGAACAATCTGCAGAAAGCGCTGAAAATGGTGCGAGTGGGAGCGATCAATACACCGGTGCTGCAGTTTCTGGTGGTGGCGGCCATGTCGGTGATCATGTTCCTGGTGCTTTATATGCGCGAGAGCTCGAGTGCCGCGGAATTGATTTCGTTTGTGGTGGCGGCTGGTTTGCTGCCGAAGCCGATTCGCCAGTTGAGCGAGGTGTACGGCAATATCCAAAAGGGGATCGCTGCCTGCGAGTCCATTTTTCAGCAACTGGATGAGCCCTCGGAAGAGGATCCGGGGGAGCATGTCGTGGAGCGGGTGGCCGGCAAGATCGAACTGCGTGGCCTTTATTTTCAATATCCCGGGCATGAGCGTGAGGTACTGCGGGGAATCGATCTGGCGATAGAGCCGGGGGAGACGGTCGCGTTGGTGGGACGCTCCGGCAGCGGCAAGACCACCATTACCAGCCTGTTGCTTCGGTTCTACAACCATAGCCGGGGGGAGATTCTGATCGATGATATCCCCATTCGGGATTATCGGCTCCGCTGTCTGCGGCAGCAGATCGCGCTGGTGAGTCAAAGCGTATCGCTGTTCAACGATACGGTGGCGCGCAACATCGCCTATGGCCGGGACGATGTGGATGCAGATCAAATCACCCGGGCGGCGAAGGCGGCCCATGTTATGGAGTTCGTCCGCGACTTGCCGCAGGGTCTTGATACCTTAATCGGCGAGGATGGTGTGATGTTGTCGGGAGGCCAACGTCAGCGTCTGGCGATTGCCCGGGCGTTTCTGAAAGACGCCCCGATCCTGATTCTGGATGAGGCCACTTCGGCGCTGGATACAGAATCGGAACGTCTGGTTCAGGAGGCGCTCGGAGATCTTTCCAAAGGGCGCACCACTTTGGTGATCGCACACCGACTCTCCACCATTGAACATGCGGACCGGATCGTGGTGCTGAAGGACGGCGACATTGTCGAGAGCGGCCGGCACGCGGAACTGTTGGCGCAGGACGGAGAGTATGCCGCCCTCTACCAGAGTCAGTTCAAGCCGCAGGAGCAGAACGCCGTCGCCGGGTGACGGTGAAAATTCAGTCCGTCTTTCCCGGAAGGTATCTGGACCAATCCACCGTGGTATCGCCGAATACCAGAAAATGGGGGTTTAGCAGCGACTCCTTGGTGTTGTAGCGGAGCGGCTGCAGTTGCAGGTCGGTGACTTTTCCGCCGGCCGCCTCCACTACCGCCTGCGCGGCCGCCGTATCCCACTCGGAGGTGGGACCGAGCCGCGGGTAGAGATCCGCACTGCCCTCCGCCACCAGGCAGAATTTCAGCGAGCTGCCCATGCTCACCCTCTCGTGTGGCCCCAGGTTGGCGAGCAGCAGTTGCAACCCCTCACTTGCGTGGGACCGGCTGCCGGCCACCCGGATGGGGTTTCGGCGGCGGGAACAGACCGTGATCTGTCGCCGCTCCTCTCCGGGCGTCTCACGGAAGGCGCCGAGTCCCGCACCCCCGAAATAGAGGACACCCGACACCGGTACATAGACAATACCCAATACCGGCCGTTGTTCCTCGATCAGGGCGATGTTGACCGTGAATTCCCCGTTGCGCTTGATGAACTCTTTGGTGCCGTCCAGCGGGTCGATCAGCCAGTAGCGGTTCCAGGAACGGCGGGTCGTGAAGGGGATGGCCGCCGACTCCTCCGACAGGACCGGGATCTCCGGTGTCAACAGCCGCAACTGTTCGACGATGATTCCATGAGACGCCAGGTCCGCCGCAGTCAGCGGCGAGTGATCCTCCTTGTCCTGGACCGTGAACTCGGTGTGATAAATCTCCAGGATGGCGTCGCCTGCGCGACGGGCCAGATTGAGCAGCTGTTCGAGGGGGGGGAGATTGGTTTCGCTTATGTTCATTGGTCCTCGCCGAGAAGATCACGCACCAGGTAAAGTGCGGCAACGGAACGGGCTTCGGTAAAGTCCGGACGGCCGAGCAGTTCGGGTAGATCGGCGAGCTTCCAGGGCACCACCTCGATCGGTTCCGGCTCGTCACCCTCCAGCCGGTGAGGATAGAGTTCGCTTGCCAGCACGATATGGGTGACGTGGCCCAGATAGCCGGGGGCGATGGTGAAGGAGGCGATCTGCTCCAAGCGGCCGGCGGCATAGCCCACCTCCTCCTGGATCTCCCGGTTGGCGGCGGTCAGCGGGTCTTCACCCTCTTCAATCTGTCCTTTGGGGAACGCCAGTTCGTAGCGGTCCATGCCGGCGGCATACTCCCGGATCAGCAGTACAGTCTCACGGTCCAGCAGCGGCACCGCCAACACCGCTCCCTGGGGCGATCCCACAATACGCTGATAGCGGCGCTGTTCACCGTTGGCAAAACTCAGCTCCATCTCCTCCACGTGAAATACCCCGGTATGGATGATTTGGCGACGGTTTTTAACGGTGGGTTTTCGGGGCATGGGTCTTCAGTTGGGCGTCTGTGCGAGCGGCATAGTGTAACCGGAAATCGCGCGCGGTTCCTTTTGCCCCGTACCGGATGCGGAGTCGTCCTCCGGGTAGCGGAGAGAGCCGGGAACGCTTGTATCGACTTGCGCAACCCGGTAGCGTTGGCGCCATGCTTAGATGGGACCAAATCGACACCGTATTTCTGGACATGGACGGCACCCTACTGGATCTCCATTTCGACACCCACTTCTGGCTGGAGCATGTGCCCAAGCGATATGCGGAAACAAAAGGGATGCCGCTTGAGCGTTCCAAACAGGAGCTGTACGCACGCTATAGAAATATAGAGGGCACACTCAAGTGGTACTCGGTCGATCACTGGAGCCAAGAGCTGGGGCTGGACATCGCTCTGTTGAAGCAGGAGGTGGATCACCTCATCGCCGTGCATCCCCATGTGGTGGAATTCCTGGACGCCATGCGCAACATGGGCAAACGCACCCTGCTGGTCACTAATGCCCACCAGAAATCCCTGGAGCTGAAGCTCGATCGAACCCGACTGGGCGGGCATCTGGATAGGGTGATCTGTTCCCATGACCTGGGCCATCCCAAGGAATCATCGGATTTCTGGCA
>JBNKCL010000054.1:0-10327 GCA_050287725.1 Sedimenticolaceae bacterium
GTGAGCGCATCGATCGCCTCGTCCTGCCCGTATACCACCAGCTTGAGATCCTGATCGAGCGACCGGAGAAGTTCGCGGTCCGAGAGCGATACGCTCTTGGGCGGAATGCGGGCCATGCCGGCGACGATCTGCTCCACCTCCGCCACCCCGATCTCCGGCTTCCTTTGATCGGCATCCTGCAACTGTACGTTGGCGCCCGCCTCGTCGATCACGTCGATCGCCTTGTCGGGAAGATGCCGGTCGTTGATGTAGCGCGCGGCCAGCTCCGCCGCCGCCTGCAGCGCCTCGTCCGTATAGGTGACTCGGTGATGCTCCTCGAAGCGACTCTTCAATCCCTTCAGGATCTCCACCGTCTCCGGCACACTCGGCTCGCTGATATCGATCTTCTGAAAGCGGCGCGCCAGCGCCCGGTCCTTCTCGAAGATGCCGCGGAACTCCTGGTAGGTGGTGGAGCCGATGCAACGCAGGTCGCCCGAAGCCAGTACCGGCTTGATCAGATTGGAGGCGTCCATCACTCCGCCGGAGGCGGCCCCCGCACCGATCACGGTGTGGATCTCGTCGATGAACAGGATACTGTTCGGTTCGCCCTTCAACTGGGCCAGGACCGCCTTCAACCGCTTCTCGAAATCCCCCCGGTATTTGGTGCCGGCCACCAGACTGCCGAGATCAAGGGCATAGATGGTGCTGTCGGCCAGAACCTTCGGCACCTTTTCCTCCACCACCAACCGGGCCAGACCCTCGGCGATGGCGGTCTTGCCGACCCCCGCCTCCCCCACCAGCAGCGGATTGTTCTTGCGTCGACGGCAAAGGATCTGGATGGTGCGCTCCAGCTCCTGTTTGCGGCCGATCAGGGGATCGATCTTTCCGGCCTGCGCCATTTCGTTCAGGTTGGTCGCGTAGTTTTCCAACGGACTTTTGGCGGGGGGTGCGCTCTCTTCCTGTTCGCTCTGAAAAACCTCTTCTCCCTCCGACTCGTCCATCACTTTGGAGATGCCGTGCGAAATGTAATTGACCACATCCAGCCGTAATACGCCGTATTTACCCAACAGATAGACGGCCTGCGACTCCTGTTCGCTGAACATCGCCACCAATACATTCGCTCCGGTCACCTCCTGGCGTCCCGAGGACTGTACATGAAACAGGGCGCGCTGCAGGATGCGCTGGAAACCGAGCGTCGGCTGGGTTTCGTGTTCTTCGTCGGCCGGCAAGCGCGGCATGGTATCGTTCAGAAACTCATCGAGTTCCCGCCCCAATGCCACCGTGTCCACACCGCAACCCTGCAATACCTCGTAGGCCGAGGGGTTGTCCAGCAACGCCAACAGCAGATGCTCCACGCTTAGAAACTCATGACGTTTCTCGCGTGCCTGGGCGAATGCCTGATTCAGGGTAAATTCAAGTTCGGCGTTCAACATTGACATAGGTTCACCACTACTGATCCATCCTTCCTTACGACTGCCGCGAGACGGTAAGATTCCTTCACGCTTGTTCCATGGTGCATAGCAACGGATGTTGGTTCAGACGGGCGTAATCGTTGACCAACGCGACCTTGGTTTCGGCGACATCCCGGGAAAACACACCGCAGATACCTACGCCCTGCGTATGTACGTGCAACATCACCTGCGTCGCCTGAACGCGTTTCATCTGGAAAAAAGACTCCAGCACCTCCACCACAAAATCCATCGGGGTGTAATCGTCATTCAGGAGGATCACCTTGTACATGGGTGGCGGCTTCAGTTTTGGTTTGGCCTCCTGAAGCGTCAAACCACCTGCCACATCATGCTGTTGCTGTTCTGCCATAGGCGGGATTTTAGCCGAATTCGACCTCCGATGCTGCTATCACACCTGTATGATGGGTGCTTCCCACCTCTCTTTCAAGCCGAATCAAAATCTCTTAACTGTCTAATATTGAACATATTATTTTCACCCTTCCTTGGAGTTCCCAGGGTTACTCGCACGCGGGACCGCAGAATACGGGCCGAAACGGCACTGTCCATTATTTGACCAGCGGAAGATCATGGTTATACTCTTTGCCATTCGGGCGGTCGTTGACACCAGCCCGAAGGAATCGTCAAGGCCCCGCGCCTTGCGTTTTAACACAAGAAAAAATTCCGCGAGTCGGAATCGTTACACAAAGAAGTTGCTGTCGGAGGAGCAGGTATTATGGTCATCGGTACCGTCAAATGGTTCAACAACGCCAAAGGATACGGGTTTGTAACACCGGACGAAGGCGAACAAGACGTTTTCATACACTTTTCCGCCATCGTAATGGATGGCTACAAGACGTTGAAGGAAGGACAGAAGATCCAGTTCGAGATCAACGAAGGCCCGAAAGGCCTTCATGCTGCGAACGTATCGGCCGTAGAGTAACGACCGTTACCCTTTCTTTCTTCCCTTGACCTGCCCGGGTTTCCGGGCAGGCGGGGTTTCGTATAAGCAAATCTCATTCAGACAACAGGCGGCGCAGCGCGGCGTAGCGCTACAGGCCTCCTTGGCGTGGCGCACGATCAGGGCATGGTACTCGTTGTACATCCGGACATGCGGACCGAGCGCCTGTTCGATCCCGTGGCGCAACTCTTCGTACCCCTCCTCCCCGGTGGCGATCCCGAGCCGGGCGAACAACCGGCGGGTGTAGGCGTCGATTACGAATACCGGTCGCTCGAAGGCGTACAACAACATATCGTCGGCGGTCTCGGGTCCGACCCCTTTGACCGCCAGCAGGGTGCGACGCAGGGTGACGGTATCCATCTCCCGCAACGCACACTCCCCTCCGTTTTCCAGCAGGAACCGGCAGAACGCCTGCAACCGCTCCGCCTTGACGTTGAAATAGCCGGCCGGTCGGATCAGTTGCGCCAATTGTTCCCGCGGAAGCGCCGGCAAGGCGCGAAACGCAAGCACGCCGGCGCCCTTCAGATTCGCCAGCGCCCGCTCTACGTTGGTCCAGGCGGTGTTCTGGGTCAGGATCGCACCCACCATCACCTCGAATGAGGTATCGGCGGGCCACCACTCCTGTGGCCCGTAGCACTTCAGCAACCGGTCAAAGAGATTTTTGAGTTGCGCGCGCGTCGGGGCGAAACTCATGGACGGCGTCGTGGTTTCCCGACCGCAGGAGCTTTCCCCCGCTTTTGTGCGGCCGGGGCGGTGCTCCGGGTGCGTGCCGGTGCGGAACGGCGGGGTTTGGCAGCCGCCAGGCCGGTCATCTCCAGCAACTGTTGCAGCTCTTCCGGTTCCGCCTCCCGCCAATGGCCGACCAGCAGGCGGCTTTTTAACATCACCGGTCCGTAGCGGACCCGCTTCAGGCGGTTCACCCTGACCCCCACCGCCTCCCAGAGCCGCCGTACCTCCCGCTTGCGGCCTTCCATGATCACCACCTGATACCAGCGGTTGGCTCCTTTCCCGCCGCCCGGCACGATCTCCTCGAACCGGGCCGGACCGTCCTCCAGTTCCACCCCGTTAACCAGTTGCTGGAGTTTCTCGTCGGTCACCTCACCCAGGACGCGCACCACATACTCCCGTTCGATGGGCCGGGAGGGATGCATCAGTCGGTTGGCCAGTTCACCGTCGGTGGTAAACAGCAGCAGACCGCTGCTGTTGATATCGAGCCGGCCGACCGCGATCCAGCGGCCCTGTTTCAGTTTCGGCAGGCTGCGGAATACCGTAGGGCGCCCTTCGGGATCGAACCGGGTTACCAGTTCCCCTTCCGGCTTGTTGTAGAGAATGACCCGGCGCTCCGTGGTTGCGATACCGCCGGCCCGGAAGGGCCTGCGATTGCCCACCTGGATCAGGTCTTCCTCGGTCACCCGGTCACCCAGCCCGGCCGGTTGTCCGTTGACCCGCACCTGTCCGGCCTCGATCCAACGCTCAATTTCGCGCCGCGATCCCAGTCCGGCGTTGGCCAACAGCTTCTGCAGCCGTTCTCCCCGCGGTGTGACGGGCGCGTCAGTCATGGGTTTCGGCGGCGGCGCGGACCTCGTCCTCCACTTCCGCGACCGGTTCCGGTTCCGAATCGGCCGTCCCGATATCGGACTCGGAAGACGATTCCATAGAAATCTCTTCCGGCGCCGATTCTGGTTCGGCGTTGTCGGCGCCGACCTCCAGTTGCAGTTCGCAGTTGATGGAATCGAGATCCTTGATCTCGGAGAGCGCGGGCAACATATCCAGCGACTTCAACCCGAAATCGGCGAGAAACTGTTTGGTGGTGGCAAGCAACGCCGGTTTACCAGGTACGTCGCGGTGTCCCACCTCCCGAATCCATTCCCGCTCCATCAGGGTCTTGATGATATTGCTGCTGACGCTGACTCCGCGAATCTCTTCGATCTCACCGCGGGTGATGGGCTGGCGATATGCCACCAGCGCCAGTGTCTCCAGCAACGCCCGCGAATAGCGCGGCGGCCGTTCCTCCCACAGGCGCGATACCCACGGCGCGAATGCCGCCCGGACGTTGATGCGATAGGCGCCGCCCACCTCCACCAGTTCGATGGAACGATCCGCATACTCCTGTTGCAGCGCCGCGATCGCCTCCCGCAGATCGGTCTTCTCCGGTCGTTCTTCCGGTAAAAAGAGATCCAGCAGATTATCCAGGGTCAACGCACCGGCGGCGGCCAGCAACGCCGCCTCCACGATCTGCTTCAACTGTTCTTTGGTCTCCATCAGGATGACACCGCCTTCACATGAATGGGCCCGAAGGGCTCCGCCTGAACCATTTCCACCAGTGATTCCTTCAGCAACTCCAGGATCGCCAGGAAGGTCACCACCACGCCCAGCCTGCCCTCTTCCAAGGTAAACAGGGTATAGAAATCCGTAAACGCATCGGCCCGGACCGTGGCCAGAATCTCCGACATACGCTCGCGCAACGAAAGCGGTTCCATCTGGACATGGTGCCGGGTAAACATCTCCGCCCGATGTAACACCTCCCGTAACGCCAGCAACACCTCGCGCAGATCGACCTCGGGATGGCGCTTCTCCACCACCCTGTCCGGTACCTCCACCTCGGCCTGAAACAGGTCGCGCCCCATTCGCGGCAGATCGTCGAGATCCTCAGCCGCCTGCTTGTAGCGTTCATACTCCTGGAGCCGCCGAATCAGCTCCGCGCGCGGATCCTCCTCGTTCTCATCCAACTCCTCGTGGCGCGGCAACAGCATGCGGGATTTGATCTCCGCCAGCATGGCCGCCATCACCAGGTACTCCGCCGCCAGTTCCAGCCGCAGCTCCTTCATCAGATCCACATATTCCATGTACTGGGAGGTGATCTGGGCGATGGGGATATCCAGGATATCGAGGTTCTGGCGCTTGATCAGATAGAGCAGCAGATCCAACGGACCCTCGAAGGCATCCAGAAACACCTCCAGCGCGTCCGGCGGGATATAGAGATCCTTGGGCAGCGTGCTCCAGGGTTCCCCCTGGACCACCGCGAACGGCATCTCTTCCTGTTCCGGATGGGGCGGCAGTGTCAGATTGGGCGGTTGTGATTCACTCATAACGGGTCCGGCGACAGGCGCTCAACGATAATTCAGTCCCATGGCGTTGCGCACCTCTTCCAGGGTCTGCTGGGCCAGGTCGCGCGCCTCCTCGCACCCCTCGGTGATGATGTTGCGCACCAGGCCGGGCTGTTCCTCGAACTCCCTGGCCCGCTCCTGGATCGGTTTCAGCTCCCGCAGCACCGCATCGATGATGGTCTGTTTGCACTCGATACAACCGATGCCCGCACTCCGGCACCCCTCCTGGACCCACTGCTTCACATCCAGGTCGGAATAGACCTTGTGAAACTCCCACACCGGACACTTTTCCGGTTCGCCCGGATCGTTGCGCCGCACCCGCTGCGGGTCGGTAGGCATGGTACGGAGCGCCTGTTCCACCACCTCCGGGTCGTCCCGCAGGGCGATGGTGTTGTTATAGGACTTGGACATCTTCTGTCCGTCCAGCCCCGGCATCTTGGAAGCCTGGGTCAAAAGCGGTTGCGGCTCCGGGAGAATGATGCGACCACTGCCCTCCAGATATCCGAGCAGCCGTTCACGATCCCCCACCGTAATGTTCTGTTGTCCCTCCAGCAGCGCCTGGGCCGCCGCCAGCGCATCGTGGTCCCCCTGTTCCTGGAAGGCCTTGCGGTATCCTTCGTACACCTTGGCGTTCTTCTTGCCCATCTTTTTGGCCGCCTGCCGGGCGGTTTCTTCGAACCCCTCCTCCCGGCCGTAGAGGTGGTTGAAACGGCGCGCCACCTCCCGGGTCAGCTCCACATGGGCCACCTGGTCCTCGCCCACCGGCACCAGACCCGCCTTGTAGATCAGGATGTCCGCCGACTGCAACAGCGGGTAGCCGAGGAAGCCGTAGGTTGCGAGATCCTTCTCCTTGAGCCGCTCCTGCTGATCTTTGTAGCTCGGTACCCGCTCCAGCCAGCCAAGGGGTGTAAGCATGGAGAGCAACAGATGAAACTCCGCATGCTCCGGCACCATGGACTGAATAAACAGCTTGGCCTCGCCGTGATTGACCCCCGCCGCCAGCCAGTCCACCACCATATCCCAGACGCTCTGCTGGATGATGGAGGGATCTTCGTAGTGGGTGGTCAAGGCATGCCAGTCCGCCACGAAAAAGAAACACTCATACTCGTGTTGCAGTTCCACCCAGTTTTTCAGCACCCCGTGATAGTGGCCGAGATGGAGCCGGCCGGTGGGGCGCATCCCGGAAAGGACCCGGGCGTGTTGTGGGGGGACGGAATTCAAGACGCGGTTCCTCAACAGGTTAGTGAACGCCTAACAAGGCAACAATTACTTTAATGATTGGCCAAAGGACATGACCCAGAATGCCGGTCGCCAGCAGAGCGATCACGATCAACATACCGAACGGTTCCAGGCGCGAATAGGCATACGACTGCTTGGGCGACAGAAAGATATTGAGCACCCGGCTGCCGTCCAACGGCGGAATCGGGATCAGGTTCAGAACCATCAAGGCGACGTTGAACAACACCCCGATACTCCCCATGTAGTACAGCGGCGTTCCCAACCAGTGGGAGGAAGGGTCAATCAAGTTCCCTATAACGACCACCAGCGCCCAGCCGAGCGCCATCAGGAGATTGGATACGGGACCCGCCAACGCCACGATCCCCATATCCCTGCGCGGATTCTTGAAATTCCGCCAATCCACCGGCACCGGTTTGGCCCATCCCATCGGAACCCCTCCGATCAGAAACAGCAGGGTGGGCACCAATATCGTACCGATGGGGTCGATGTGTTTGATGGGATTCAGGGTGATCCGACCCAGCATCCGGGCGGTCTTGTCACCGAACTTTTCGGCTACCCAGCCGTGGGCCGTCTCATGGACCGTGATGGCGAACAGCATGGGTAACGCCATCACGGCGATCTTCTGGATGATATTCAGACTCTGCATCGTGGGATTATACCGATCCCGCGGGGTGACGACACGTCATCGGCTACTCCTCGAACAGGGCGGCATCGCCCTTGCCCTTGCGCGCCAGCACCGGCGCCTCTCCCTCCATGACCACCACTGTGGTGGGCTCCAGCCCGCAGTAGCCCCCGTCGATCACCAGATCCACCTCATGCCCCAAGAGATCCCGCATTTCGTAGGGATCGGTCATCGGAAACTCCTCCCCCGGAAGGATCAGGGTGGAGCTCATCAGCGGCTCTCCCAGTTCCTGTAGCAGCGCCTGGGCGATGGGGTTGTCCGGGACCCGGATACCGATGGTCTTGCGCCGCTCGTTCTGCAAGCGCCGGGGCACCTGGCGGGTCGCCTTCAGGATGAAGGTGTATGGACCGGGGGTCAGGGCCTTGAGCAGCCGGTAGCCCTGGTTTTCCACCAAGGCGTAGGTGGCGATCTCCGACAGATCGCGGCACACCAGGGTGAAGTTGTGCTTGTCGTCCAGGCGGCGAATGGCCCGGATCCGATCCATCGCCTCTTTGTTGCCGATCTGGCAGCCGAGGGCATAGCTGGAATCGGTGGGATAGATGATCAAGCCGCCGGCGCGGACGATCTCCACCGCCTGATGAATCAGACGTACCTGTGGATTGTCCGGATGGATCTGGAAGAATTGGGCCATGGGAGGTCGATCGCTACGGCATAGATCAGGCGGAGAGGAGATCCTCCCGTGACGGCCAGTGTTGCCAGATGGGGGGCACGTTCTCGGGGATCGGCGTCAAACGCCCCAGTTCCACCCAGGGGTTTTCCGGGCCGTGGTAATCGGAACCGGCGGAAGCCGACAGATCGAACTCCGCCGCAAAACGCGCCATCCGCAGGCAGTCATCGCGGTTGTGGCTGCCGGAGACCACTTCCAGCCCGCTCCCGCCCAGCTCCACAAACTCCTGCAACAGCCGCCGCAGTTTGGCGTTGGTGAAGGGATAGCGCGCCGGGTGGGCGATCACCGCCTGACCACCGGCGGCCGCAATCCAGGAGAGCGCCTGCTCCAGCGTGGCCCACTCGCTCGCCACGTACCCCGGCTTGCCCCGCGTCAGATAGTTCTGGAAGACCTTGCGCATATTCGATACATAGCCCGCACCCACCAGGAACCGGGCGAAATGGGTCCGGCTCACCAGGTGGCCGCTGGAGAGCGCCTGAGCGCCCGAAAACGCCCCCGGGATCCCGCTCTTCTCCAGTCGCTGACCCATCTCTTCGGCCCTGCGGGCACGCACCTCACGCAACCCCGCCAGCCCTTGCTGCAACTCCGCACACCGGTGATCGACTCCCAGACCCAAGACGTGAATCACGGCACCTTGCCAGGTCACGGAGATCTCGACCCCCGGGATCAGTTCGATCCCGGTGGTACGGGCGGCGGCCAGCGCCTCCGCGACCCCGTCGGTGGTGTCGTGATCGGTCAGGGCCAACACCCGCACCCCGGCTCCCGCCGCACGCTGCACCAGTTCCCGCGGCGTCAAAGTGCCGTCGGAAAGCGTGGAGTGAGAGTGGAGGTCGTAGCGTGATAACATGGCGTCATTCTACCCTAAAGCCGGTTCCATCTCCCGAAGAAAAGGGACAGAGTTCGAACCACCTGCCGGAGCGGAACGAATGTATTACGCCATCATGGGCACCGATGCGGACGACAGCCTGGCCGCCCGCCTGAAGGCCCGACCCGAACACCTGCGCCGGATCGAGATATTGCGCGACCAGGGCCGATTGCTGTTGGCGGGACCCCACCCCGCCATCGACAGCGAGGACCCCGGTCCGGCCGGTTTCAGCGGCAGCCTGATCGTGGCGGAGTTCCCGGACCTGGAGGCCGCCAAGGAGTGGGCCGCCAACGATCCCTACACCATCGCCGGCGTGTTCTCGGGGGTGGAGGTCAAACCATTCCGGAAGGTGTTGCCGTAACGGGACGGCGGCGACTCATCTGCGACAAACAAAAAACGGGGCCCGCAGGCCCCGTTTCGTTTTCACTGACTCAGTTGTACGGTTTAGAACTTATGGCGCAAACCGAGGGAGTAGGCATCCACATCCCAGCCGTTCCCGTCGGAATCGATACTGGAATAGACCAGATAGGCCTGGGTCCGTTTGGAGAAGTTGTGGTCCAGACCGATCGCCCACTGGTTGATATCCCCGTTACTGGCAGCATCCTTGTAGTCCGCGGCACCATACATCGCCTTCACGACGTTGTTGCCGAAGGTGTAGGAGCCGCTCAACTGCCAGCGTTCCACATCGCCGAAGACCGCCGTAGGAACGCCGCCGCCGTCCACGTCTTCATAGACCAGGCCGACATGGACCGCATTGGCGGTGTAGCCCAGACCCACGCGCCACTTGTCGTGAGCCACCACCATGCCTGACAACACGCCCAGCCCGTCCGCGGTCTCGCTGTCTACGTCTTCATAGGCGGCGGAGGCGAAAAACGGCCCGTTGCTGTAGATGGCGGCTACCGACCAGGCTTCCATCAAGTCGGAGATATCCACCGTGCCCGCAAGATGGTCCGGACCGCCGGCGGTCACCCAGGCGCCTGCCAGGGTCAGACCGTTCAGATTCGGCGAGATGTAGGCCACCGCGCTGTCGGCACGGATATCCTGGAAACCCAGACCGATCGCTGTTGAACACCCCACAGGGGCTCCGGCACAGATCGGACTGGCATCTGATCCATCGCCGTTGTAGTCCGCGACCGTCTCGGAGAACAGATCCAGGGAGGCGGTGGAGATCTTGTAAGGGGTATCGTGCCGCCCCATCACGAAGGTACCCCAGGCACCGGCCAGACCGACGAAGCTGTTGCGCATATTGCCCCAATCCTGATTGTCCAGAACCCCGGCGCCGGTGCTGCCGCCGTCTGCCAGTTCGATCTGGATCTCCATCTGCCAGATGGCGCTCAGGCCGCCGCCCAGATCCTCGGAACCCTTGAAGCCGATAAAACTCT
>JBNKCL010000055.1:0-52092 GCA_050287725.1 Sedimenticolaceae bacterium
ATTGCTGGATCAGGGTTGCCCCCATTGTCCAATATTCCCCACTGCTGCCTCCCGTAGGAGTCTGGGCCGTGTCTCAGTCCCAGTGTGGCTGATCGTCCTCTCAGACCAGCTATGGATCGTCGCCTTGGTGAGCCATTACCTCACCAACAAGCTAATCCAACGCAGGCTCATCCAATAGCGAGAGGTCCGAAGATCCCCCTCTTTCCCCCGTAGGGCGTATGCGGTATTAGCTCGAGTTTCCCCGAGTTGTCCCCCACTACTGGGCAGATTCCTACGCGTTACTCACCCGTCCGCCACTCGTCAGCACAAGAGCAAGCTCTTGCCTGTTACCGTTCGACTTGCATGTGTTAAGCATGCCGCCAGCGTTCAATCTGAGCCAGGATCAAACTCTTCAGTTTAAGTTTGACTGTCACTAAGGGTGACAAATCCTTGCTCAACTCAGAATCTTAGGTATCTAAGATGCTTCGTCGATATTTTTGGCCGAACCGGCCACCGACGGAGCACCCACACAAATTACCTGACCAAATTGTAAAAGAGCGTGTTCGACACTCGCCGAACTGAGACAGACAAGCTTAGCTATTCCGTCTCTTGCCGTCAATACCGCAGGGGCATTTGCAGGCCGCCGAAGACCCGGTGAAAACCACCGCTCCCGGCGCGAAGGGGCGTATTCTACGCATCCCCCGAAACAGGTCAAGCATTAAATTCGCTTGGCCCGGCGGCCGTTTCCGGACCGCTTTTCCGGTGGCCGACACCACCCTGTTACAGCGGTATGTCAGTCACAAGAGGCGCGCATTATACGTGGTCGGGAAACGGTTGCAAGGGAATTCTTGCGAATCCCGAAGAAAAGCCGGACCACAAACGTCTCCACTCCTAATCTGGGAGCGGTGCTACTGTGGGGGCCCAGTCCGCTGGGCGAAAACGGGGCCTGTTCAATCGCCCGGGGACCGGGCTCCTACAGGATCCCGGCTTGCACCGGGATGACGAAATGACAGGCGTTTCCTTAAGCCACAGTTACCCGGGCAAACCGCCGCTTGCCGACCTGATAGACGTGGGTGGTGCCGCCGGCGCACACCCGGCTGCCGTCCTCCAGCCGCTCGCCGTCGATCTTGACCGCTCCCTGCTTGATCATGCGCAGCGCCTCGGAGGTACTGGCCACCAGCCCCGCCTCCTTGAGCAGATTCGCCACCGGGACTCCGCCGCCGTCGCCACTGACGGTGAACTCCGGCATCTCGTCCGGTATCACCCCTTTCTGGAAACGGGCGACGAAATTCTCGTTGGCCCGTACGGCGGCCGCCCGGTCATGGAACCGTTCCACGATCTCCTCCGCCAGTTGCACCTTGGCGTCCCGGGGATTGAGTCCTTCCGCCACCGCCTGTTTCAGTTGCTCGATCTCGGACAACGGACGAAAACTGAGCAGCTCGAAGTACCGCCACATCAGGTCGTCGGAAACGGACATCAGCTTGCCGAACATATCGTCCGGCGCATCGGCGATGCCGATGTAGTTGTTCAGGGACTTGGACATCTTCTGCACCCCGTCCAGCCCTTCCAGGATCGGCATGGTCAGCACCACCTGCGGCTCCAGGCCGTGCGCCTCCTGCAGTTGCCGACCCACCAGCAGATTGAACTTCTGGTCGGTGCCGCCCAGCTCCACGTCCGCCTTGAGCGCCACCGAGTCGTAACCCTGAATCAACGGGTAGAGGAATTCGTGAATGGCGATCGGCTGGCCGTCCTTGTAGCGCTTGCTGAAATCGTCCCGCTCCAGCATGCGCGCCACCGTGTGCTTGGCGGCCAACTGGATCAGATCGGCGGCGTCCATGTCGTTCATCCAACTGGAGTTGAACACCACCAGGGTTTTGGTCGGGTCCAGGATCTTGAAGATCTGTTCCTCGTAGGTCTTGGCGTTCTCCAGCACTTCGTCCCGGCTGAGCGGTTTGCGGGTGACGTTTTTGCCGGTGGGATCGCCGATCATCCCGGTAAAGTCCCCGATCAGAAACAGCACCTCATGCCCCAGGTCCTGGAACTGGCGCAGTTTGTTGATCAGGACGGTGTGCCCGAGATGCAGATCGGGGGCGGTGGGATCGAATCCGGCCTTGATCCGCAGCGGTTTATTCCGCTCCAGCTTTTTGACCAGCCCCTCTTCCAGCAGGATCTCTTCGGCCCCCCGCCGGATGATCTCGAGGGACTCCGCAACCGATGTCATGATGTTGTCCTCATTTTCAGCGGGAACCTTTCGTGCCCGGCAACACTCGATGAATATCTACAGTGTGTTCACAGGCCATAGGCCGCACAATGTACAAGAAGGAAACGCAAAAAGTAACCTCTAATGAAACCCGCAAACCTTGAAACCGGTGGGACTGACGCCGGTTTTCGGCCATAATGGAGCCACACCGATGATAACCGTGATCGATCATGCAGGTTGATTTCAAATCCCGCGCCGACCTTCTGGCCCTGTCCAAACCCGGGTTCTCCCGGCACAGAGTGGTGATTCTTTCTCTGCTGGCGATTGCCGTAATCGTTCTCATCTCCTCGCTTTGGCCCTCCGAACCCGAGCCGATCGCGCCGGTGGCGGTCCTTCCCGCCCCGGAACAAGAGACCGTCCAGGCAGAACCGGCACCACCGGCCGAGCCTCCGCAGGCGGTCCCGCTCACGACGCCCCCCGCCGCGCAACCCGGGTCGGACCAAAAACCCACCTCCGTCACCCTGCCGCTGGCGCTGCCCGCCAGCCGCTATTCGGATCAGGACCCCGCCGCAGCGCAGCAATCGCAGGAGTCGGGATGGCTTGAGGAAACGGTAAAAAGCGGCGACTCTCTGGCCTTGATCTTCTCCCGCCTGGGGCTGTCGCCCACCCTGTTGTATAACATCACCCACAGCAGTGACGAAGCGAAGGAGCTGACCCATATCCGGCCGGGGGAGACCCTGCGGGTACGGCTGGACTCGCAAGGCGGCCTGCAGGAACTGATCTATCGTCGCAATCTGCTCCACCACATCAAGATCACTCCCCAGGAGGACGGCTTCCAGACCCACGTCATCACCACCGAGCCGGAGGTGCGTACCGGTCAGGTCTCCGCGGTCATCACCGACTCCCTCTACCTCTCCGCCCAGCGGGCCGGCCTCTCGGAATCGCTGATCATGGAACTGGCCAATATTTTTGGCTGGGATATCGATTTCGCCCTGGGAATCCGGAACGGCGACCGTTTCAGTGTGCTGTACCAGGAGGAGTACCTGGACGGCGAGAAGTACCGCGACGGCCCGATCCTGGCCGCCGAGTTCGTCAACCGGGGCAAGGTGTATCGCGCCATCCGGTATACCGACCAGCAGGACCGCTCCGACTATTTCTCCCCGGACGGCAAGAGCATGCGCAAGGCGTTCCTGCGGGCGCCGGTAGATTTCCGCCGCATCTCCTCCCGTTTCGCCGGGTCCCGCTACCACCCGGTGCTGGGCAAGAAACGTCCCCATCGCGGCGTGGACTACGCCGCCGCCATCGGCACCCCGATCAAGGCCGCCGGCGACGGCAAGATCATCTTCCGCGGCTGGAAGGGCGGCTACGGCAACGCCATTATCATCCAGCACGGCGGCCGCTACTCCACCCTCTACGGCCATATGTCGAAGTTCCGCTCGGGCCTGCGCAACGGCAGCCGGGTCAAACAGGGCCAGGTCATCGGCTACGTCGGCAAGACCGGCCTGGCGACCGGGCCCCATCTGCACTATGAGTTCCGGGTGAACGGCGTACATCGTAACCCGCTGACGGTGAAACTGCCGGATGCGACCCCGATCGCGCAACAGTACCTGGAGGACTTCAAGCAAAAAAGCGCGCCGCTGCTGGCGCAGCTGGACATCTTCTCCCGTACCCTGTTCGCACAGGTGGAAGCGGATCGCAAGATCCGGTGACGCTGTTCCGGCGGACAGGAGCAACCAGCATACAGCCATGAACGATTCGCTCTATATCGGCATGATGTCCGGCACCAGCATGGACGGCATCGATGCGGTATTGATGCGCTTTTCCGAATCCGGCCAGACCCTGGTGGCCGGCCATCGACTCCCCTGGCCGGAAGCGATCCAGCGGGAACTGCGCGCCATCGCCGTTCCGGGCGACAACGAAATCGATCGTTTGGGGGTACTGGATCTCCAGGTCGGCGAACGGTTCGCCACCGCAGCCCAAGAGCTGTTACGGCAGGCGGGAATCGGCGCCGATGCGGTGACCGCCATCGGCTGTCACGGCCAGACCGTCCGCCACCGTCCGAACGGACGCCACCCCTTCACCCTGCAGATCGGCGATCCCAATCGTATCGCCGAGATGACCGGCATCACCACCGTCGCCGATTTCCGGCGCCGGGATATGGCCGCCGGAGGCCAGGGAGCTCCGCTGGTGCCCGCCTACCACGTCGCACTGTTTCGTGACCCGAACGAAAACCGTGTCGTCCTCAACCTCGGCGGTATCGCCAATCTGACCATCCTGCCGGCCGACCCGGAAGAGCCGGTCCGCGGGTTCGACACCGGCCCCGGTAATACCCTGCTGGACGCCTGGGCGCACCGAAACTTTCAACAACCCTGCGACCTGGACGGAAAGTTGGCCGCTGCCGGCAGCGTGCAGGAAGCGGCGCTGGAACGGCTCCTGACCGATCCCTATTTCCGGCTCCCCCCACCGAAGAGCACCGGCCCCGAGCAGTTTCATCTTGAATGGCTGACGAACCACTGGAGTGACATCGAATCGGTATCGCCGGCCGATGTACAGGCCACCCTCACCGCGCTTACGGTCGAGAGTGTCTGTCGTCAGCTTGCGACCGCGGCCCCCGGATGCGCGCGCTTGATCGCCTGCGGCGGCGGGGTTTTCAACCGGGAGTTGATGAGGCGGCTGGCGCAGCGCCTGGACGGTATTCCGCTGGAGACGACGGAAGCGTACGGCATCGCGCCGCAACGGGTGGAGGCGGCCGCCTTCGCCTGGCTGGCATATCAGACGCTTCGCCACCGCCCCGGCAATCTGCCGCCGGTTACCGGCGCCCGCCACCCGGTGGTGCTGGGCGGCATCTATCCCGGAACCGCACCAGGCCGCGACGCCTGACAGCAAAAAGGGGCCGTCGGCCCCTTTTTGCAATTTTCGATCTTCCCGTATCTAGACGGAAAAGGAGGAACCGCAACCACAGGTGGTGGTGGCGTTGGGGTTGCGGATCACAAACTGCGACCCTTGCAGGTTCTCCACATAATCCACCTCGGCCCCTTGCAGATACTGCATACTCATCGGGTCGATCAACAGGGTCACTCCGTCGGTAACCACCGAGGTGTCGCCCTCACCCTCCTTGTCATCGAAAGTGAAGCCATACTGGAACCCGGAGCAACCGCCCCCCTGGATATAGATCCGCAGCATCAGATCCGGATTTCCCTCCTCCTGGATCAGGGAGGCCACCTTGGCCGCGGCGGCGGAGGTGAAGGTTAACGGGGTTTCGTTTTCGACATCACTCATACAACATCTCCTCTGAAATCGGGTTCTGCGGCCACCCGGGAGGAGTCCTCACCGTGCCGGATCAGTTGGGTTTCGGCGCTTCCGGTTTTTTCCCCGCCTCTACCCGCTGCTGCCCGGTCAACGGAAGTTCCTCTTCCTTGGTCGCCTGCTCACCGGCCCTGCCCTTATCGCCATCATAACCCAGGCGGCGCGGCTGCTGTTCTGCGGTATGTACCAACTGGCCGTTGATCTCCGCTCCCATCGCCATCTCCAGCAGATGGTAGTAGACGGTGCCGGTCACCTTCGCCTTGGGGGCCAGTTCCACACTCTGGCCGCCGTAGACATCGCCCAGCACCGTTCCGTTGATCACTATATTGGGGACACGTACTTCGCCTTCAATAGTCCCGTTTTCGCTCAAGGTCAGCGCACCGTCGCCACTCTGCTCCGCGGTAACGTTACCGACGATCGTGCCGTCCACATGCAGGCCACCGGAAAACTCGACATTTCCAATGACTCGCGTGCCGGTACCGATCACGGTGGCGATCTTGGCTGCCTTCGGTTTTTTCGTGAATCGTGACATTAATAGCCCTCTCTACCCAGTAATTATCCAGTCAAAATGCTTACTTGCCGACGAAAAACCCTTGCCGTCCGGATCCACTTCGATGGTGATGCCGGAAGGGCGGAATCCGGAAGGTAACGCGAATTCCCCCTCAATATTCTGGAAATGCCGGAATCGCATCTTCAGGGCTTCGTCATTGTTTGCCGTGACCTCCTTCAACGACAGGGAGCGTTCCTCAAAGCCCTGCTTCCCGTCAAGGGTGACGTGAATCTGACCGGTGGTCACGATCGAATCCCTGAGCACTTTACTGATGGTAAAGCGGTAACGGTACAGATTGTCGGCCTCTCCCCGCTCGAGATGAAAATGCTGAATCCGTAGCACCCCGACCCCTTCGCCGGAGGAGACGATACCCCGCAAAAAGGCCACCTCTTCCTGCAGATCCAACCTCTCGGTTTGATATTTTTTCAGCTCTTCTTTCGACTTGCTGACCGCTTCCTGATCGATCTGACTGCGGCGTTCCAGGTCCGCCAGCTGCTGGCGCAACGAAGTCCGGTCGATTTCCAATTTCTCAACCTTTTGCTGCAGCGCCTCGACCTCGGCGCGCAACTGCTCTTCCTCCGTCTGCGGCGACAATACGGACGCCGGAAGCAACTGTCGCCACCCGAAAAACAGACCCACCAGGAGCAATAGCGCAACACCGAGCGAAACCGTCCGCACCATGCTCCACTTCGGATGCACGATTTTCGGCACAAAGACCTTGCGCTTTCGGCCGAATAGCTTGTTTTTTAGTAAACGCATCGCCCCCGTCGCGGAAAAAGCTCGGTTTCCAAAATATAACTACGGCAACAATGCGACCGCCGTCAGCCCCAGATGTTCCTCCAGGCTGAACATCAGATTCATATTCTGCACCGCCTGCCCGGCGGCGCCTTTGACCAGATTATCGATCACCGCAAGGATTACCGCCGTGCCCCTGTTTTGAGGCTGGTGCAGTGCGATCCTGCAGATGTTAGCACCCCGGACACTGCGTGTCTCCGGATGGCTGCCGGAGGGCAGGACATCCACGAACGGCTCCCCGGCATACCGGGTCTCGTATAACTGCTGCAGGTCCACCGCTCCCCGCAACCGGCCGTAGAGGGTGGCATGGATGCCCCGGATCATCGGCACCAGATGCGGAACAAAGGTCAGTTCGACCGCTTGACCCGCGATGCGCGAGAGGTTCTGGGAGATTTCCGGGAGATGCCGGTGCCCGGGGACCGCGTAGGCCTTGAAGCTTTCGCCACACTCCCCCATCAGCGTTCCCACCACGGCTTTGCGGCCGGCCCCGCTCACCCCCGATTTGGCGTCGGCGATCAGCGTATCGGGGTCCAACAGCCCCTCCTCGATCAGCGGCAGGAAACCCAGGGTTACCGCCGTAGGGTAGCAACCGGGATTGGCCACGATCCGGGCCTGCCGAATCGCCTCCCGATTGAGCTCCGGAAGACCGTAGACCGCCTCCGCCAGCAACTCCGGGCAAGCGTGCGGCGTGCCGTACCACTGCTGCCAAACATCCGGATCGGAGAGCCGAAAGTCGGCCGCCAGATCGACCACCCGGGTGCCGGCCGCCACCAGTTCCGGCACCATCTGCATGGCGGTGCCGTTGGGGGTGGCGAAAAATACTACATCGCACGCCGCCAGGGCGTCGCTATCGGGTTCGGAAAAAGCGAGATCGAACGATCCCCGAAGATTCGGAAAGAGGTCCGCTACCGGCCGGCCCGCTTCGCTGCGGGAGGTGATCATGGTGACCTGCACCGCCGGGTGCGCCGCCAGCAAACGCAGCAGCTCCACCCCGGTGTAACCGGTCCCACCAACGATGCCAACCTTAACCATGGCACGACCCCAACAAAGAAAAAAGCGGCTTGGAAGCCGCTTAAGTTTACAGTGACATTTTTTTTCTGGCTATTCCCGGCTGCCTATCGGCAGAGGGAGTCACATAAACCTTGTAGTGGAGCGGGAGTATATTCCCCTACATACAACAAGTCAAATATTCCACATCTCTCTTGGGGGGATTCCCCGACGCGGCCATTCACGACCCTTAGCAAGGTTGTGGTTATAATGAAAGGTCTTTAAACCAACACGACCCGATTCAAAAAACCATGCGCATACACCTGCGCCGCTCCCACAAAAAGTTCTTCTCTCTCAAGGCCTGGAAGGTGCGTCTGATCTTCTGGGGCGGGGCGTTTTTGGTCGGTTCCATCTGCGCGCTGTTCGCGGTCATGAGCGAACTGGCGGATCACTTCTTCCAGCAGACGGCGGCCAAGACCCCCTGGCTGCCGCTGATCGTGACCCCGCTGGGACTTGCCGCACTGGCATGGCTCACCAACAACTATTTTTCCGGCTCCCAGGGCAGCGGTATCCCGCAGGCGATCGCGGCGCTGGAGATCCGGGGAAAGTCCGCCATTCTTTCCATTCGCATCGCGCTCGGAAAGATCCTGCTGACCTTCCTGGGGCTGGTAAGCGGGGCCTCCATCGGGCGGGAAGGCCCCTCGGTACATATCGACGCCTCCATCATGCATTCGCTCGGTCGATTCGCCCGCTTCCCGCCCCACTACATGGAACGGGGGCTGATCCTGGCCGGTTCCGCGGCCGGCATCGCCGCCGCCTTCAACACCCCGCTGGCCGGGATCGTCTTCGCCATCGAGGAGATGAGCAAATCCTTTGAGCAGCGTACCAGCGGGGTAGTGACCACGGCGGTGGTCTTCTCCGGCCTCACCGCGTTGATCGTCCTGGGACCCTACCACTATTTCGGCCAGTCCGACGCCGCCATTTCCGACTACTCGATGCTGCTGGCGGTCCCGCTGTGCGGCGTGGTCGGCGGGCTTCTGGGGGGCGTCTTTTCCTCGCTGTTGATTCACGCCTCGGACGCCATCACGCCGCTGATCCGACGCCACCCCTACCTGGTGGCGCTGCTCTGCGGTCTGGTGGTGGCCGGCATCGGATATCTCACCGATTACCAGAGCAGCGGCACCGGCTACCACGCGGCCAAGGGAATCATCACCGGCGCCTCCGAATTCAATCCGCTGTTCCCGCTGGCCAAGTTGGGTTCCACCCTCGCCTCTTATCTCAGCGGCATCCCGGGCGGCATCTTCGCCCCCTCCTTGGCGACCGGCGCGGGGATCGGCGCCGACCTGGGCCATTGGCTGCCGGTGGCTCCGCTCTCGGTCATGATCCTGCTGGGCATGGTGGCCTACTTCTCCGGTGTGGTGCAGGCCCCGATCACCGCCTTCGTGATCGTGATGGAGATGACCGACAACCAGGAGATGGTGCTGGCCCTGATGGCGACCTCCTTCATCGCCTACGGCGCTTCCCACGTCGTCTGTCCGAAACCGCTCTACCACCACCTCGCCAAGGCGTTTCTCGGGAGCCGCGATAACGCCTTTCACTGAACTCTCGCCCGCGGTAAAGTTCAAACAAGCACATCCCTAGTCAGATAAGGCAGGAGCCGGAGTTATGGAAACCATTCAAGCCATCTCCCTTACCCTCGGGGTCGCCTGGGCCTCCGGCATCAACCTCTATGCCGCGGTATTGGTGCTCGGCTATCTCGGCGCCACCGGACAGGTAAACCTGCCGCCCGACCTGCAGCTTTTGGCCACCCCGCCGGTAATGCTGGCGGCCGGCTTCATGTATTGCGTGGAGTTCTTCGCGGATAAGACGCCAGGCGTGGATACCGGCTGGGATGCGCTGCATACCTTCATCCGGATCCCGGCCGGAGCGGTGTTGGCGGCCGGCATGTCGCAAGGGCTGGGGGTCAGCGAGCCGATCCAGTTCGCGGCGCTGCTGATCGGCGGCGGACTGGCGGCCACCAGCCACGTGACCAAGGCCGGCAGCCGCGTGATCATCAACACCTCTCCCGAACCGTTCACCAACTGGGGCGCCTCCATTACCGAGGATCTGGTAGTGGTGGGCGGACTCTGGGCCTCGTTGAACCACCCCTTGTTGTTCCTGGTGGCGCTGGTGCTGTTCATCCTGCTGGTGGCGTGGCTGTTGCCCAGGATCTGGCGCGGCATCAAACGGGTCTTCCGTGCCATCGGAAACTTCTTTCGCGGCGGCCGATCCGCGGAAGAGCCTCCTCCGGCCGAAGAACACCCCCCCTCGGAAAACAGGGATGTCCTGCGTTCGCTCTATCACGACGCGAGTGAAAAAGAGAAGGAACCGTAGCGTCGCCGCCCGAAAACCGGGAACGAACCGCTACATCTCCTGACGCTGCCAGTGCGGATGCTCCCGCGAGGCGGAACGGATCACATCGTAGACGATCGTCTTTTCGTCATGCGGACCGTAATGGATCTGGCCGAACACCTCATCCTCACCGGGTCCGAATTCATCGCGTAGCGCCTGGTGCTGAAAATGGCAGAGTGCCGGATGGTACTGCTCCACCCACGCCTTGCCGCAGCGGCGATAGTGGGTCAGCGGGTCCTCGAAGTTGACGCAGCGCACGATAAAATCTCCCCGCATCTCCTCCGCAGCCCCCCCGCCCGCGGCAATCGGACCGAGAAAGGTGTGCGCCCCGCTTTTGGGATCGAACCAACCGTCCCGCTCCAGAAAGATCGGACGGGTGGTGAAATTGATGCTGAAGCGCTCCGGATGGTCGGGATCATCCAACCCGCCGCCGACATACAGCGATTCGCTGACGCTCTGTCGCCAGAAGATATCCTTCTTTGCCGGCCGGTCATGGCAGCGTGTATCCGTCGTATAGTGATGCGCGGAACGCCACGCCGAGCCCCGAACAAACGCCAGTACGCTGCCCCGCAACCGGCCGCCGAGACGGGCCGCAGCGGCCGCCTCTGCCGGAAACGCCCGGGTCTTCGGAACCTCCACCAGGGTAACCCAGGCCCATTCCGCAGGTTCCGGGTTATGGGGATCGAGGAACGCCTTGACGGTCAGGTGATAATAGATCTCGGGTCCGCACCATCCCGCGGTCGGCAGCAGCAACGCCGCCAACAACCAGCAGAACACCGCACCCCGTCCGCCTCCGGCTGTTTTCATTGTGATCTGACTCTTTCCGGTTCGTCGAATCCTGGTTTCCTTTCGAGGTTAGCCAATTGTCAGGAAACGGACCAGGATCTCTCTCCGGTTTTTGCAATCCGCCGGACCGGGAGATCAGCCTCGCGGGCGGGAATCAGAGATCGCCGAACAGCCGGCGGCACTCCCGGGCCGAACGGGTCAGGCAATCCTCGATCGAAACACCGGCAAACCAGTTGCCGGTAAGCGCCAACGGGAGCGGCGCCAGCAGGTGATCGATCTCGGCAATGCGCTCTTGGTGGCCGAGGCGCAATGCCGGCAACCGGTTGTGCCGGTCCGCCGTCTCCAGCACATCCTGTGGCTGGAGATGCAACACCTCGCAGGCCCGGTTCTTGCGCTCTTCGGCACTCAGCCGACCGGGGCGGAAATGGAAGGTAAATGCGCGGTAGCGTGGATCCGGCACCGGGTCGCGTGAGACCGCCGAATAAAACGCATCCGCGGCGGCGATGATTCCGGCCACCGGCTCCAGCTCCAGACGCTCCGCCCGCACCAGAAGAGAAAGGCTTTCGATCTCCGCCATCTCGATCTCACCCAGGCGCCGCGCCAACTCCGGCTGAACCTCGGACATCAACCCGGCCGCCACATCAGGCGCCACCGCCAATGCCAGCCGGGAACACTCGATCTCGCTACCGTCCTCCAACTGCAACAGAAACCCATCCGGCAGTTGTTCCAGACCGGAGACCGCAACCCCGGTCCGCACCTTCAGCGCCGCCTGCGCCGCGACGGCATCGGTGAAAAACTGCAACCCGGTCGGTCCGGTGAAACTGCGCAGCACCTCTTTCCGCCGCGGTTTCTTGCGAAACAGCGAATCGGCCGGCACCTGCTCCGCCGGCTGGCAGATCACCGCGTCCAGTGCGGGGCCGATCACCCGCTCGAAGTTGCGCCGCCCCACGATGCGGCCGAAATACTCCGCCACCGTGAGTCGATCTTTCTGTAACCGGAAAATCCTGGGGAGGGACATCAGCAGTTCGAACAAACTGAGCTGCGAGAAGATCTTGTGCAGGCCGGACCCGGTCAACAAGCGGTATTGCAAGCGCTGCTTCTCCTGCAACCGGGAGAGCAGATCCAGTTCCTCCAGGATCTGCAGCAGCGTGCCGTAACTGTTGAAACAGGTATGGGCTCCGAGCTCCGCCCAGTACGCCCCGTCCGGTGCGGCAAAACGGTGACTGCGGATACAGCCGCCCGCCCGATCCGCGGCTTCCAGTACCAGCGGCCGGATACCGTTGCGGCTCGCCAGATGGGCGAATCCCAAACCGCTGATACCGCCCCCCACCACCACCAGTTCGTGTCGTTCTCGGGTCATACCGCAAGCGCTTTCCTAAAACAAAAACCGCGGATGGCGATCATACCATCCGCGGTTTCCATACCGTGAATCTGAACCGGAACGCGAACGATGGATCAGGAGCAGCCGCCCCCCTGGCTGGAGCCACAGGAACCGCAGCCGCTGGCGCCCGGCATGGGCGGCAGGTTGTTGAACACGAAACTGGCCTGGCCCATGTCACGGTCCACGAAGTCGATCTCCACCCCTCGCAGATACTCCAGGGTAGCGTTGTCGACCACGACCTTGAAGCCGTCGTACTGCAGTATGCCGTCGTTGTCGTTGATCTGGTCGGTAAAGGTCATTCCGAAATTGATACCGCTGCACCCGCCCGGCGCGGCGTATACCCGAACACCTTCCACCGGCTCCTCTACCTGCTGGATGAGCTCCGCCATCTTGGCCTGGGCCGGGGCGGTGAGGCTGATCTCTTTCTCGGTAAGGGTGGTTGCGGTTGATTCAGTCATGCCTGAGTTACTCCGTTTCAAATTTCAATTGGCGAAATTTTAACAGCAGAATCGCATAAAAACCATAGGTTTTTAGTAGGGTATTTCAGCGCACAGGGAGTATGGGAATCATCGTCTCAGAGTTGATGGCGGGTGCTGAGCTCATAGAGGTGGCGCGAGGCGTCCACCAGATGCTGCCCCCAGTGACAACGATACCCCTCACGCCAACTGTCGATGGCAAGCATGGGAGACTGCTCCCACAGGTTCAAACCGTGTTTCAACTCGCAATAGATGTCGGTGAGGTCATCCGCCAGACTCCCGGTCATCAATTGCCCGTCCTGCGCCAGGTCGAATTCAAGCCAATAGCTGTCATTGGCCCCCAACAACTGACGTAACCGGGAAAAGATCTCAAATCGTGCATCCAGATCCGGGCTGGAGACACAGCATATCTCTCCGTTTATTCCTCCCAACGACTCGGCGGCCACCTGGAGCTGGGGCAACAGCAACGCCATATCCTGAAGCCAGGAGTTCTCCATCGCACCACGCATTTCGATCAACTCACAAAAAGCGCGTGCCAAATCTGCAATTTCATTGTCTTGGGATGTCACGGTGCACTCACGAAATTCACACCAAATCCTGTAAAACCTAGTGTAGACAATATCTTCGGTTTGGCCAGAATCTCCAGTTATTCAAAGAGCTTATCGGCATTTCAGCGTTGTCTGATGTAGACTATCGGTTTTCGTCACCGACCTTCATGATCAAACCCCACTCCCCCATCGTCCTGTCACTCGCCGGCCACGATCCCTGCGGCGGGGCGGGCATTCAGGCCGATATCGAGGCCCTCGCCGCAAACGGCTGCCGCGCCGCCACCGTGGTTACCTGCCTCACGGTTCAGGACACGGTGAATCTCCAACGGGTGGCGCCGGTGGCGCCGGAACTGGTGGTGCAGCAGGCGCGGGCGGTGTTGGACGACCTGCCGGTGACCGCGATCAAAACCGGTTTGATCGTACAGGTGGAGACCGCCGAACGGATCGCGGACCTGCTCGCGGAATACTCTCACATCCCGGTGGTGATCGATCCGGTGCTGGCGGCCGGCGGCGGGACGGAGCTGGCGGATGACCGGCTGCTGGCCGCGTTTCGCTCCACTCTCCTGCCGCACGCCACACTGCTCACCCCCAATACTTCCGAGGCGCGCCGTCTGGCCGGTCTGGAGGAGCTGGATCGGTGTGCCGAGAGACTGCTCTCGCTGGGTTGCGGCAACGTGCTGATTACCGGCGCCCATGAGGAGGGGGTTGAGGTTATAAACCGGCTCTATTCCTGCGACGGCGATCCGCTTGCCTGGAGTTGGCCCCGCCTTCCGGGGAGTTACCACGGCTCCGGTTGTACCCTGGCCTCCGCCGTCGCCGCCCGGCTGGCCCAGGGCGATCCGGTGGCAGAGGCGGTCGCCACGGCCCAACGATATACCTGGAACACACTGGCGGCGGCCGGGCATCCGGGCCGGGGGCAAGCCCTGCCGAATCGATTCCCTCCCGCACAGGACGCATAACCCGCCGGATCGCCGCGGCTCAGCACTATGGTGAAGGACACCCGACTCAGAGGCCTCTACGCCATCACCGACCAGCGACTCGCCGCCGGCAGCGGCGACATCGCATGGCAGGTGGAGCAGGCGCTCATCGGGGGCGCCCGGCTGATCCAGTACCGCGACAAGGGGACGGACCGCCCCCGGCGCCTGGCGGAGGCGGAAGCGCTGCTGCACTGTTGTCGCCGCCACTCGGTGCCGCTGATCATCAACGACGATGTGGAGTTGGCTGCGGAGATCGGCGCCGACGGCGTACACCTGGGCAGCGAAGACCCGGCACTTGCCGCCGCCCGCCGCCGGCTGGGGCCGAACGCCCTGATCGGCCTCTCCTGTTACGACAATCTGGAGCGCGCCCTGGCGGCCCAGGAAGCGGGCGCCGGCTACGTCGCCTTCGGCAGCTTTTATGCTTCGCCCACCAAGCCCGGAGCGGTAGCCGCCGAGCTCGACCTGTTACAACGCGCCGGGCGGCGGCTCTCCGTCCCGATAGTTGCCATCGGCGGCATCAACGCCGACAATGGCGCGCAACTGGTGCAGGCGGGCGCCGACATGCTCGCCGTCATCAGCGGCGTCTTCGGCCAGCCCGATATCGCCGCCGCCGCGGAAAAAATTACAAAGTTGTTTGAATAATCGCCGCAGAGACACAGAGCTGTTACAGCATCTGTGCCCAGGCAACCAAGAATCGTTAAGGAACCTCTTATGCCCCACTCACACGATCTTTTCGAAGCCGCCAAAAAACATATCCCCGGCGGCGTCAACTCGCCGGTGCGCGCCTTCAAAGGGGTCGGGGGCGACCCGGTCTTCATCGACCGTGCGGAAGGGGCCTACATCTTCGACCCGGATGGGAAACGTTACATCGACTACGTCGGCTCCTGGGGTCCGATGATCCTGGGGCACGCCCACCCGGAGGTGATCGCCGCGGTGGCCGAAACCATCGGTAAAGGACTCTCCTTCGGCGCCCCCACCGAACTGGAGACGCGCATGGCGGACAAGGTGTGCGAGCTGCTGCCTTCCATCGACCTGGTGCGTATGGTCAGCTCCGGCACCGAGGCCACCATGAGCGCCATCCGGTTGGCCCGCGGCTACACCGGTCGCGACAAGATCGTCAAATTCGAGGGGTGCTATCACGGCCACTCCGACTCGCTGCTGGTGAAGGCAGGCTCCGGGGCGCTGACCCTGGGCGAGCCCAGCTCCCCCGGGGTGCCCGCCGCGCTGGCCGAACATACCGTCACCCTGAACTACAACGACCTGGAACAGGTGCAGCGGACCTTCGCCGAGATCGGCGGGCAGATCGCCTGCATCATCGTGGAACCGGTGGCCGGCAATATGAACTGCATCCCCCCGCTGCCCGGTTTTCTGGAGGGGCTGCGGACGGTATGCGATCAATACGACAGTGTGCTGATCTTCGATGAGGTGATGACCGGCTTCCGGGTCGCCCTCGGCGGGGTCCAGGGTCTCTACAACATCCGTCCCGACCTCACCACTCTGGGCAAGGTGATCGGCGGCGGTATGCCGGTAGGGGCCTTCGGCGGCAAACGGGAGATCATGGAGCGGATCGCACCGCTGGGCCCGGTCTACCAGGCCGGCACCCTCTCCGGCAACCCGGTGGCCATGGCCGCGGGACTCAAGACCCTGGAGCTGATCTCGCAACCCGGTTTCTTTGAAAATCTCTCGGCCAAGGTGGCGACCCTGGTCGACGGCATCCTGCAACAGGCCAAGGCGGCCGGGGTACCCCTGACCGAAAACCATGTGGGAGGCATGTTCGGTCTGTTCTTCACCGGGACCGAAAAGGTCAGCAATTTCGCCCAAGCCACCGCCTGCGATCAGGAGCGGTTCCGCGCCTTCTTCCACGGGATGCTGCAACGGGGGGTGTACCTGGCGCCATCCGCCTTCGAGGCGGGCTTCGTCTCCGCCGCCCACACCGAAAGCGATATCGAGGCGACCATCGCCGCGGCCGGAGAGACGTTTGGGGAAATTTAAAGCGGGAGAGGGGAGAGTGTAACCTCTCCCCCCCTGTCTCCCTCCTACTGTCTACCGTCTACGGATTGAAGAAGAATCACTCCTCTTCCTCATGCGGTTTGTAGGCTTCCACCAGTTCCTTCTGAACGTGCGGCGGCACCTGCTCGTAGTGGCTGAACTCCAGGGTGTAGGTGCCGCGCCCGGCGGTAATCGCATTGAGCTCGTTGGCGTACTGACCCACCTCGCTCAGCGGCACCTTGGCCTTGATGTTTAACATACCCCCGCTTATCGCGTCGGTCCCCACCAACTGCCCCCGTTTTCCGGAGAGATCTCCGGTGACCGCACCCATATTCTCGTCCGGGACCACCACGTCCAGCACCACGATCGGTTCCAGCACGATCGGTTTGGCCTTGGCGACGGCCTCCAGAAACGCCTTCTTGCCGGCGGTGACGAATGCGATCTCCTTGGAGTCCACCGCATGGAACTTACCGTCGTAGACGGTGACCTTGACGTCCTGCATGGCGTAACCGGCGATGGCGCCCTGCTCGATCGCCTGACGCACCCCCTTCTCCACCGCCGGGATGAACTGGGCCGGGATCACGCCGCCCTTGGTCTCATCTGCGAACTCGAATCCCGTCCCGCGCGGCAGCGGTGCGATCCGTAGAAACACCTCGCCGAACTGGCCGGCGCCGCCGGTCTGTTTCTTGTGGCGGTGATGACCCTCGGCCGGGGCGTTGATGGTTTCCCGATAGGGGATCTTGGGCGGGGTGGTCTCCACCTCGACGTTGAAACGCTGCTTCATTTTCTCCAGCGTCAACCGCAGATGAAGTTCCCCCAACCCGCGCAGGATGGTCTCGTTGGAGTGGGCGTTGTGTTCCACCTTCAGACAGGGATCCTCTTCCACCAGCCGATGCAGCGCATTGCTCAGACGCTGCTCCTCACCCCGTGCCTTGGCGTGAATGGCCAACCCGAACACCGGAACCGGGAACTGCAGCGGCTGCAGGTGGAGAAAATCCTCTTCGTGGGAATCATGCAGCACGGCGTCGAAGTGGATCTCCTCCACCTTGGCCACGGCACAGATATCGCCGGGTACCGCTTTTTCCATCTCGGTCTGCTGTTTTCCCTGGAGCTTGAGCAGGTGACTCACCTTGAACGGCTTGCGGCCGTCGCCGATATAGAGCTGGCTGTTGGGGGTAACGGAACCTTGATGGATCCGGAACACCCCGAGCTTGCCCACGAAGGGGTCCGCGGTCACTTTAAAGACGTGGGCCACGACATGTTTGGAAGGGTCGGGATCGGCGGTAAACGGCTTCTCAGCGTCACCCTGCCCCAACAAAAACGGCCGCGGGTTGCCCTCCAGCGGGTTGGGCAGCAGATGCTCGAACACATGCAGCAAACACGATACGCCGGCACCCGTGGCGGCCGAGACGAAACAGATCGGAACCAGGTGACCTTCGCGCAGGGCGGTTTCGAACGGGTCGTGCAGCTGGTCGGGATTCAGGTCCTCGCCCTGTTCCAGGTAGAGCTCCATCAGCTTCTCGTCCACCTCCACTACCTGGTCGATGATCCGGGTGTGGGCCTCGGCCACGGAAGAGAAATCGGCGTCCCCGTCGGGGTTAAAGAAACAGTCCACCACCCCTTTGCCGCCATCCGTCGGCAGATTGATCGGCAGACACTCGGGGCCGAACTCCTCCCGGATGCTCTCCACCAACGCGGGCAGATCGCTCTCCCGGTCGTCGATCCGGTTGATGATGATCATGCGGCACAGCTTGCGCTCCGCCGCCCACTCCAGCATACGCCGACTCACCATTTCCACGCCGGCGACGGCATTGATCACCACCGCTACGGTCTCCACGGCGGGAAAGGCGGAAATGGACTGGCCGATAAAATCCGGCAGGCCCGGTGTATCGATCATATTGACGTGGATGTTGTCGTGGTCGATGGAAACCACCGAGGAGCTGAGAGAGTGCTGATATTCCTTTTCCAGCGGATCGAAATCACTGACCGTGTTACCTTTTTCCACATTGCCGGCGGCCGGAATGGCGCCGGCCTGCGTCAACAGAGCCTCGACCAAGGTGGTTTTACCGCTGCCGCTTTGCCCTACCAACGCTACATTTCGGATGGCTTCAGTCGTATAGCGAGACATAATTATTCTTCCTTTTCGGCATGAGTATCGGCCCGCCGCAGCGCCCCCGGAAGGGTCTGAAATAACCCCAAATTAACCCGTAGCGAACCAGCACATAAAATCGTAACATTGCATAGAAGACCATAAAAAGAGTCTACTATCCACCCACCAGGCGATGAGGAGGAACAGCCCGATGTTTGGAGAAATTCACGACCTTCCGCACGAGTTCCCGCAGTACTCCGGTCTGATCGAGGAACTGCGGGAACGGAATCCGGTGTTCGATGCGCTGTACAAAGAATACAACGCCCTGGACGAAGAAATCCTCAAGATTGAACAGAACATAGAAGCGGTCTCAGACACCTACGCCGAAGATCTGAAAAAGAAACGGGTGATGCTGAAGGACAAGCTCTACAGCCTGCTGAAGAAATTCAGCGACTGAACCCCAATTTCACCGACTGCGGCCACCCCGGCGACCGCACGATTTGGCGGCAACTCTTTCCGGCTCGTGGGGCGGAGAAGGGTTGTTATATGTGTAGCTCCTGATACCCCGAACCCCGGCGGTCCGTGACTGAACTCTTCCAACAACTGATTAACTGGGTCGCCCTCCACCCGCTCTGGGCCGAGGCCATCATATTCCTGGTGGCGATGGCCGAATCCCTGGCCATCGTCGGTCTGATCGTGCCCGGCGTGGTGATGATGTTCGGCATCGGCGCCCTGATCGCCACCGGAACGCTGGAGTTCTGGCCGGTATTCGCGGCCGCCGTGGCCGGCGCCGTAACCGGCGACGGCCTCAGTTTCTGGCTGGGACGCAAGCTCCAGGAAAGGGTCTCCCGAATCTGGCCCTTCAGCCGCCATCCGGCCGAACTGGAGCGGGGGATCCGGTTCTTCGAACGCTTCGGCGGCAAAAGCGTCGCCCTCGGCCGCTTCTTTGGGCCGGTGCGGGCGGTGATCCCGCTGGTGGCAGGGGCCATGGGGATGTCTCCGGGGCGGTTCCTGGCGGCCAATATCCTCTCCGCCCTCGCCTGGGCGCCCGCTTATCTGCTGCCGGGCATCGTTCTGGGGGCCTCCCTTGAACTGGCCTCCCAGGTGGCGTTCCGGTTGGTGATTTTGCTGCTGCTTCTGATCCTGCTGATCTGGCTCCTGGTCTGGGCGGTGCGCCTGATTTTCCGGATCGTTCACCCCCATGCCGCAACCTGGACCCAGGCACTGCTTAACTGGTCGCGGCTGCACCCCTCTTTCACCGAAATCGCAGAGGCCCTGGCGGACCCGCACCATCCGGAAGCCAAAGGGCTGGCCATCCTCACCACCGTCCTGATTCTCGCCCTCGGGCTGTTCGCCTTCGTCCTCGGCAGCGTGCTGGAAGGGGTGGGTGAAACCGGCATCGATCAGATGGTATTCCAGGCGATGCAGAGTCTGCGCGCCCCCTGGGCCGACCACCTCATGATCTATTTCTCGCACCTGGGGGAGCAGGCGGTCATCCTGCCGCTGGTGGCGGGGGTATTCCTGTTTTTTGTCTGGCAGCGCCACTGGCGCCCGGCCGTCTACTGGCTGGCGGCGGCCGCTTTCGGCCTGTTTGCGCCGCTCGCGTTGAAGTACGGCCTGCAGGTCCCCCGCCCCCCTTCCGGGGTCGCCATGCACTCCTACTCATTCCCCAGCGGCCATGTGTTACAGGCATTGGTGTCGTACGGATTTCTCAGCATCATCATCGCACGCGCCATCCGCGCCAACTGGCGCTGGATCGCTTACAGCTTTGCCGCGGTGTTGGTGCTGCTGGTGGCCCTCTCCCGCCTCTACCTGGGGGTCCACTGGCTCTCCGACGTATTCGGAAGCCTGACCCTGGGGCTGATCTGGATCGCACTGCTCGGGATCGCTTACCACCGGCACACCCAACAGGAGAGCCATTGGCTCGGCCTCTCGCTTCTCTCCCTGCTGTTGCTCACCGGCGGGGTAACCTGGCGGGGGGTGCAACACCATAGCGCGGACATCGCGCGTTACACCCCTCCCGCGTCCATCTCGGTGGTCCCGGCGGAGGAGTGGTGGCAACGAGGTTGGTCCCGGTTACCGGGGACGCGGAAGGATACCCGCAACCACCAAAACCATCCGTTCAATCTGCAATATGCCGGCAGTCTGAAGACGCTGCGTTCCGAGCTTGCGGGCAGCGGCTGGGAACCGGCCACCATGCTGAGTTTCGGCAACACCCTCAAACTGCTTTCGCCCAAGCTGGAACTCTCCCAACTCCCGATCCTGCCGCAGGTTCACGACGGCCGGCACGAATCGCTGGTATTGGTGAAACCCGGGGACCGCGGACACAACTATCTGATCCGGCTCTGGCCGGCCCAGACGAGTCTGGTTCCGGGTCATCAGCCGCTCTGGGTAGGAAACGTAAGCGAGGTACGGAAAGCTACCGTGCTGGATCTGTTCGTTTTTCCCGAGACCGGGAACGACTTCAAGAGTCCCTTCCAGCAGCTGCTGCAGGACAGCCGCAGCCTGGATCAGCGCCGACCCACGCAGGAACACGACCTGTTGTTGTTGCGACCGAAAACCCCGGCGCAACCGGCCGGAACTCGCTGAAACGTCAACCCCAACGCTCGGTTAGTCGATGTTCGATGTCCAGGTGGTCCAGCACCCGGGCCACCATGAAATCCACCAACCCCTCCACCTGTTGCGGCCGGTGATAGAAACCGGGGCTGGCCGGCATGATCACCACCCCCAATCGGGCCAGCTTGAGCATATTCTCCAGATGGATGGCCGAAAACGGGGTCTCGCGCACCACCAGGATCAGCTTACGCCGCTCCTTCAGCATCACGTCCGCCGCCCGTTCCATCAGGTTGTCGCTGGCGCCCGCGGCAATGGCGGAGAGGGTACCGACGGTGCAGGGGCAGACCACCATCGCCCGTGGCGGATTGGAACCGCTGGCCACCGGGGCAAACCAATCCTGCTCGCCGAACACCCGCAACAATCCGGCATCGGTCCCGAAACGCCGGTTCAACAGTTCCGCCACCGCTTCCGGCTCCTGCGGCAAAGTGAGCTCGCTCTCCTGTTGCAATACCACGCGCGCCGCCCGGGAGATCATGAGATAGACCGTGTTCCCGGAGCGCAACAACTGCTCCAGCAAGCGCAGGGCGTAGGGTGCGCCGGAGGCGCCGGTAATGGCGAGCGAAATGGCTTGGTTGGATTTGGACATAAGAGACAATAAAGTGAATCGATAAATCTAGAATAGCCTGTGATGCGGCGCTGAGGAAAAGATCGCGGCTTTATCCCGTCTGCAATCGCTGCAACAGCAGGTCGTGGATACCCCCGAATCCGCCGTTGCTCATCACCACCACATGATCACCCGACCGGATCTCGGTTGCCAGAAATTCCACGATCGCCGCCACCTCCGGGAAAAGCCTTACGCGCCCCCCCAGGCCTAAAAACGTCCGCTCCGCATCCCAGCTCAGATCCGGCGGAACATAGACCACCACCCGATCCGCCGCCGCCAGGGAGGCGGCGAGGCTGTCGGCGTGCACCCCCATCCGCATGGTGTTGGAACGCGGTTCCAGTACTGCGACGATCCGGCCCTCACCGACCTGCGCCCGCAACCCCTCCAGGGTGGCGGCGATCGCGGTGGGGTGGTGGGCGAAATCGTCGTAGATTCTGATTCCATCCACCTCGCCGCGCAGTTCCATACGCCGCTTGACGTTCCGAAAACCGGCCAGCGCCCGCACCGCCTCGGCGGGCGGGACTCCGGCGTGCCGGGCGGCGGCGATCGCCGCCAGGGCGTTGGCCATATTGTGCCGCCCGGTCAATTCCCACTCCACCCGGCCAACCGGTTCGCCTTGGCACACGATATCGAAAGCCGTGCCGTCCGGGCGCGCATTGATCGCATGCCAGCCCGCCTCCAGCACCGGATCGAAGAACTCCAACGGCGTCCAGCATCCCATGTCCAGCACCTCATGCAGATTGCCGTCGTTGAGAGGCGACACGATCAGGCCGGAGCCGGGGACGGTTCGCACCAGATGGTGGAACTGGCGCTGAATCATCGGCAGATCATCGAAGATATCGACATGATCGAACTCCAGATTGTTCAGTATCAGGGTGCGCGGATGGTAGTGAACGAACTTGGAGCGTTTGTCGAAAAAGGCGGTGTCGTACTCGTCCGCCTCCACCACGAAGAACGGCGTCTCCCCCGCCCGGGCGGAGACACCGAAGTTACGGGGAACGCCACCGATCAGGAAACCGGGCTGCAGCCCCGCCGCCTCCAGAATCCAGGCCAGCATACCGGCAGTGGTGGTTTTTCCGTGGGTCCCGGCCACCGCCAACACCCAGCGACCGTGCAGGACGTTCTCCGCCAGCCACTGCGGGCCGGAGGTGTAGCGCAACCCCGCATCCAGTAGATATTCCACCGCCGGATTGCCGCGGGACATGGCGTTCCCGACCACCACACAGTCCGGTTCCGGTTGCAGATGGGCGGGATCGTACCCCTCCAGCAATCGGATACCGGCCGCCTCCAGTTGCGTGCTCATGGGCGGATAGACATTGGCGTCCGAACCGCTCACCTCGTGACCGAGGGAGCGCGCCAGCAGGGCGATGCCGCCCATGAAAGTCCCGCAAATGCCGAGAATATGAATTCGCAACTCAAGTCACCGGAAGCTGTTGTACCAACATCAAGATCAGCAGGTAATAGACCAGGGCGACGGCGATCCCGCCCGCCAGCCGAATCGAAAGGGCGTACCGCAGAATATGCCCGTTGACCGCCAGGTTCCAGCACAACAACACCAGGAACAGCAGCCCCCCCACCACAGCCTGCCCACCGCCCGTCGCGGCGCCCGCCAACGTCTGCTGCACCGGAATCGCCACCAGATTAAAGATCACTCCGGTGCCGAAAAGTGCAGTGGCGGTTTGCAGAAACCGCGGTTCCAGTTGCAGGAAATAGAGCCCCCAGCGCAGAAACAGCAACGTCAACGTCACATCCATCAGCACCGCCACCAACGCCACCCCCGGGGTGCCCGTAGCCAGCAACAGGGACGGCAACCCGGTGATCACAGTTACGATCAGGGACCCGAAAAACAGAAAGCGCGAGGCCGGCAAATCCTGCGGCCTGGCCTGAAACAGGCAGATATTCATAAAAACCTGCAACAACCGAAGCACAGCGATCCTTTCCGAAAAAGGTCAACGATACCAGCGGCATCATACTCTTATGGGGATTGCGGAAAAACCGCATTCGCAGAGTCGATGGTATCCTGTACCCGACTCTTTCAAGAATGGCGGCATCCATGCAGGAACTCTACATCGACACCCCGGCGCAGCTCCAGGAGCTGTGCGACCGGATCCGCGGCAGCGCCTGGCTCGCTCTCGACACCGAGTTCGCGCGGGAAAAGACCTACTATTCGGAACTCTGTCTGCTGCAACTCAGCAACGGTGAACTGGCCGCCTGCATCGATCCCCTGCGCCTCACCGACCTGACGCCGTTGCTGGAAATCCTGACGGACCCGAAGGTGTTGAAGATCTTCCACGCGGGACGCCAGGATCTGGAGATCTTCTACCACCGCTGGGGTCGCCTGCCGCAACCCCTGTTCGACACCCAGATCGCCGCCGCCCTGTTGGGACTCGGCGACCAGATCGGCTATGCCGCACTGGTGCAGCAGCTGCTCGGCCGGGAACTGGAAAAAGGCCACACCCGCACCGACTGGTCCCGCCGCCCCCTGGATCCGGAGCAACTGCGCTACGCCCTGGACGACGTCATCTACCTGGGCGAAATTTATCATCAACTGGCGGCCAAACTTCAGGAGCAGGGACGCGAAAAATGGCTACAGGAAGAGTTCCGGGAACTGGCCGATCCCGCCACCTATGCCGTCGCCCCGGACCGGATGTGGCAGCGCATCCGGGGGCAACAACAACTGAAGGGGGTTCAGCGGGCGGTCCTGCAGACACTGGCGGCCTGGCGGGAACATACGGCGGAACATGCGAACCGTCCGCGCCGTTGGCTCCTGAAAGACGAGGTGTTATTGGAACTGGCCCGCCGGCAACCGGTCGATACACAAGGACTGGAGCGGATCCGCGGCCTGGAGGAGGGAACCATCCGCCGTTGGGGAGGCGAGTTGCTGGAACGGATCGCCGCCGCCAAGGCGCTGCCCAAAGAGCAGTGGCCGCCGGCCGAAAAGCGGGCGCCCCGGCTCACCTCCCAGCAAGAGGCGATCACCGACTTGCTGATGAGCTGCCTGCGGCTGACGGCCGAGCGGGAGGGCATCGTCCCCGCCGCCCTCGCCAATCGCCGGGAGCTGGAGCGCCTGGTGGCCGGAGAGCGGGATCTACCGATCCTGCACGGCTGGCGCCAGGCAGTTGCAGGAGGAATACTATTGGAGGTGCTGGAAGGACGCTCGGGGTTATACCTTGAAAACGGCCGACTCACCCTTCGGATGATCGGCGATTGAATCCCGGGAGCGACCACACAGAAACGCAAAAACTGAGTTATCGCCCAGAACGACCATCGATATCCCTGTTACGCTCGCAACCATGAAGAGACTGTCCGATCCGCTACTTCATCTGCTGTGCCGCCGGCTGCTACCGGCCGCGCTGCTGCTGCTGTCCGCCGCAGCGGCGGCGGAACCCTGGCGGCAACTGGATCGCGGGCTGGAACTCGCCACCTTCACCGTCGAAAACCCCAACGGCGGCAACACCATCACCATCCTGCGTATCGACCCCCGGTTCTGGGAACTGCGGATTCTGTCAAAAGAGGAGTTCGGACACGCCGGCGGCCTCTCCGCCCGGGAATGGGCCAAACGGCACCAGCTGGCGGCGGTCATCAATGCCGGCATGTATCTCTCCGATCACGCCACCCATGCGGGCTACATGAAGGTCGACGATCGAATCGCCAGCCGGCACATCAACCGCTATCGATCGCTGGCAGCCTTCTCTCCCTACGACCGGAAAGAGGCGCCGTTTCGGATCTTCGATCTGAACGATGTGGCCTCCGATCTCCAAACCCTCGGCAAACGTTACCGTTATCTGTTGCAGAACCTGCGCCTCATTCAGCGCCCCAGCATCAACCGTTGGGATCGGCCGACCAAGGGATGGAATGAGGCGGCGCTCGGGGAAGACGACCAAGGCCGGGCGCTGTTCATCTACTCGCATACCCCGGTGCCCATGCGTCAGTTGAACGAAACCCTGCTGACGCTCCCCATCGGACTGGTGGCAGCGCAACATCTGGAAGGCGGATCGGAGGCGCAACTGTTCGTGCAGCACAACGGCTTCGAACGGGAGTTGGCCGGCGGCTACACTCCCAGCTTTCGCAACCAGCAGATGAGCCTGGGGGCATGGCCCATCCCGAACGTAATCGGGATCGTCCCTAGGAAACCTTGAGCGTCTCCGAAACCCGGTCTTTCCGCCCGGACCACAGACCCCACCCCAGCAACACCAGCGCCGACAACACCACCGCCCAATTCCCGACCACGGCATAGGGGGTGAGACCGGTCAGCGGCAGGATCTCCCCGGTCAGCACCTCTTGCCGGAACGGTTGCGCCACCGCCCGCAGTTCTCCGCCGGGACCGATCAGGGCGGTGATCCCGGTATTGGTGACGCGCAGCAGATAGCGGCCGGTCTCCAGCGCCCGCATGCGGGCGATCTCCAGATGCTGCGGCAACGCGATCGAGTCCCCGAACCACGCATCGTTGCTGGCGTTGACCAGAAAGGCCGCCTCCGGCAACGCCTGCATCACCTCCTCCCCGAAGGCGTCCTCATAACAGATGGAGAGTCCGGCCGGATAGCCCGCCAGCCGCAACAGGGGACGGGCATCCTCGCCCGCGGAGAAGTCGGACATGGGAATGGCCAACCATTTCACCAACGGCTGCAACAGTTCGGACAACGGCATGAACTCCCCGAACGGGACCAGATGCCGCTTGTAGTAGGCTCCTTCACCGGCGCCAAGGGTCACCATGGCGTTGTAGAAACGCCCCCCCTGTTTCTCCCAAACCGGAATCCCGAGCAGCACCTGGCTGCCATACGCACGCGCCTCGCGCCCCAACGGTTGTAACAACAACCCGTCCACCTGATGCAGCAGGGCCGGCACCGCGGTCTCGGGCCAGATAATGAGGTCGCTGCGCCAGTTGGCCCGGGTGAGACGCACATAGAGTTCGATAGTGGGGGCGAGCTGCTCCTGACGCCACTTCTGGGCCTGCGGGATATTGCCCTGGATCAGGCTGACCCGCAGCGGCGCACCCGCACTTTCGGTCCAGTGCCGTTGCGCCAACCCCCATCCCCCCGCCCACAGGAGGATCAGTGCGGTCACAGCAAACAGCCGGTTGCGGCGATTCGCCAGCAACAACGCCAGGGCGGCCGAAAACAGCACCGCCAGCGAGACCCCGTACACCCCCAGCAGTGGTGCGTAGCCCCGCAGCGGGGTATCGATCTGGGAGTACCCCAACGCCAACCAGGGGAAACCGGTGAGGAACCATCCCCGCAACCACTCCACCAGCAGCCACAACGGCACGAACACCAGCAGCAGCCGGCGCACCCCGCCGGAGCGACTACCGAGCCGTTGTGCCAACCAACCGACCAGCCCGTAATAAAGCGCCATCACGATCGTAAACAGCAAGGTCAGCGCGATCGGGAAAAAGGTGCCGATACCGCCGAATTGATCGATGCTGATGTGCATCCAGAGCACACCCACACCGAACAGCCCGACCCCGTACAACCACCCCTCCCGGAACGCCCGGCGGGGATCGGAGTCCAGCCACAGGAGAAACAGGAGCGCGGGTCCCAGCAGCGCGAACGGGAACAGGGAGAAGGGGGCAAACGCCAGCACCGACGACGCGCCGGCACCCAGGGCGATCAGGGCGCGGGTCTTCGCGCCCCTACGGCGTATGAAATCAGGCGGGTTCACCCTCGTTTTTCGTCAGTAGCCTTACACTCAACAAGTGGATGCGACGGCTGTCCGCCCGCAGTACCTTGAAGCGGAAACGGCCGATGTCCACCTTCTCGCCCCGCTTCGGCAGATGCCCCAACGCGTTGGCCACCAGGCCGGCGATGGTATCGAACTCTTCGTCCTTCAGCTCGGCCCCGAAGTACTCATTGAAGTCCGCGATATCGGTATGGGCCTTGACGGTGTACTCGCTTTCACTGCGTTTCAGAATGGCGACACCCTCATCGAAGTCGTGCTCATCCTCGATCTCGCCGACGATCTGCTCCAACACGTCTTCGATCGTCACCAGGCCGGCCGCCGCCCCGTATTCGTCCACCACGATCGCCATATGGTTGCGGCTGGCGCGAAACTCGTCCAGCAATACGTTCAGACGCTTGCTTTCGGGTACGAACACCGCCGCCCGCAACAGATCGCGCATATCGAAGCGGCGCTCTTCCTGGCCGCAATACCCCAGCAGATCCTTGGCCAACAGGATCCCGATCACCTCGCTGCGATCGTCCCCGATGACCGGAAAACGGGAGTGGGCGGAGTCGATGACCACGGGCAGAATCTGCTCCAGCGGGGCATCCCGTTCCACCACTACCATATTGGCGCGCGGAATCATGATGTCGCGCACCTGAAGATCGGCTACATGCAACACCCCCTCCATCATGGAGAGCGCCTTGGTGTCCATGAGGGCCCGCTGCCTGGCGTTCTTCAGCAGCTCGATCAGTTGTTCTTTATTTTCCGGCCCGCTCCCGAAGCACTGCGTGATCTTTCTGAACCAGCGCTTGGGGAACGAACCGCCCCTAGGGTTGGAGCCGTCGCTATTCATTGTGTTCCTGTTGATATGGATCCGGCAGGCCAATCCCCGCCAGGATCTCCCGTTCCGCCGCTTCCATCGTTGCGGCCTCCGCCTCATTCTGATGGTCATACCCCACCAGATGCAAGACCCCATGCACCACCAGATGGGCCCAGTGATGCAGGGTCTCCTTGTCCTGCTCCCGCGCCTCCTGCGCCACCAGCGGCGCGCAGATCACCAGATCCCCCAGTAACGGACTCTGCACCACCGGCGGCAGATCGGCCGGAAAAGAGAGCACGTTGGTGGGCCGGTCCTTACCCCGATAGCGAAGGTTCAGTTCCCGGCTCTCCGCCTCGTCCACCAGCCGGATCAACAACTCCGCCTCGCCGCGCCGACCGGCCAACGCCGCTTCCGCCCAACGACGGAAATCCCGGCGCGCCGGTATCTTCTGCGCCGTCGTGGCGCACTGCAAATCCAGCGAAAGTTTCAACTTCCCTTTTCCTGCCGCCGGTCGTGCTCCTCGTAGGCGTTCACGATCCGCAGCACCAGCGGGTGACGCACCACGTCACGCGCATTGAAAAAGGTGAAGCTGATGCCGTCCACCTTGGCCAACACCTCGCTGGCCTGGCGCAACCCCGAGCTCTGGCCGCGCGGCAGATCCACCTGGGTGACGTCGCCGGTGATCACGGCGGTGGAACCGAAGCCGATCCGGGTCAAAAACATCTTCATCTGTTCCGGCGTGGTGTTCTGGGCCTCGTCCAGGATGATGAAGGATTCATTCAGGGTCCGCCCCCGCATATAGGCGAGCGGCGCCACTTCGATGACATTACGTTCCATCAGTTTGGCCACCCGCTCGAAGCCCAGCATCTCGTAAAGGGCGTCGTACAACGGCCGCAGATAGGGATCGATCTTCTGCGCCAGATCGCCCGGCAGGAATCCGAGCCGCTCCCCCGCCTCCACCGCCGGGCGCACCAGCAATACCCGCCGCACCTGATCGCGCTCCAGTGCATCCACCGCGCAAGCCACCGCCAGATAGGTCTTGCCGGTGCCGGCCGGGCCGATCCCGAAATTGATGTCATGGGTGTTGATCCGGTGCAGATACTCCCGCTGATTGGGCCCGCGCGGCCGCACCAGTCCGCGCCGGGTCTTGATCGCCACCTCCGGCAGATCCTCGTCCAACTCGTCCCGCAACAACGCCTCGATGCCGGACTCCTGCAGAAAAAGATGCACCCGTTCCGGCGTCAGCGCCTCAGCACGCGTTTGCTCATACAAACCGCGCAACACCTCACGCGCGGCGCTCGCCGCCTCCGGTTCGCCGATCACGCGAAACCGGTGACCGCGGTTGTTGATCTCCACTCCGAGGCGCCGCTCGATCTGACGCAGATGGGCGTCCAACTGGCCGCAAAGATTGGCCAGCCGGTGATTGTCTTCGGGGGTGAGAACAAGATCGACGGTTTCAGGGTGTTCCGACACAGGGATTATCTTAGTCCTTGATTGTTACCACTGAGGACACAAGGGAACGCAGAGATTCTGTTGCATTCGGTGCCTGAATTCTAGATGGAAAATTCCTTCCATTCGAAGAAAGATATCCGGGAAACCCGCACTCAAGCGGTGCGCGCCAGCAGCGGGTCCAACAACTCCCCGCGCAGCGAATTTGGCAGCGCTTCGGTGATCCGCAGCTCCACAAAACGGCCGATCAATTCCGGCGGACCGTCAAAGTTAACCACCCGATTGTTTTCGGTGCGCCCCGCCAGTTGCGCCGGGTCTTTGCGCGCGGGCCGGTCCACCAGAACCCGCTGGGTGGTTCCCACCATGCGCCGGCTGATCTGTTGCGCCATCTCGGTAATCCGCCGCTGCAACCGTTCCAGACGGGCCTGCTTCACCGCCGGCGACACATCGTCCGGGAGCTCCGCCGCCGGGGTGCCGGGGCGGGCGCTGAAGATAAAACTGAAGGAGTGATCGAAGCCGATCGCTTCGATCAATTCCATAGTACGTTCGAAATCGGCCTCGCTCTCACCGGGGAATCCCACGATGAAATCGGAGGAGAGGCTGAGATCGGGACGCGCTTCCCGCAGCCGGCGCACCTTGGCCTTGTAGTCGAAGGCAGAGTGGCCGCGTTTCATCAACGCCAGGATCCGGTCGGAACCGCTCTGTACCGGCAGATGCAGGTGGCTCACCAGCTCCGGCACTTCGGCGAAGCAGTCGATCAGACGGTCGGAGAACTCTACCGGGTGCGAGGTGGTGAAGCGGATGCGGTCGATGCCGTCAATGGCGGCCACGTAGTGAATCAGCAGCGCCAGGTCGGCGCTCTCGCCGTCCTCCATCAGGCCACGATAGGCGTTCACATTCTGGCCCAGCAGGTTGACCTCCCGCACCCCCTGGGCCGCCAGCTTGGACACCTCCTCCAGGACCGTCTCGAACGGGCGACTGATCTCCTCGCCGCGAGTGTACGGCACCACACAGTAGGTGCAGTACTTGGAACACCCCTCCATGATGGAGACATAGGCGGCCGGCCCCTCGGCGCGCGGCTCCGGCAGGTTGTCGAACTTCTCGATCTCGGGGAAGGAGACATCCACCAGCGGGACCTGCTCGCGGCGCACCGACTCCAGCATCTGCGGCAGGCGGTGCAGGGTCTGCGGCCCGAACACCAGGTCCACGTAGGGGGCCCGCTCCCGGATCGCCTCCCCCTCCTGGCTGGCCACGCAACCGCCCACCCCGATCACCAGCTCCGGCCGGCGCTGCTTCCAGGGGCGCCAGCGCCCCAGTTGCGAGAACACCTTCTCCTGCGCCTTCTCCCGGATGGAGCAGGTATTGAGCAACAGCACGTCCGCCGCCTCCGGGCGGGCGGTAAGCTCCAGGCCATGGGACTCCCTGAGCAGGTCCGCGATCTTGGCGGAGTCGTACTCGTTCATCTGGCACCCGAAGGTTTTTATGTGGAGTTTTCCGGCCACAGGGGAGAAATATCCAAAGGGGTCAGTAGGCTACACTTTATAGTGAATTTTTTCCAGTCTGCACCGGGGCTGCCGCTACAGAGGTGATACCCGAGCATTCCCCGAATACGGCCTGGATCACGATGGGTTACAAAACAAAAACCGGAAGCCAAGGAAGGTATCTTGTCGCACTCACTCGATTACCATCAAACCCCGAAACAGCCGGTCCGTTCGCGATTCTCGTACACGGCCGTTATCGGCTCGCAACGACAGGAAGCAGGCCGTGAGTAATCAGGGTGGGTCCATAGTCACCACACCGGTGGATACCGACTCGGGAACGAGCCGCACCCTTTCCACCGGATTGTGGCTCACTCTGCTCCTGCTGGGTCTCAGCTCTATCCACTTCCTGTGGTTTCATGCCCTGGCGGAGCTGTTCTCCATCGCGGTAGGGGTATCGCTCTACCTGATCGCCCGCAACAGCTACCACTTCACCCGCAACAACTTCCTGCTGTTTCTCGCCCAGGGATTCTTCTGGGTTGCCATTATCGATACGGTGCATACCCTGAGTTACAAAGGCATGGGGCTCATTCCGGGAAACGACCCCAACCCCGCCACCCAACTCTGGCTCTGCGCCCGCGCCCTGGAGGCGGTGGTATTGTTGCTGGCGCCACGCTTCCTGGATAACCATCCCCTGCCGAAATGGAGCTTCGGACTGCTGGGCACCCTCTCGCTCGGCGCCATCGCCCTGGTGTTTCTGGATGTGTTTCCCGACGCCTTTGTTGTGGGACAGGGCCTGACTTCTCTGAAGGTCGCATCTGAGTACGTCATTATCATCCTGCTGCTGCTGTCGGGGGTGCGCATTTACCTCCACCGCGGCGCCTTGGACCCGGCGCTCTACCGAATCATGCTCGGGGTGATCGCACTGACCATAATCTCGGAGTTCGCTTTCACCCTTTATATCGATGTCTACGGGCTCTCCAACCTGGTGGGACATCTCGCCAAACTCTGGGCTTTCGGTCTGCTGCTGGTGGCGGTATCGCGCTGGATGCTGGCCCACCCCTTCCGTCTGCTGGCGCGGGACGCCGGTTCCTTCGAATCCATGCCGATGCCGGTCCTGCTGTTGAACAGCGACGGCATCGTTCAATCCTGCAACCACAGCGCCCGTCAGCGCTTTCCGGACGGCGGTGTAGGCCGGCCACTCCACTCCATCTGGCATCCGGAAAATCGGCCGATCGACGACTGTCCGATCTGCCAGGCCATCAAACGTGGGGAGGCCGTCCAGAGCGAACTGCGCGATTCCCTGCACGACGAGTGGTCGGCGATCAGCCTGCAACCGATCCGGCAGAACGACACTCTACGCGGTTTCGTCTGCGTTCACGAAGACATTACCGGCCGCAAACGCGCCGAAGAGGCGCAACGCGCCAGCGACGCCCGCTTGGCTGCAATCATCAAAGGCGCTCCAGACGCGATTTTCGTCTGCGATCCGGAGGGGCGCTTCAACTACGTGAACCGGCGGGCGGAGGAGTTAGTGGGCTATTGCGCCAAGGATCTGCTCCGGATGGGCATCCCGGATCTTATCCCCGCGGAGGAACTGACCACAGCTCTTGACTCCTACCAACAAACCCTGACCGTCGGTCAGGACCGGCTGGAGATCAACCTGTTGCATCGCGACGGCCGTCGGATCCCGGTGGAGATCAATGGCGTGCGGCTGCCGGACGGCAACGTCTACGGTGCGGTGCGCGATCTCTCCGAGCGTATGCTGACGGCCCGCAAATTAATGCAGCAAGGGGCGCTGCTGCGACGCATTATCGACTCCATCCCCGACCTGATCTTTTTCAAAGATCCGGAAAGCAACTACCTGGGTTGCAATCGCGCATTTGAGAAATACTTCAACCAACGCGAGTCAGAGATCGTGGGCAAAACCGATTTCGATTTTGTCGACCGGGAAACCGCCGCCCGCTTTCGCGAACATGACCGCGCCATGCTGATGCAGAAGCAGCCCCGGATCAACGAAGAGTGGGTCACCTATCCGGACGGTCACAGCGCCCTGCTGGAGACCCTCAAGACCCCCTACTTCGATGATCAGAACCAGTTGCTCGGCCTGATCGGCATCAGCCGCGACATCACGGAGCGCCGCAAAACGGAGGAGCTTGCCCGCGCCAACGAGCGGCGCTACCGCGCCCTGTTCGACCATATGCTGGAGGCCTACGCCTATTGCCAAATCCTGTATGAAGACGACAAACCGGTGGACTTCGTTCACCTGGAGGTCAACCCCAAGTTCGGCGAACTGACCGGTCTGGAAGACGTGACCAACAAACGCATCAGCGAAGTGATACCGGGAATCCACGAAAACAATCCGGAGCTGTTGGAACGATACGCCCGGGTGGCCGGCGGCGGGGAACCGGAACGTTTCGAGACATTTATCCCGGGGTTGGCGCGTTGGTTTCTGGTTTCGGTCTACAGTTTCGAGCCGGAACATTTCGTAGCAGTGTTCGACAACATCTCCGAACGCAAAGAGTACGAAGCACAGCTGGAACATCAGGCCAACCACGATCCGCTCACCGGACTGGCCAACCGCAACCTGCTGGTTGACCGCTTGACCCAATCCCTGGTCTTCGCCCATCGCTCCAACCGCCAGGTGGCGGCCATGTTGCTGGATCTGGACCGATTCAAACTGATCAATGACGGTCTGGGTCACGGCAGCGGCGACACCCTGCTGCGCAATATCGCCGAGCGTCTGAGCGATTGCGTACGTCCTGGCGACACCGTAGCCCGCCTGGGGGGCGACGAATTCATGATCATCATGTCGGATGTGGCAACCGAGAATGACGCCATCACCATGGCCCACCGGCTGCTTCAGTCGGTGGAATATCCCATCACCATCGAGACACGGGAAATCGTGACGACCGCAAGCATCGGCGTCGCCCTCTATCCCCGGGACGGCGAAAACGCCATGGCCCTGGTGAAAAATGCCGATGTGGCGATGTACCGCGCCAAGGATCGGGGGCGGAATCGTTTCCAGTTCTATTCGCCGGAAATGAACGCCCGTACCGTGGAACGACTGGAGTTGGAAACCGGGTTGCGCCGCGCTCTGGATCTCGGAGAACTGGCGCTCTACTACCAACCTCAGGTGGAACTGAAAGAAGGCCGGGTGATCGGAGCCGAGGCCCTCATTCGCTGGCAACACCCGGAACGCGGCCTGGTTCCGCCCGACGCATTCATCCCGCTGGCGGAGGAGATCGGCCTCATCGTATCGATCGGCGAGTGGGTCATCGATACCGCCTGCGCGCAACTCAAAGAGTGGCAACAACAAGGACTGGAGGATATCCGGCTGTCGATCAATGTTTCGGCCCGTCAGTTCCAACACCGAGGCCTGTCATCCCTGATTAAAGAGGCGCTGCTTCGTCACTCCATACAGCCGGAACGGCTTGAGATCGAGGTCACCGAAAGCTCCGTCATGCAGGATCCGGAGCTTACCATCATGGTGTTGCGGGAACTGAAAGAGATCGGGGTGCGCATTGCGCTGGACGATTTCGGGACCGGCTACTCCAGCCTGAACTATCTCAAGCTGTTCCCTACCGACAACCTGAAGATCGATCAATCCTTCGTGCATGACCTGACCACCGACCCGGACGACGCCGCGATAGCGTTGTCGGTGATAACCCTGGCGCACAGCCTCAATCGGGTGGTATTGGCGGAGGGGGTCGAGACCTCGGAACAACTCGCCTTCCTGCAACAGCATGGTTGTGACTTGATGCAGGGGTTTCTGTTCTCGCCGGCACTCCCTGCCAAGGAGTTTTCCGACTTGTTCACCAGCGGTAAGACCCTTGCATTATCAGCGCCGCGCAAAAGCAAGAGTTCCGTAAAAAAGAAGCGCTGAAGCGCCGTGCAAATAAATTTTCCCGGCGTCCTGCCGTCTTGGCGAGAGTAATTCTCGGATGTTCCTCCACCACAGGTGGGAGAGGTCAGGTGGGGGAGTCTTAAAGGCATTCGACGCTTGATCCGGCACCCAGAGAATATGCCTGGATCCCGGCCTTCGCCGGGATGACGAGAATAGTGCCTGTAGGAGCCCAATCCTCTGGGCAAAAAGAATAATCGGTCAGGTTGAATCGCCCGGAGGACCGGGCTCCCACATCGAATACATCCGGAGTGTGTTCGCTTTTCTTGGCGTCCTCTGCGTCTTGGCGAGAGTTAAGTTCGGAATAAAAACCGGGGGCGGTCAGGCATCCGGCAGTTCGCGGATCTCCTGCTCCAGAATATCCAACGCTTTTAACAGGGTCTCCGATACCCCTACCAGCTCCTCCATGTAATAGCGCGCCCGCTCCATCTGTTCCGCCTCACGTGCGAACTTGGTGGAAAACAGTCCATGCAAACCGCGCCGACTCGGCGGGGTATGCAATACGTCGAAGATACGCTTATAGATCGCATGCAGCATTTCATGGGGAGTCGCAACCCCCTCATAAGCGGCAAGGTGGGAAAGTTGTTGCCTGCCCAAACCGTGATACCACTTCCCGAAGGCGCAAGCGGTGTGGTCAACCGGGATATTGTCCTCGCTGACGGCAACGCCGGAAACCAGCGCCTGGGCATAAGCCCGCCATTTGATGTGCGCACCCTTGGCTCTGCGCAATTTCTCCAACGCATCACGCTTGTCGATTGCCTGCATCTCGTGTCTCCTCGGACCACAAAACTACGGGACCACACGTTGCAATTCCGGCACCAAAGGCCTTCAACACCACAACGAATCCATCCCAACTACATTCCATACTTTTTTATTTTTATCGTGGGGGGCCGCCGCGCAGCACCACACCACAACCAATAACCCTCACTGCAGCCGGGGAGTATCCGGTAGCATCCAGAGATCGTCAACCATTTGCAAAACAGGGGTTCATTCGGGACCGCTCGGCCGCCTGATCCGGCAAAAGGAATTAGAATCGCGGACTTCCCGTCAGCGATGACAACGCTGCTGTTCAATCAAGCGAGGTACTGTATCGAAACGATCGAGGGCTTAATCCGGCTCCAATGTCCGATCCAGTTTTCCGATATCCAGCATCGGCGCAGCATCAAGATCCTGCGCATCCAGAATACACGCGATGCGCTCCAGCGCCGAGATAACCATCGACCGTTCCCATTCCTGGAGCGCCTCAAACTGTCGCACAAACAGATCCTGCTGCATGGTGGGCGCACCTTCCAACAGTGCCTGTCCCTTTTCAGAAAGCAGCACCCATATCTTGCGGCGATCCTCGGTACCGCGCTCCCGGACGACAAAACCTTTCCGCTCCAGGCGATCCAAAATACTGGTCACGGTCGCCTGCGCCAATCCCAATTCCGCCGCCAGGGAGCCGGAGGTCAACGGCGCCAGCCGTCGCAGGGTCTGCAGCGTCAGCAACTGCGGCGGCGTGAGGCCGGTGCTGCGGCTGATGTGTTTATCCTGCAACTCGGTTGCGCGGATGATCTGGCGCAGCAGCACCAGCGCCTGCTGGCTTTTGTCCATGGGTTGAATTCCTGCCTGAAATCGTGGGTCGATTGTAAGGGGTCGTCCGCCGATGACAATCTTCGCCGCCGGCGCCGGGTAATTTAATTCGTAACTCGAACTATATACATGGACCAAAAATACGGCCTACCGAAGCATATTACATTGATTATATAGGTATTTTACCTATGTCCCTGGATTCCTGCCCAGATTTGAGCCGCTCTATGGTATAATTTTGTTTCGTATTGCGAAATTTAAATATCTATGGAGATCCACAACATCCGTTTCCGCCCACCGACGGCGGAGGACGGGTTGGCACTGAACCAACTGGTCGCCCGCTGCCCGCCTCTCGACACCAACTCCGTTTACTGCAACCTGCTTCAATGCACCGACTTCGCGGATACCTCGATCGCAGCCGATGACAACGGCCGGCTGATCGGGTTCGCATCCGGCTATCGGCCGCCGTCGCGTCCGGACACGCTGTTTGTCTGGCAGGTCGCGCTGGATGAGGCCTGCCGCGGCCGGGGCATCGCAAAGGCGATGCTGGTGCGCCTGTTCGAACGCCTGCAGACCCAGGGGGTTTGCTGTATCGAAACCACCATCTCTCCCGGCAACCAGGCCTCGGAGAACCTGTTCCGATCACTGTTCCGGACCCTCAATCTCTCCTGCCGAACCCGTCTGCTGTTTGGCAGTGAGCGGCATTTCGGCGGCCGCCACCAGGATGAGGTGCTGTACCGGGCGGAACCGATTGGTTCGCATGAAACAAATTCAGATTAAAGAGCACATTATGAAAATATTCGAAGAAATCGAATCCGAGGTTCAGAGCTACGCGCGCTCTTTTCCCAAACTGTTTAACAAGGCACAGGCGGAATTCCTTTACGACAACGAAGGCCATCAGTATCTGGACTTTCTGGCAGGCGCCGGAACCCTGAACTACGGCCACAACAATCCGCTGTTCAAGGAGCGCCTGCTTGAGTACATCATGAACGACGGCGTCACTCACGGACTGGATCTGCATACCGTCGCCAAGCAGGGTTTCCTTGAGGCCTTCAAGCGCAAGATCCTCGAGCCACGCGGGTTGGAGTATGTAGTTCAGTTCACCGGCCCGACCGGAACCAACGCGGTGGAAGCGGCCATGAAACTGGCCCGTAACGTCACCGGCCGGGAAAATATCGTCAGTTTCACCAACGGTTTCCACGGGGTCACCCTCGGGGCATTGGCCGCCACCGGCAACTCGCATCACCGGGGAGCGGGCGGCGTAAGCCTGAGCGGCACCTCCCGTATGCCGTATGACGGTTACCTGGGTGACGATATCGACACCACCGCCTATCTCGACAAGGTGCTGTCCGATTCCAGCAGCGGTATCGATCTGCCGGCCGCGGTCATCGTGGAGACGGTACAGGGGGAAGGCGGCATCAACGTCGCCGGTTTCGAGTGGCTGCAAAACCTGCATGAGGTATGCAAACGCCACGATGTGCTGCTGATCGTCGACGACATCCAGGCCGGTTGCGGCCGCACCGGCACCTACTTCAGCTTCGAGGAAGCGGGCATCTATCCGGATATCGTCACCCTCTCCAAATCTCTCGGCGGCTATGGTCTGCCGTTCGCGGTGGTACTGATCCGGCCGGAACTCGACCAATGGAAACCGGGCGAACACAACGGCACCTTCCGCGGCAACAACTTCGCCTTCGTCACCGCGACCGCGGCGATCGACCATTACTGGTCCGACGACCGGTTCTCGCAAGAGATCAAACGTAAAGGTGCGTATATTTCCGAGAGACTCGAGCGAATCGTGGAGACCTACGGAGAAGGCAACTTCACCACCCGCGGACGCGGGATGTTTCAGGGCATCAACTGCGTCAACGGCGAACTGGCCGGCAAGATCACCCGCGCCGCTTTCCGTCGCGGATTGATCATTGAGACCAGCGGCGCGGACGATCAAGTCGTGAAACTGCTTTGCCCGCTGATCATCAGCGACAAAAACCTGGAGGCAGGACTCAACATCATCGAAGAGAGCATCCGCGAGGTATGCGCCGGGGAGGATGAGATCCCGGAAGAGAAGGATTTCTTCGGCGACCCGGACACGGCCTGAATCCGTTCAACCCGATACGTCGGCGATCCGCAGCGAGCCGGACCGCGTGGTCTTTTATTATTGAGGAGTCAGGAAGTGATCGTCAGAACTCTGGAAGAAGCCAGACAGACAGAACGCCGGGTTACGTCCGACAACTGGGAAAGCGTACGGCTGGTATTACAGAACGACAAGATGGGGTTTTCGTTCCACATCACCACCATCTATGCGAATACCGAGACCCATATCTGGTACCAGAACCACTTCGAGTCGGTCTACTGCATCAGCGGTCGGGGCGAGATCGAGACCCTGTCCGATCACAAAATCCACCCTATCGAACCGGGAACCATCTATGTCCTGGATCAACATGACGAGCATCTGCTGCGCGCCTCCAGCGAGATGCAACTGGCATGCGTTTTCAATCCCGCGCTGTCCGGTCACGAAGTGCATGACGAGAACGGCGTCTATCCGTTAATCAACGAGGATGCCGGATAAGCCGCCTGAACCGACTCGCGACTGTTGCAGAGACCAAATCTCCCGCTCCCTGTAGGAGCCCGGTCCCCCGGGCGAGAAGAAAAGTCCAATTCATCGCCCGGCGGACCGGGCGCCCACATTTATGACCGTGTTCTGCTGACGGTAGGAACGAAACTCAACAGTTACGACTGCGGCCGGCTTGGCGCGGACCGAACTACCTCAACCGGGATTTCGCCGTGCCTTCGTTCAAAATGCTCGATCATTTTCTCGGACGTCAGCACTACCACGAACGATGTCCGGGAAGAATCCCGTTTCTGCAGATCCATCGCCAGCGCCTCGGTGGCGGAGAGATCCATATAGGAAACCACGCTGAGATCGAGAACCACACTGTCGTCACGGTGCCGCTTGAGCAGCCCGCTCAATTGATCGATGGAGGCGTAGAACAGATGGCCCTCGGCGCGGATATGGATGGCCCCGTCGCCTTGCTGGATATCGATATCCAGTTTTGACGCGGACAACACAAACATCAGAATCGAAAACGCGATCGCCACAATCAATCCGGCCTGCAACCCGAGAAACAGAATCGTCAACAGCGTAAGCACAAATACCCACAACTCGCCCCGCCACGGGAACAGCCGGGAGATCTCTTTCGGCTTGATCATACCGATCCCCACCAACATCAGGGTTCCGCCGATTACCGCCATCGGCATATAAGCAAGCGGACCCCCCAACAACAGAACCAATACCAGCACCACTCCGGAAGACAGGATACCGGCCAGCGGCGTCCGGGATCCCAACGACTGGTTCAATGAGGTTCGGTTAAAACTACCGGAACCGGCAAAGCAGGAAAAAAACGGGGCCAGTGTGTTGGTGATTCCCTGGGCGAACACCTCTTTGTCCACATTGATCGGTTCGTCGCTGCTGGTTTTCAGATCTTTCACGATCACCATGGACTGTGCGAGTCCGATCAGCGCGATGATCACGGCACCCGGAAACATCGAGACCCCCACCAGAAGATACTCCCAGTCCAGCTTGGGATGCGACAGCGGCAGAATCTGGAACGGGATATGCCCCAACAAATCCAGCTCCATGTCCGCCTGGCTGAATATCCCCATCAACAGGAGACCCGTCACATACCCGGCCGCAATGGCGATCAGGATCGAATAACGCGACGTATAGCGTTTAAACAGCAGCCCGGTCGCCACGGTAACAAGACCGATGGCAAAACTGTAAGGGTTGGTCAACTCCTTCCACCCCGCCGCCAACACATAGATCTTCTCGAAGAAGAACTGGGTCTGGACATCCGCAACCCCGAGGATACTGGTAAGGGAAGAAAGAATGAGGATGATCCCGACGCCGGTGGTGATACCCATAATCGCGGCCGGACTCAAATATTGAAAATACTTGCCGCCGCGCCCCAGCCAGATCAGCAACTGGATCAGACCGATCATCAGACTGAGCAACAAAACATAATCGATATAGAGCGGACTCCCGCGCCCCGCGAACGGCAGCACCGTAATGCCGATCAAAATCGCCACTGCCGTATTCGGCCCGCCCAACATAGAACTGGAACCGAACAGGCTGGCGAACAAGGTCACGAAGATCGCGGTATAGAGACCGTACTCCGGCGGCAACCCGGCCAGAAAGGCGAAAGTGATGCCCTGGGGGATCACCAGGGTTGCGCCGGCCACCCCGGCCAGCAGTTCGGTGCGAAAATCGATCTTCCCGGAACGCCGCGGCGACCAGGGAAGAAGCTCGGACAGCAGAGCCGGCGTTTTCACCGTCGCCGCCAGTCCGTCGGACCGGATCGGAAATGTCGGACCAACACCGGTGTCATCGCTTCAACGAAACAGACCGGAGAACGACTCGAACAGCTTTACCAGCTTACTGTTCCTTGGATCGCCGGGCCGGATCTGCATATTGATATATGCGGCCACGTCGAGCGCCTCCTGATGCGTCAGGACATGCCCGGCACCCAACGGCATATTCGCCCAGATGAAACCGCCCGCCCGCCGGACGTCAAACATACCGGCGCCCTTGTTATAGGAGCGCATCCCCCAGAGCGGAGGGAACGGCGCCTTCCCCTGTCCGTCCGGCGCATGGCATACGGAGCAGTATTTGACATATACGGCTTTGCCGTTGGCCGGATTCGGGTCGAACCCGGTATCCGGCAAGGTCGGGGCACCGCGGCCCTCCGGTTCCTGGCCGATCACCTGGCCGTTGGAGATAAAGGAGATATAGGCGGCAATCGCCAGCACCTCGGGCGAATCCTCCGGCGGCATAATGCCGTTGAGACTGTAAACGAAACACTCGCGAATCCGCAGACCGATGCCGTTGCGGCGGCCGTTCTTGCTGCGCCACTTGGGGTACATCCCGGCCACGTTGAGCGGCAGGCCGTCCGGGGTCCGGCCGGCATTGAGGTGACAATTGGTGCAGCGCAACCCGTTGCCGTTATAGCGGGCGCCGTACTTTTCGGTCTCGGTGATCAGGCGATACCCGAACACCACATTGCTGTAGTAGTCGTCCAGATAGTCGCGCCCCAGGAGGGTCTCGATCGTGGGCTGCTCCGCCGCCAGCGGACCGCTGCCCGACAGAAGCAATAAAAACAGACAGATAGCGACCCGTCTCCCGGCCGCGGAACCGGAGGGGGATGGCTCTCTTGGAGCAGCCCATCCAATGCGCTTCAGAAGCATGGCGTAATCCGTGCGTGGCTGCGCATCCCGTCGCATCAATTCCGGCAGCATCCTCTCCCCGGGCCGTCCATGTAGTGCTTATTGTGGTATCAATAGTAAAACGATGTCTCTCAAATTGCATCAATAGACCGAGTCTATCTTTTCAATCGCCCCTTGCCCCGGCCGGACCTTCAGGATGCCAACATAACCTCGGTGCAAGGGTCCACCCACAACCCTGACCGTTCAGCCGCCGAATCAATCACACTCGGCAAGCCCGTCACCCGCTTGCGCCAAGCCGTCAAATAACTTAAAAAGGAAAACATCACTCGCCCACCGTCACCACAAAAGAATCTCTATAGAAGGATCTATTCCCGTCATCGAAATCCCATCCGGACATCAACAGCCGCCGGGCGTCGCTCGCGGACGCTCGCCGCCGATCCGCGCACATGCGCGAAGAGGACCAAAAAAGGAGAATAAAAAATGCATGATGTTTTGAAAAGAAATGTGTTTCTTGTCAAAGAGCATCTCGGCATATTCAAGGCCGCAAACAACTACGACATCTACGACCCGCAGTCAGGCGCCATCATCCTGGAGTGCCGCGAAGAACGCCTGGGAGCGATAACAAAGCTCTTGCGCTTTACCGACTACAAACGGATGACGCCTTTCGATATCCAGGTGAAGACCCCCGACGGCAGCCAGATCGTTCGCGTCACCAGAGGGGTTTCCCTGTTTCTATCGAAGGTCGAAGTGCGTGACGAACAGGATCAGGTCATCGGCGGTTTCAAGCAGAAGTTCTTCTCGATCGGAGGCGCATTCAGCGTTCTTGACGCCCGCGACAACCCCATTTGCCAACTGAAAGGGAAATGGACGGGATGGAACTTTCGGTTTATGTCCGGCGAAAAAGAGCTGGCGCATGTTACGAAAAAATGGACCGGCATCGGCAAGGAACTGTTCACCAGCGCTGACAACTATGTGCTTGAGATATCCGAATCTGTTCCTGCCGACGACCCGATCCGGCAGCTGATTCTTGCCGCCGTCATGTGCATCGATATGGTCCTGAAGGAGTAGCCCAAGACCCTCACGGGCCTATGGCTTTTATATATGAATAAAGAACAGGCTCACGCTTTTGCGGAGGAGTGGATCGCTGCGTGGAACGCGCACGATCTCGAACGCATCCTTTCGCACTATGCCGACGATTTCGAAATGTCTTCCCCGGCGATAACCCTGTTAACGGGCAACCCGACGGGAATCCTGAAAGGCAAAGACACCGTCGGCGAATACTGGAACGGCGCCCTGCAAAAATACCCGAATCTCCACTTCGAACTTCTTCACGTCCTGTTGGGCGCCGACAGTGTCGCGCTCGTTTACAAGGGGGTGCTGGGACTCTCGAACGAGGTGTTCCACTTCGGGCCTTCCGGCAAGGTGATTCGCGCTTATGCGCACTATGACCTTTAGATAAGCCTGAATCCGTTGCGAAGCGGACGAAGGATTTGCGCAATCCTTATTGATGCTCTCGCAATACCCGGCGCAGCACGAACGGCAGGATGCCGCCGTGCTGCAGATATCTCAGTTCATCGCGGGTATCGGCCCGGCATAACACCTCGAACCGGTTCACCTCTTCGCCCTGCCGTTTGTGGACGACCGTAATCCGGCCGGCGGGCCGGAGCGCGCCGATCCCCTGCAGATCGAACTCGCTGAACCGGTCGATATCGAGGCCATCGGCATCCTGCCCCTCCATGAACTGCAACGGCAACACCCCCATCCCCACCAGATTGGAACGATGAATGCGCTCGAAGCTCCTGGCGATCACCGCCCGCACCCCCAGCAGCAGGGTGCCCTTGGCCGCCCAGTCGCGGGAAGATCCGGTACCGTATTCGGCCCCTGCGATCACCACCAACGGGACTTTCCGTTCCCGGTACCGCATGGCGGCGTCGTAGATGCTCATCTCCTCGTCGTCCGGCAGATAGCGGGTCACGCCCCCGCGGGTCCCCGGGGCCATTCGATTGCGCAGACGAATATTGGCAAAGGTGCCGCGTATCATCACCTCGTGGTTGCCGCGGCGCGAACCGTACGTGTTGAAATCGTCCGGCACAATCCCCTGCGACCGCAGATAATCTCCGGCGGCGCTGTCGGCCGGGATCGCACCGGCAGGCGAGATGTGGTCGGTAGTGACCGAATCGCCCAGGATCGCCAACGGCCGCGCACCGAATAGATCGGTGAGCGGTTCCGGCTCCGACCGCATCCCCTCAAAGAAAGGCGGCTGACGCACATAGGTGCTCTCCGCCTCCCAGTCGTAGGTCCGGCCCGAACCGACCTTGAGTTCCCGCCAGACCTCGGGACCGCGGTACAGATCCTCGCCGTAGCAGGCACGGAACATCTCCGGCGTAATGGTGGAATCGATCAGCTTCCGGACCTCCTCGGCGTCGGGCCAGATCTCATGCAGATAAACCGGCTGGCCGCGGACGTCCTCCCCGAGCGGCTCTTTGGACAGATCGATCCGGACGGTCCCGGCCAGGGCGTATGCCACCACCAGGGGCGGCGAGCAGAGATAGCTGCCGCGGGTGTAGGGGTTGATCCGACCCTCGAAGTTGCGGTTGCCGGACAGCACCGAGAGACAACAGAGATCGTTGTTCTCGATCGCCTCGACGATGGCGGGCGCCAGCGGACCGGAGTTGCCGATACAGGTGGTGCAACCGTAACCCACCAGGCTGAAACCCAGGGCGTCCAAATCCTGCTGCAACCCCGAATCCCGCAGGTAATCGCTCACCACCCGCGAACCGGGCGCCAGTGAGGTCTTCACCCACGGTTTCACCTTGAGCCCGCGGCGGTGGGCGTTGCGCGCCAGCAGTCCCGCCCCCAGCATCACGCCGGGGTTGGAGGTGTTGGTGCAACTGGTGATGGCGGCGATCACCACGTCCCCGTGGCCCAGACGGTGCGTCTCGCCGTCAACCGCCACCGGCGGCGCCGGCTCTCCCGGCACCTCCTCCGCCCGGAAGGCGTCGAAGCTCTCCTGCAATTGCGACAGCGACACCCGGTCCTGCGGCCGGCGCGGACCGGCGAGACTGGGCTGCACCTCCGCGAGATCCAGCTCCAGCCGTTCGCTGTAGACGGTATCGGTCGCCTCCGGATCGTGCCACATCCCCTGCGCCCTGGCGTACGCCTCCACCAACGCCACCGTCTCTTCATCGCGCCCGCTGAAGCGGAGGTAGCGCAGGGTCTCCTCATCCACCGGAAAGATCCCGCTGGTGGCGCCGTACTCCGGCGTCATGTTGGAGACGGTGGCCCGATCCGGCAGGGAAAGGTTCTTCAGGCCGGGACCGTGATACTCCACGAACTTCCCCACCACCCCGTGCGCCCGCAACATCTCGGTGATGGTGAGCACCAGGTCGGTGGCGGTGGCCCCCGGCGCCAGCGCGCCGGTGAGCCGCACCCCCACCACCTCGGGGATACGCATCCCGATGGGCTCGCCCAGGATCGCCGCTTCCGCCTCGATGCCGCCCACCCCCCAACCGAGCACCCCGAGGCCATTGATCATGGGGGTGTGGCTGTCGGTGCCCACCAGGGTATCCGGGTAGGCGTAGCTTGTCCCGTCTTGCTCCGCGTGACGGACCACCTGACCCAGGTGTTCCAGGTTCACCTGATGGCAGATGCCGGTGCCGGAGGGGACCACCTGAAAACGCTGGAACGCCTGCTGTCCCCAGCGCAGGAAGGCGTAACGCTCCCGGTTGCGCTGCATCTCCATCTTGACGTTGATATCGAACGCATTCGGGCTGCCGAAGGCGTCGACGCTTACGGAGTGGTCGATGACCAGTGCCACCGGCAGCGAAGGATCGAGCCACTCCGCCCGGCCGCCCGCCGCCTCCGCCGCATCCCGCATGGCCGCCAGATCCACGATCGCTGGCACCCCGGTCAGGTCCTGCATCAACACCCGTGTCGGATGAAACACCAGTTCCCCCTCCGCGCAGCCGTCCTCCCGCCGGGCCGCCAGGGTCCGGATCTCCTGTTCGGTAATTCGCTCGCCGTCCTCATGCCGCAGCAGATTCTCCAGCAGGATCTTCAGGCAGTACGGCAGGCGCGACAGATCGCCCAGCGCCTGCCCCGCCCGCTCCAGACTGAAGATGGCGTACTCCCGTCCCCCGACCGGGAGTCGGGTTGCGGTATCGAATGAATCCTTGCTCTGAATACTCACCGGTGTACATTTTCCTTTTGGCAAAACCGTATCTTCCGCGGAACGCGGCAAAAAGGCCGATGTTAAGATAAGCTTTAGTCTAGTAGCTGGTTTACAGATTCGCGTACAACCAACAGACGGGACAGGGAGATACCATGGATGAATACCGCGTAGAAACCGATACCCTGGGCGAGGTCGAGGTACCGAAAGATGCGTTGTGGGGCGCCCAGACGCAACGGGCGATCGCCAACTTTCCGGTGAGCGGTCTCAGGCTTTGCCGGGCGATGATCTACGCCCTCGGCTGCATCAAGGAGGCGGCCGCCATGAGCAACGCCGAACTCGGCCGGCTGCCGCGCCCGCGCGCGGAGGCGATCGCGCTGGCCGCCCGCCGGGTGGCGGAGGGGGAGTTCGACGACCAGTTCCCGGTGGACATCTTCCAGACCGGCTCCGGCACCAGCAGCAACATGAACTTCAACGAGGTGATCGCCCATCTCGCAACCGAGCAACTGGGCGAACCGGTCCATCCCCACGATCACGTCAATCTCGGACAGTCCTCCAACGACGTCTTTCCCAGCGCCATTCACATCGCGGGGGTGATCCAGGGGGAACAACTGCTGGCGGCGCTCATCCATCTGCGCGACACCATCAGCCGCCGCGCGGACGAACTCAAAGAGGTGGTAAAGACCGGCCGCACCCACCTGATGGACGCCATGCCCCTCACCCTGGGCCAGGAACTCTCCGGCTGGGCGGCGCAGATCGACGAGAATTGCAGCCGCATCCAACAGGTTCTGCGCCCGCTGTATAACCTGGCGCTGGGCGGCACGGCGGTGGGCACCGGAATCAACACCGATCCCAATTTCGTCACCAGCTGCCTGCCGTGGCTGCATCAATCCACCGGCATCCAGTTTATGGAGACCACCAACCACTTCGCCGCACAATCCTCCATGGACGACGTTGCGGCGCTCAGTGCCCAGTTGAAGACCCTGGCCGTCGGACTTCTGAAGATCGCCAACGACCTGCGCTGGATGAACTCCGGGCCGACGGCGGGACTTGCCGAGATCACCCTGCCGGCGGTCCAGCCCGGCTCCAGTATCATGCCGGCCAAGGTCAACCCGGTGATCCCGGAGTCCACGGCCATGGTGTGCGCCCAGGTGATCGGCAACGACGCGGCCATCACGGTGGCCGCCTCCTCCGGCAACTTCCAGCTCAACGCCATGCTGCCGGTGTTCGCGCACAACCTGCTCTATTCGCTGACCATCCTGACCAACTCCGCCTGGCTGTTGGCCGACCATGCCATCGCGGGATTCGAGGTCAACCGCGAACGGCTGGCGGAACACCTCGCCCACAACCCGGTGATCGCCACCGCCCTCACCCCCAAGTTGGGGTATGACGCCACCGCCAAGATCATCAAATGGGCGATCGAGACCCACACCCCGATCCGCGAAGCGGTACTCAAGAAAACCAAACTATCGGAAGAAGAGGTGGACCGTCTGCTGAACCCCGCCACCCTTACCGGGAAATCATGAAGCAAGAAAAAGACACCGACGTACAACAGACGCGGGAGTGGCTCGACTCCCTGGAAGCGGTGCTGGAGCACGAAGGGGTGGAGCGTGCCCACTACCTGCTGGAGCGGCTGATCGAGAAGGCTCGCCGCTCCGGCGCCTATCTCCCCTACAGCGCCAACACCGCCTACATCAACACCATCCCGCTCGCCGCCGAGGAGCCGTTCCCCGGCGACCTGACCCTGGAACGGCGCATCACCGCCTTCATCCGCTGGAACGCCATGGCCATGGTGGTGCAGGCCAACCGCAAGTTCGCCGGACTGGGCGGGCACATCGCCAGTTACGCCTCCGCCGCCACCCTGTTCGAGGTGGGCTTCAACCACTTCTTCCGCGCCCCCACCGGGGAACACGGCGGCGACCTGGTGTTCCTGCAGGGCCACTCCGCGCCCGGGGTCTATGCCCGCGCCTTTCTCGAAGGCCGCCTGAGCGAGGCGCACCTGCACCGCTTCCGCCGCGAGACCTCCGCCGCGGGCGGCCTCTCCTCCTACCCCCACCCCTGGCTGATGCCGGGGTTCTGGCAGTTCCCCACCGTCTCCATGGGGCTGAGTCCGCTGATGGCAATCTATCAGGCGCGCTTCATGAAGTACCTGCACAACCGCGGCATCCTGGAGACCGAGGGCCGCCGGGTGTGGGCCTTCGTGGGCGACGGCGAGATGGACGAGCCGGAATCGCTGGGCGCCATCTCGCTGGCGGCGCGGGAGAAGCTGGACAACCTGACCTTCGTGGTCAACTGCAACCTGCAACGGCTGGACGGACCGGTACGCGGCAACGGCAAGATCATCCAGGAGCTGGAGGCGGTGTTCCGCGGCGCCGGGTGGAACGTCATCAAGGTGGTCTGGGGTTCCTACTGGGACCCGCTCTTGGCGCGCGACCGCGACGGCCTGTTGCGGCGGCGCATGGAAGTGGCGGTGGACGGCGACTACCAGAACTACCAGGTGCGCGGCGGCGCCTACACCCGCGAGCACTTCTTCGGCAAATATCCGGAGCTGCGGGAGATGGTGTCCAACCTGAGTGACGAGGACATCTGGCGCCTCAACCGCGGCGGTCACGACCCCACCAAGATCCACGCCGCCTTCGCCGCGGCGGTGCAGCATACCGGCCAGCCCACCGTGATCCTGGCCAAGACGGTGAAGGGCTACGGCATGGGCATCGCCGGCGAGGGACAGAACATCACCCATCAGCAGAAGAAGATGGGGCTGGAAGCGCTCAAGGCGTTCCGCGACCGCTTCAACATCCCCATCACCGACGAACAGATCGGCACCGCCCCCTTCTACAAACCGGCCGAAGACAGTCCCGAGATGCAGTACCTGCACGAGCGGCGCGCGGCGCTGGGCGGTTATCTCCCCGCACGGCCGCGAAAGGCCGAGCCGCTGGAGATCCCGCAGCTCGACGCCTTCGAGCTGCTGCTCAAGGGCAGCGCCGAACGCTCCATGTCCACCACCATGGCCTGCGTGCAACTGCTGGCGATCCTGACGCGCGACAAACAGATCGGCAAATACATCGTGCCCATCGTCCCGGACGAGGCGCGCACCTTCGGCATGGAGGGGATGTTCCGGCAGCTCGGCATCTACTCCGCGCAGGGGCAGCTGTACGAACCAGTGGATATCGACCAGGTGATGTACTACCGCGAGGACATGGGCGGGCAGATCCTGCACGAAGGGATCAACGAGGCGGGCTCCCTCGCCTCCTGGATCGCCGCCGGTACCGCCTACAGCAATCACGGCCGGCCGATGATCCCGTTCTTCCTCTTCTACTCCATGTTCGGCTTCCAGCGCATCGGCGATCTCGCCTGGGCCGCCAGCGATATTCGGGCGCGCGGTTTCCTGATCGGCGCCACCTCCGGCCGCACCACCCTGGCGGGCGAAGGGCTGCAACACCAGGACGGCCACAGCCACCTGCTGGCCGCCACCATCCCCAACTGCGTCTCCTACGATCCCGCGTTCGCCTACGAACTGGCGGTGATCGTGCAGGACGGACTGCGGCGCATGTACGCGGAGCAGGAGGACATCTACTACTACATCACCGTGGCCAACGAGAACTACCGCCACCCGCCCATGCCGGAGGGGGCCGAAGAGGGCATCCTGAAAGGAATCCATCTGCTGCACCAGGACGAACCCTCCGACGGGCCGCGGGTGCAACTGCTGGGCAGCGGCGCGGTGCTGCGCGAGGCGTTCGTGGCCGCCGGTCTGCTGCGCAAGGATTTCGGGGTGGCGTGCGATATCTGGAGCGTCACCAGTTTCAACCAGTTGCGCCGCGACGGCCTGGCCACCGAACGCTGGAACCGCAACCATCCGGAAGAGGTGCCGCGCTTCAGTTACCTGAAGCAGTGCCTCCACGGCCGCAAAGGTCCGGCGGTGGCGGTGAGCGACTATATGAAACAGTACGCCGACCAGATCCGGGAGTTCGTGCCCATGCGCTACGTCGCACTCGGCACCGACGGCTTCGGCCGCAGCGACACCCGCGAGGCGCTGCGCTGCTTCTTCGAGATCGACCGCCACTACATCGTGGTGGCCGCACTGCAGGCGCTCGCCGCCGACGGCGACCTCCCGCGCGAAGCGGTCACCCAGGCGCTGGACAAATACGGCATGGACCCCGACAAGCCCGATCCGGTGCTTTCTTGATGCAAGAGAGAAAGAGATGTCCTCTCGCCAAGACGCAAAGCCGCAAAGGAAAGAACATGAAAAATCTTCTTGGTGTTCTTGGCGTCTTTGCGAGAAATTGAATTCAGAGGGCGTATGAAAAGAAACACTCTCTCGCCAAGACGCAAAGCCGCAAAGGGACGAATATAAAGTGCCTTCTTGGCGTTCTTGGCGTCTTTGCGAGAACTTAACGATTTAAGCAACATCCAGGTGACTCCATTGAGCAAGCAAACAGAGGTTCTGGTTCCCGATCTCGGCGACATCGAAAAGTCAGACGTCATCGAAGTTTTGGTGGCACCGGGCGACCGTGTGCACCCGGAAGATCCACTGATCACGCTGGAGAGCGAAAAGGCGATGATGGAGGTCCCTTCGCCCGCCGCCGGCATCGTAAAAGAGATCAAAATAAAAGTGGGCGACAAGGTGTCGCAGGGCGACCTGATCTTGACCCTGGAAGCGTCCGAAGAGAAACCGGCACCCGCCGCCGAGAAAAAAGAGACCAAACCGAAGAAAGAAAAACCGGCCGCCGAACCCGCGCCGGTCCCGGGCGAGAAGGAACCCACCCAGCCGCCGGTGCCGCCGCAACCGGGTAATCACGATGCACCGGAAAAACCCTACGCCAGTCCTTCGGTCCACCAGTTCGCCCGCGAACTGGGAGTCGATCTGGAACGGGTCACCGGCTCCGGTCCCAACGGCCGGATTCTGAAAGAGGACGTGCAACTGTTCGTCAAAGGTTCCATCAGCGGCGCCAAGGAGGCGCCCGGCCCGTGTCTGGTGCTGCCGGAACTGCCGGCCCTCGACTACTCCAAATACGGCGAGATCGAATCGGTGCCGCTCAGCCGCATCCGTATCATCTCCGGCACCAACGTGCACCGGAGCTGGCTCACTGTGCCGCACGTGACCCAGTTCGACGAGGCCGACATTACCGACCTCGAGGCCTTCCGGAAAGAGCACGCGGAAGAGGCGAAGAAGCAGGGCTACAAACTGACGCTGCTCGCCTTCATCATGAAGGCCTGCGTGGGTGCGCTGCAAAAATACCCCAGGTTCAACGCCTCACTCGACCCCGGCTGCGAACACCTGATCCTGAAGAAATATTTCAACATCGGATTCGCGGTGGATACCGAGGACGGCCTGCTGGTGCCGGTCCTGCACGACGTGGACAAGAAAGGACTGTTCGACCTGGCGCGCGAACTGGGCGAACTCAGCGCCCGAGCCCGCGAGCGCAGACTGAAACCGGCCGATATGCAGGGCGGCTCCTTCACAATCTCCAGCCTGGGAGGGATTGGCGGAACTGCTTTTACTCCAATCGTCAACGCGCCCGAGGTCGCCATCCTCGGCGTGTCCCGCGCCGTCATGAAACCGGTCTATCAGGAAGAGGTCTGCACCCCGCGGCTCATCCTGCCATTCTCCCTCGCCTACGACCACCGCGCCATCGACGGCGCCGACGGGGCGCGCTTTGTCAGTTATCTGCGGGACAAGCTTTCGGATATTCGGAATTTGTTGCTTTAGGGACTATTGCGTCGAACCTGCATTATTTAATGGGAACTAACAAATATCTCCGTGAATAGTTGGAAATACCGAATCCTCCTGCTTCCTTTAGAATATCAGACTACGAAAAATAGACAAATGAAATCCGATGGACTTTTAATTCTTGGAGTAGTAACTGCATTTTTATGGAGCGCATTCAAAATTTATGGCGCATTTTTAGATGCCAAAAAATACAAATCACAATTTAGCAGTTTGCAAAAACATTTAAATGCAAAGACCCTAGAGTACAACCAGATAATTTCCGAACAAAAAGAATTTCTATCAAAACTTCAAAAGGATCTCAAAGAAGCGGAACGCAATCTTGATAATGCAGAAAGTATTCTAAAAGAAAAAACACAAGGATTCCCTTGGTTAGCAAGAGCAATGGCCTATTATGAAACTTTAAAATATTTCGACACAGCAAAACACTTAC
>JBNKCL010000056.1:0-22788 GCA_050287725.1 Sedimenticolaceae bacterium
GCGCCGGCCCCCAGGGTATCCCGGATGTGGGACTCCACCGTGTCCATCTCATCCAGCACCGCCGAGATCCCTCCCTGGGCGTAGTAGGTGTTGCCTTCGCTCAGGTCCAGCTTGGAGACGACGGCAATGCGGGCATCCGAGGGCAGCCGCAGCGCCAGACTGAGTCCGGCAGCGCCGCTGCCGATGATCAGGACATCAAAGAGGTGGGGATCGGACTGCATAGGGAGTTTTCGGATATTCGATGGAAAGCCGAGGGGCGTTCGTTCATAATCTGCCCGGTACAGGGGAGTGCGGCACAAGCGGCCATCGTAACGTAAAAACGAAACGGCGAGAACCTTTTACAGCGGTGTAAAGGTTCGTTTACGGCCCCGATCCAAGAGGCATTCCGGCGGTTCGAACCCTGACCCGACCTCCCGTGCGAGGGGAGGGTGAGATAAGGTGATAATCTTCTTTCTCAAAGTGCGAACTATTTACGAATACGAATGTCAATCAAGGTGAATAAAAAGACGCGCCTGCCGCGTCCGGGGGGTGGGCCCGAATGGGCGAGCGGCAGCTAGATTCTGAACTGGTGGCGCGGGTACAGCGAGGTGACAAGAAGGCGTTTGACCTTCTGGTCCTGAAATACCAGCATAAGGTAGCCAACCTGGTATCTCGTTATATACGCAATCCGAGCGAGACACTTGATGTGACGCAGGAAGCCTTTATTAAAGCCTATCGAGCTCTCCCGAATTTCCGGGGCGATAGCGCTTTCTATACCTGGCTGTACCGGATTGCCATCAACACGGCCAAGAATTTCCTGGTGGCGCAGGGACGCCGGCCTCCCGTTTCGGACCTGGATGCGGATACCGCCGAGCAGATGGATATCGGCTTCCGGCTGCAGGAGAACGCCACGCCGGAACGCAACCTGCTGCAGGAGGAGATCGCCGAGACGGTTCGGGGCGCCATTGATGAGTTACCGGATGATCTGCGCACCGCCATTACCCTTCGTGAGTTGGAAGGGTTGAGTTACGAAGAGATCGCGCGCGCCATGTCCTGTCCCGTGGGGACGGTGCGGTCGCGTATTTTTCGAGCGCGCGCGGCGATCGATGCGAAACTTGCTCCGTTGCTGGAACCATGAGCGGAGCCGTGAAGAATTTGTGCAACAAACTGGGTGCCAATTATGAGTGACAGGGTCGGCGAACAGGTCTCCGCATTGCTGGATGAGGAGCTTTCTTCCCAGGAAGCGGCCACGGTGTTGAATCTCCTGAGCGAACGGGAGGAACTGCGGTTGCAGTGGGGTCGCTATTACTTGATCGGCGATGTAATGCGGGGCGAAATGACGCAAACGGACGGTTTCCGGATGCGACAACAGATTTCCGAGCGGCTGGCGACGGAACCCGCCATCATCGCCGCCCCCAAACGAAAGGTGCGGGCAGCCACCAAGCGCCGGTGGCTGCAGATCGGCGCCGGGGCCGGGTTGGCGGCCTCTGTGGCGGTTTTGACGATTGTCATGTCCCCCGAGGTATCGCAGCTCTCCTCGCCGGATACACCCCAGGTGGCGGCCGTTGCCCCTACACCATCCGCTCCTGTTATTTATGTCCAGCAACCCGGGATTCGATGGAAAAATCTGTCTGAACAACCCACCGTGGAATCCCAACTCAATGACTACCTGATCGACCATAGCGAATATGCTTCGCCCGCAGGCATCGGCGGTGTAATTCCATATGCCACTTTTGTGGGGTATGACACCAGCCAGTAAATCCAATGAGTCATTTTCGGAAGCTGTTTTTGCTGTCACTGTTGGCGGGGACGTCCGGCGGTGTCTGGGCGGAAGAGCCGTCACAAGAGGTAACCACATGGTTACACAACATGGGACAGGCGGTTCATCAGCTCAACTATGAAGGGACTTTTGTCTACCTGCTCGATAACCACATGGAGTCGATGCATCTGCTGCATTCGGCGCAGGGCGGACAAGAGCGCGAACGTCTGGTGTCTCTCAACGGAATGCAGCGCCAGGTGGTTCGGGATAATTACTCCATCATCTGCGTATTGCCCGATCGGCGCTCGGTTTCCGCCGAATTGCGGAGCGGTGCCGATGCGAACGAAACAGACGCCGGGGATCTGACGCAGCTGGGGCAAAACTACGACTTCCATTTGCTCGGAACAGAACGGGTGGCCGGACGCAAAGCCCGGATTATCCTGATCATCCCACGTGACAATCTACGCTACGGCCATCGCCTGTTTCTCGATGTAAATTCCGCACTCCCGTTAAAATCCGAATTATTGGACGGAGAAGGCAGGCCGATCTCACAGATCATGTTCACCAATTTAAGGATTGCGCCGCAGATATCGCTGGGTGACGACAATCCGGAAGAGCCGATGAACCTGGTGACGGAAGATCAATATGCCTGGATCAATCAGAAACCGTCCTATCGATTACCGGATGAAGACCGGGAGCATATAGGGTGGGCTTTCCCCGGGTTGCCCAAGGGATTCAACTTACGTGTCCATTCCCGACGGGCTTCCACCAAGACGCGATCGGCGGTCGATCATTTTGTGTTTTCCGACGGTCTTACAACCCTTTCCGTTTATATCGAAAAGGCGGATGAGCGGCGCGGACTGAACGGAGAGTCACAGGTTGGAACGGTGAATGTCTTCGGAACCAATAAGGACGGTTACCAGATCACCGCTGTGGGCGAAGTTCCGCCCCAGACCGTTCGCCAACTGGCCCAGACTACAGAACAGAAAACGCCATGATTGAAGAGCAGGCAGTCGTCGTTTCCTGTGAGGAAGGTTACGCCGAGGTGGAAACGCAACGAAAATCCGCCTGCGGCGACTGCTCCGCCAGCGGTGCCTGCGGTACTGCCGCAGTGGCACAGATGTTCGGTAAGCGGAAATCCTTACTAAGAGTAGCGAATCCAATCGATGCGCAACCGGGCGATCGGGTAGTGTTGGGGGTTGAAGATTCGGTTGTAATGCGTGCCTCTTTTGTCTCCTACATGCTCCCTGTTTTTTCTCTCATCACCACAGCCGTACTGGGAAAATTTGGCGCGGCATACCTTGGTGCGACGACCACGGAACCATATGCCGTACTCGGCGGTCTATTCGGTTTGACAATCGGACTGCTGCTGGTACGCGGGTTTTCCCGCCGGATCGGTCACGACCGAAGGTATCAGCCGATCATTTTGCGCCAGGCCCGAGACAGCGTACAGGTTGATTTTAACCTGAAGTAAACGTTGTGACTTCCGGTAATTGAATGTTTCAGGAGTTGTGGATGAAAATCTTCTTTTGTTCCAAGCACTGTCAAAGTCTACTGTTTTTTTTCGCATTGTTGCTGACTGCGCCCTGGGCGGAAGCGGCCCGCGATTTTCCGGATTTCACCGGCATGGTGGAACAATACGGTCCGGCAGTCGTTAATATCAGTACCAAGCAGACCAAAACGATCCGACGCGGTTTGCCGCACGGATTTCGAATGCCCGATCTGCCCGACGACAGTCCGTTCCGGGACTTTTTCCGCCATTTCTTAGATGGCGAAGGAGGCACCCAGGAGTTTGATACCACTTCGCTCGGTTCCGGTTTCATTATCTCCGGCGATGGCTATGTTTTGACGAATCAACACGTCGTGGATGGCGCCGATGAGATCATTGTCTATCTGAGCGATCACCGGGAGTTCGAAGCCAAAGTAGTCGGTTCCGATAAACGCAGCGATATCGCGCTATTGAAGATTGACGCCACCGGACTGCCGGTCGTAAAAATCGGCAAATCCAAAGAACTGAAGGTGGGAGAATGGGTATTGGCTATCGGTTCGCCGTTCGGTTTCGACCATACGGTCACAGCGGGAATCGTCAGCGCCAAGGGCCGCAGTCTGCCGCGTGAGAACTATGTACCCTTTATCCAGACCGACGTCGCCATCAATCCCGGGAACTCCGGTGGACCGCTGTTCAATCTGGACGGTGAGGTGGTAGGGGTCAACTCTCAGATTTACAGCCGCACCGGCGGCTTCATGGGGCTTTCGTTCTCGATCCCCATTGAAGTGGCGATGAATGTCGTGCACCAGTTGAAGACCAGCGGTCATGTGGCGCGTGGCTGGCTCGGTGTGGTTATTCAGGATGTACCCAGAGAGTTGGCGGGTTCCTTCGGATTGAAGCATCCGCAAGGAGCGTTGGTCTCGCAGGTTTTGGAAGATAGTCCGGCAGAAAAGGCAAAGCTGCAGGAAGGAGATGTGATCCTGGCTTATAACGGAGCCGTGATCGACGGATCTTCGCAGTTACCGCCGATGGTGGGCGCCAGCGAGGTGGGTAAGGATGCCGAGCTTTCGGTCCTGCGTAACAAGAGACGAATCATTGTCAAAGTGAAGATCGGCGAGTTACCGGAGGAAGAGTCTCTGGCAATGAACACTCCCGGAATATCGCCGCACTCCAGCAACAATACCCTCGGGCTGGAGGTGCAGGATTTGACCAAAAAACAGATCGAAAGCATGGGCTCCCGCAAAGGCGGGGTACTGGTGACCCAGGTCGAACCGGGCGCGGCGAGCGACGCCGGCATCCGCGAGGGGGATGTGATCCAAATGATCAACAACACCCCGGTAGCGAGCGTGAAAGAGTTCGGCGCGATCATTAAAAAACTGCCCCAGGGAAAGACCGTAGCGGTATTGGTGCGGCGGGGTGACGGGGCACGGTTTCTCGCCCTCGATGTACCCGCGAAGTGACGAAGGAAAAGCTTCTCACCGTTTATTCCCGGAGAGGTTGCCACCTGTGTGAAGAGATGTGGGGGCAACTGCACCGGCTGCAGCAAGAGATCCCGTTTCGGCTGGCGCTGGTGGATATAGACGAGGAACCGGAGGTGCGGAGGCGCTACGATACCCGGGTTCCGGTCCTGGCGCATGAGGGTCAAGTATTGTGCGAGCTGTTTCTGGACGAAGCGCGGGTACGCGAATATTTATGCCTAGAGGTAAATGGGGTATGATGCTGCGGGGATAGGAACCGGCATTTCCCCCCGATTCTGGAACGGAACTTCCCTGCTGGGAAGTTCCGTTTTTTCAATGAGTTATCAAGTAAACCTAATCTAAATTATCAGTATAGAATCTCCGTTGCATGAGCGATCTCCAACACATTCGTAATTTTTCCATCATCGCCCATATCGATCACGGCAAATCCACCATTGCGGATCGTTTCATTCAGCTATGCGGCGGTTTGACGGAACGTGAAATGGAGGCGCAGGTGCTCGATTCTATGGACCTGGAACGGGAACGTGGCATCACCATCAAGGCGCAGAGTGTCACGCTCTTCTATCAGGCCGAAAACGGGGAGCAGTACCAGCTCAATTTTATCGACACCCCGGGCCACGTGGACTTCTCGTACGAGGTTTCCCGTTCACTGGCGGCGTGCGAAGGTGCATTATTGGTCGTGGATGCGGCGCAGGGGGTGGAGGCGCAGAGCGTGGCCAACTGCTACACCGCGATTGAACAGGGTCTGGAGGTGTTGCCGGTTCTGAACAAGATCGATCTGCCGGCCGCCGAACCGGAGCGGGTTATTCGGGAGATCGAAGAGATTATCGGTCTGGAAGCGCACGATGCCCTCAAGGTAAGCGCCAAGACCGGAGTCGGTATCCCGGAACTGTTGGAAACCCTGGTGGCGCGGATCCCGCCCCCGACCGGAAGCGCCCAGGAACCGCTCCAGGCATTGATTATCGATTCCTGGTTTGACAGCTACGTCGGGGTGATCTCGCTGATCCGGGTCGTTAACGGGGTGATTCGCCCCAAGGACAAGATTCTGTTGATGTCCACCGGCCGTATTTATCAGGTGGAAAAGGTGGGGGTGTTCTCACCCAAACAGACGTCCAAGCAACAGTTGGGGACCGGCGAAGTGGGATTCGTCATCGCCGGCATCAAGGAGATCGACGGCGCTCCGGTGGGGGACACCATCACCCTGGCGGAGCGCAAGGCGGCGTGTGCGCTGCCGGGCTTCAAGGAGATGAAACCGCGGGTATTCGCGGGTCTCTACCCGGTAAGTTCGGATGATTACGAAGAGTTGCGGGATGCGCTGCAGAAACTGAAACTCAACGATGCCGCCATGCATTTCGAACCTGAAACCTCGCAGGCGCTCGGTTTCGGCTACCGTTGCGGATTTCTCGGCATGCTCCATATGGAGATCGTACAGGAGCGGCTGGAGCGGGAGTATGACCTTGATCTGATCAGTACCGCTCCGACCGTGATCTATGAGGTAGTCACCACCGACGGCCAGGTGATCCTGATCGATAATCCGGCGAATCTCCCGGATAGCAGCCGCCTCGCAGAGATCCGTGAACCGATTATCGAAGCGACCATCCTGGTACCCCAGGACTACCTGGGCAACGTGATAAGCCTGTGTGTCGAGAAACGAGGGGTCCAGAAGAATCTCCAGTTTCTGGGCGGTCAGGTACAGGTCTCCTATGAACTGCCGATGAATGAGGTGGTCCTTGATTTCTTCGATCGCCTGAAGTCGGTAAGTCGCGGTTATGCCTCATTTGAGTACGAATTCAAGCATTTTAAAGCTGCGCCGATGGTAAAACTGGATATCCTGATCAACGGCGAGCGGGTGGATGCACTCTCGCTCATCGTGCATCGGGACCATGCAGAGCCGCGCGGACGGGAACTGGCAGTGAAGATGAAGGAGATCATCCCGCGCCAAATGTATGAGGTGGCGATTCAGGCCGCCATCGGCAGTAAAATTATCGCCCGTACCACGGTCAAGGCCTTGCGTAAAAATGTCACCGCAAAATGCTATGGTGGTGACGTCACCCGGAAACGGAAACTTCTGGAAAAGCAGAAAGCCGGTAAGAAACGGATGAAACAGGTGGGCAAGATCGAGATTCCGCAGGATGCTTTCCTGGCGATCCTAAGGGTGGGTAAAGAGAACTAAACTATATTGAACTTTGAAAATAACTGGATGATTCATGACCTTTGATTTCCCAATGTTCCTGGTATTGGCAACCTTGATTACCGGTGGTATCTGGTTGTTCGATGCGATAGCGTTTGCACCCCGTAGGAAGCGGTTGGCAAAGTCTCAGATGCCTGGCGAATCGGCAGAGTCGGAAACGAGCACACGCCGGGAACCTCTGATGGTCGAATACGCGCGCTCCTTCTTCCCGGTAATTTTGGTTGTTTTGGTATTGCGCTCGTTTCTGGTGGAGCCGTTCCGGATTCCTTCCGGATCCATGATGCCCACCTTGCTGGCCGGCGATTTTATTCTGGTCAACAAGTTCAGCTATGGGTTGCGGTTGCCTGTGCTGGACCGCAAAATTATCGAAGTCGGGGAACCGCAACGGGGTGATGTGGTGGTATTCCGGTATCCACGTGATCCTTCAACCGACTATATCAAGCGTTTGGTGGGACTGCCCGGGGATCGTATCGCCTACCGCAACAAAACTCTTTATATCAACGGGGAGCCGCAACCACAGACGCCGATCGGCTATTATCAAGGAGCGGGCGCGGGCGCTCGCATGACCGGCGCCTTGGAGAGCCGGGAACAACTCGGAACGGTGGAGCATTCTATTCTGACCGTGCAACGCGCCCCGAATCTGCCGTATGGATGCCAGGTACTTGCGGAAGGGGAGATAGAAGTCCCCTCCGGCCACTATTTTATGATGGGAGATAACCGTGACAGCAGTAACGACAGTCGTTGCTGGGGGTTTGTCCCGGAAAAAAACCTCGTCGGCAAAGCGTTCGGGATTTGGATGAGTTGGGATCTAAACCGGTCCGGATTCCCTATAGCCTGGGAAAGATTAGGGCAGGGTATTGAATAGAGGAGAAGCTAAAATGCGACAAAGCCTAAAGAAACAACAGGGTATGACCGGCCTCGGCTGGCTGTTCGTGCTGTTCTTGCTTGGTTTTTTTATATTGCTAACCTTCAAATTAGCCCCGATCTATTTGGAGCACTATACGATTAAGTCGGTTTTGCATTCTTTGGAAGAGGAACCATATATCACTACCAAATCGGCTCATGACGTGCGTCGCATGATCATGACGCGCCTTACAACCAATGGTGTCCGCGATTTAAAGCAGGAATCTGTCGATGTGCAGAAAGCTTCCGGACGAATGAAGATAACCATCGCATATAACGTACAGAAGAACATGATCGGTAATGTCGACCTCGTGGTGAAATTCGACGATAGCCTGGAACTGGTATCCCATTGAGAGAACCATCCGATCGCCTGTCTTCCGCGCTCAGCTACCGGTTTGCGAACCAAGAACTGCTGGAAATCGCCCTTACGCACCGTAGTGCCGGAAACCGGAATAACGAACGCTTGGAGTTTTTGGGGGATGCGATTCTTGGATTTGTGATCGCGGATCTGCTCTTTCAGAGTTTTCCAGATGCGGACGAAGGGCAATTAAGTCGATTGCGGGCGGCGTTGGTAAAAAAGGATTCCTTGGCGAAGGTTGCCCGGGAGTTGGAACTTGGAAAATACCTCAAATTGGGCCCGGGCGAATTACGCGGTGGAGGGCAATCCCGGAACTCAATTTTGGCGGATAGTCTCGAAGCGCTCTTGGCGGCTGTCTATCTGGATGGCGGCTATGAGGCGGCACGCGCGGTGATAGTCCTGTTGTTCGAAGAGCGGATCGGGAGCCTTTCACCCGCCGATCAACTGAAGGATCCAAAAACCGGCCTGCAGGAATTGTTGCAGGGTCGCGGGCTCAACCTTCCTGCTTACGAGATCTCGCAAATCAACGGCGAGCAACACGAACAGATTTTTGTCGTGACCTGTGTGATCCCCGATCTTGGGTTGGAAGCTACCGGACGGGGAGGGAGCCGCCGTAAAGCGGAACAGGCGGCGGCCGCACAACTGTTAAAGACTCTTTTAGATGCCTGAAAACGCAACCAATCGATGTGGTTACGTCGCCATCTCCGGCCGCCCGAACGTCGGTAAATCCACTTTACTGAATCGGATTATCGGTCAGAAGCTTGCGATCACCTCGCACAAACCACAGACCACACGCCATACCATCCTGGGGATGAAAACGGATACCCGGGGGCAGGTGATCTATGTTGACACCCCGGGAATCCATCGCCGCGGCGAGCAAGCGATGAACCGTTACCTGAACCGGGCCGCAACATCGGTTTTGGGCGATGTGGATCTGGTGATGTTTGTAGTGGAGGCGTTACGCTGGACCGACGAGGATGCAGCGGTACTGACCGCCCTTCAGGCACATAAGACGCCAATTTTATTGGTGATCAATAAAGTTGATCGAATAACCCCCAAAGCGGCTCTTTTGCCGTTTCTGGAAGAAATCGGCCAGAAACATGATTTTCTCGCAGTCATTCCGCTTTCCGCAAAAACAGGGAAAGGGATTGAACTGCTGGAAACGGAGATACTGACCGCCCTTCCAACAGGTGAGAATATTTTTCCTCCCGATCAATTGAGTGACCGTTCGGAACGCTTTTTTGCGGCGGAATTGGTTCGCGAGCAACTGATCCAGCGTTATTCCAAGGAGATTCCGTATGCGCTGGCGGTGGAGATTGAAAAATTCGAGGAAACCGAACATATGTATCGTATCAGCGCCCTGATCTGGGTGGAACGTCCGGGGCAGAAGGGCATTCTCATCGGTGCCGGCGGAACGGCGTTGAAAGAGGCGGCGCGTCAGGCGCGGATTGAGATGGAGAAACTGTTTGACCGCAAGGTCCACCTCAATGTCTGGGTAAAAGTGAAGCAAAGTTGGTCCAACGACGAACAGGCTCTCAATTTACTCGGTTACGGGGTCTGATCACCGTTAACACGAACAGCGGAAATGGATCAGGATCGCTCTCGTCTTCACCCTGCCTTTATCCTGCATCGCAGACCCTACTCCAACAGTAGCCTGCTTCTGGAGTGCTTTACACCGGAGCAGGGCCGGTTTCCGGCAATCGCCAAGGGGACTCTATCCGGACGCTCCGCTACCGCATCCTTATTGCAACCCTTTCGACCGCTGTTGATTCAGACCGCCGGTCGCGGAGAAGTCAAAACCTTAACTACGGTTGAAGCCGACGGCCGCCCTGTAACGTTGCTGGGCGAGGCGCTTTATTGCGGGTTTTATTTGAATGAGCTACTCATGCGCCTGTTAGGCCGATTCGATCCGCATCCTGTTCTGTTTTCCCGCTACTACCTCACTCTGGAACGTTTACCGCATTCGGACGGGCGCGATCATACCTTGCGTCAATTCGAGCTTGCACTGCTGTCGGAGCTTGGGTACGGTCTGTTGCTGGAGCAGGAAGCGGAAACCGGGCTCCCGATCCGACACGACGTACAGTATTACTATGTTCTGGAACGCGGCCCGTCGCGGAACAAGCTTGACGGCGCGCTCCCAGTTTCCGGACAGACCCTATTGGTGTTGGCCGGCCTGAAACCACAGATGGGTCCCGGCGGCTGGCGCGAGGCACGTGAGCTCATGCGGCATATACTCGCTCGCTATCTTGGCGATCGTCCGTTAAAAAGCCGGGAACTCTTTTTTTCTGTGCAGGGCAACAAACACAATGAATGAAAACGACCGCACACTCTTGCTTGGAGTAAATATTGATCATGTCGCCACCCTGCGACAGGCACGCGGGACCCGCTATCCGGATCCGGTGGCGGCAGCCTTGATCGCGGAACAGGCGGGGGCGGACGCCATCACCGTACATCTGCGCGAGGATCGGAGGCATATCCAGGATCGGGATGTAGAACAGTTGCGTGAAGTGCTGCAGGCGCGCATGAACCTGGAAATGGCTGCAACAGCGGAGATGTTACGGATCGCTACCCGTCTCAAACCGCATGACTGCTGTCTGGTGCCCGAGAAACGTGCGGAATTGACCACCGAAGGCGGATTGGATGTTATTTCCAACCTTTCTGAACTGCGTGAATACTGTCATTCACTTGCAGAAGCAGGGATCCGAGTTTCACTATTCATTGATGCCGACCTGGCGCAACTTGATGCGGCAAAAGCAACCGGCGCCCCGGTCGTAGAGATTCATACAGGCCACTATGCTGATGCAAAGACCGATGCAGAGCGTGCGATGGAATTGGAACGGATCTCGCTTGCGATTAAACACGGTGCAGGACTCGGTCTCCAGGTCAATGCCGGGCACGGCCTGGATTACGATAACGTTTCACCGATTGTCGCTCTAAAGGGGCTTCGGGAACTCAATATCGGACATTCCATCGTTGCACGTTCGGTCTTTTCCGGTATCGGGCCGGCGGTAGCTGAAATGAAGCAGCTTCTCATGCGCTAGATGACAATAACCGGGCCGCCTCTCGCTCCAACCGCTTCAGCAAGGACTCGACCTCCTGTGGATGTTTGGCCCGGGCGCTCCGCTCCAATCGGCCCACTACGTCGTTGATGGCCGGCACACCGCATACCGCGGTTGATCCGCGTAAGCGATGTACGGTCTTTATCAGTTCATTCCAGTCCGTCGCTACTGCTTGTTCCCGTATGCATTTAACCTGCAATGGAAGTTCCTGACATAATTGCTCGAACATCTCGTCCGCCAGGTCGGCATTGCCGCCTGCGACACTCAGTGCCTGCTCCAGGTCGCGTGCCGGTAACTCAGGCATATTGTCCGGTGTTTTGTCCGATCCGGAAGTGTGAGAAGCGTGCGCTGTGCGGTTTGTCGGTTTCATTGGTATAAGACGACGAATCAGATCCCAGAGTTGCATTTCATCGATTGGCTTGATCAGGTAGGCGTCCATACCCACCTCCATGATTTTTTCTCCGGTAGCCGGTAACACATCCGCGGTCAGCGCCACAATAGGCGTATAAATATCTTTCTTTAACTCCAGGCTACGAATTGTTCGTGCAGCTTCCAGTCCGCTGAGTTGCGGCATATGCACATCCATAAAGATTAGATCAAAGTGCGAAGCAGATGCCAAATCAACCGCCTCTTGTCCGTCAGTTGCAGTAGTGACTGCGGCCCCCTGTCCCTGGAGAAGGGTGGATATCAGCCTTAAATTAATGCTGTTATCATCGGCCACCAGAAAATGACATCCCTCGAAAGAAGGTAAGGAGGATTTTGGCGGGATAAACTCAACCGGTGCTTTTGCAAGCTCTTTCCCGGTCAACAGGTCTTGCAGGGTACGTTCCAGTACGGAACGACAAACCAGGCGTGATAAGCAACGTACCGCGCATGTCTGTTCCAATTTACGGATTACATTATGATCGGAGGCGCTTATTAAAGCCAACAAAGGAAGCCGGTAGGAATCGCGGTATGACAAAATATGCTTCTGTGCTTCACCACTGGCTATTTCTTGTTTTGTGAAACCGGCAACTATCAAGTCGAATCTTTCCGATAATAATACCGGCTTGCTGTCATGATTCGTAATTTCTATTTCATGCACCACGATCCCGGAATCCTGGAGCCGGTATCGTATTGCAGTACGATTCAGCTTATGTTGCTCAAGCAGCAGGCATCGCTTACCGGTCAACAAAGGAATATGCGGCTCAGGTTCGGGACGTCGAGCACCCTTATCAAGACGCAAGGTAACACTGAAGCTTGCACCACGGCCGGGTTCGCTTTCCACGGTCACGTCACCGCCCATTGCCAACGCCAGCTTCCGGCTGATACTCAGCCCCAGACCGGTTCCTCCATATCTACGACTGGTGGAACCGTCCGCCTGGTTGAATGACACGAACAGTGTTTCCTGTACTGTCTTATCGATGCCGATACCGGTGTCTGTCACCGTAAAGCGCAAAATCGATTCCTCGGGTGTGTCTTCTTCCAGCATCACGCGCACCACCACCTCTCCCTCGGCGGTGAACTTAATCGCATTACCGACCAGGTTGATCAGAATCTGGCGAATTCTTAGCTCATCCCCAATCAGCCAATGCGGCACATCGGCATAAAACAAGAGTATCAACTCAAGACCTTTCTCATAGGCGGAAGGCGCAAGCAGAGCGATGGGCTCTTCGAAGCAGGCGGCAACATCAAATAGTTCATGCTCCGGCTCCAGCTTTCCCTGCTCCAGTTTGGAGTAATCGAGAATGTTGTTGATGATACCCAGCAAATCAGACGCAGATCTGGATACGGTCGTAACCAGATCTTGTTGTTCATGATTAAGATCTGTTTTCAGCAATAATCGGGTGAACCCGATAATGCCGTTCATCGGGGTGCGAATCTCATGACTCATATTGGCAAGAAACTCGGATTTTGCCTGGCTTGCCTTGAGCGCCCGCTTTCTTGCCAGTTCCAACTCCACATTTTGGATTTCCAGGATCTCCATGGAGTGGGTCAGATCAGATGTCGCCTGATCAATCTGATGTTGCATCGTCTCATGCGAATTGGCCAGAGCTTCGGCCATGGAATTGAATCCATCTTCAAGACTGCGCACTTCGCCGCTGGACGAGGCGGGAACTCGAATTGAAAAGTCCCCGTGTTTCATGCGGATCACTGCCTGTGTAAGCCGCTCAAGCGGACCGGTAATGCGGCGGCTTAGCCATGCGGCGATCGCGGCAGTTACAGCAAGACCAAGCAATACCATAATCAGACCGTTACGGATAATCCGGCGCTGCTCATTAATCGTGTAGATATCGAGTAATTCTATCGTTGCGCGTCCCAACACGGGCGGGTTTGGAGCATTAAAATCGGATTCCATCTGCTCCGGAAAATCACTGATGGCGGCGTGGGTGGGAACAGATTGAACAGGGGCCTGGAAGCGACGGATTGATTGATCCGTATAGCTCATAGAAACAGGACGCTGAAGATGAAGCAACGTTATTCCCTGGTGATCCTTTATCGTAACAGATAACGCATTGGTACGAGTGGCGATCGCTTCGACACTATGCTTCAAAGCTTCGAGATCACCGGAAAAAATCCCATAAACACTGACCGCCGCTATTTCCTGCGCGATAGCCTGTCCTTGTTGCACAAATGACTTATCAAGTGTCTCTAATTGCGCCTTGATCACATAGGCTGTCAAAGAAATAGCCAGTACTGCAGCTGGAAAAATGCTTAACAACAGCACCTTGATTTTTAACCGAAAGAGGCGCCGTAAATTCACCAGGATTCCTCCTGCAATCGGGCTTCTATTTGTTCAGCGGTTGGTAAATTGATTTGCAACGATTCAGATACGCTCTGATTGCAAACTACGGAAAAATATTTTGGGTACGCCGGGAATGGTAATCTGCTTTTGTTGCTAATCAGGTAATTTGCCACTTCTTCCCCGGCTTGGCGACCAATTTCTTCCGGGGTGGAGAAAACTGCGACAATGGCGCCGGCTTTCACATAGGCGGCAGAGAATCCGATTACCGGAATTTGATGATGATAACTGGAAAGCAGGATATTGCGGACAGTATTGCGGTTGAATATGAATGGATCCGGTATCGCTAACAGAACTTCGCTGCGATCCAATAGCTTATTCAGCACATTACCGAGTTGCTCCTCATTTTCCAGTGTTTCAAATACGGGTTTTAATCCGTAGGGCTTCGCCTTACGTTCAATTTCTCTTTCAACATCACGCGATGACCGGCTGATGAGTACCCCGACTTTGGTTCGCTCCGGCATCGCTAATTTCAGTAACAGCAGCCTGCGTTGAATCGGTTGGTCAATAAATATTGCAGAAACAGAAGGTGACCTGCTTGCTTTCGGTAGCTGTTGATAAACCTCATGTGGAATCAGCGTATGTAAAATCGGAACTGCCGGATTCAGGCCGGCAACTCTACTGGACGCCTGTCGCCCGATAGTTACAATCAAGCGCCAGTTCTCATCGACGCGGCGGCGAAGTTCTGTTTCATTCACCTGATCCAGGGAAATCTCAACATAAGCAGGTTCTCCACAATTGCTGCAATTGGAACGCAAAGACCGGTCAAAGGTATCGACTACTTTCTGGTAGACATCACTAGAACTGCTTGTAACCACTAAAACCTTGGATTCGGCTGAAGCGGAAGAACAAAAAAGTAAAATAGCCCCCAGAAAAATATAAAAACCGATAAACCGCGAGATACGGCAATAAGACTTGGTTATTTGGCCGGCGCAGGTATTTTCGGCCTTAGTTCTACCAAAACAAAGCTGTTGAGAGTAATCCATGGCGTTGTGCCTGACTATACGCTCTCTCTTTATCGTTCCTGGTTACAGATCAGCGGAAACGTAGCCCGAACTGCATATATGCTCTACGTTCCGTTTCATTCTGCTCATTGAATTCAGGGTAGTGCCCATTGATATCCTGTACGATCAGCGCAATCTCGCCTTCAGCACCGGAAATCCTGAAGGTCTGGGATATGCGCATATCCCAGCGATTGTGTGCAGGGATATCGTCGCCGTTACCCATCCATGTCATGAACCCGGTGCGATAATAACCGGCGCTGATCTGGGTACCGGTCGCAAAGCGATGACTTGCCAACAAGCTGAAGGTATCGTCCGGAACCCGATCGTCCAACGGTCTGGTATCGCTGATTGCGCCGGTATTATCGATGCGGCGTACCTCCCATCCATGAGCGCGCACATGACTGTATCCGGCGTGCAAAATCGTTTGCGGCGTAAGCCGGAATTGAAGTTGCAGTTCCAACCCTTCTATATCCAGTTCGCCGATGTTGTAGGAACCGAGCGCCCCTTCATCAAACAGGGGAACCGGATCGATAATAGAGTCGTTGCGGGCGCCTGCCAGCAACGGATCGATGCGGTCCCGAAACAACTTTGCGTCCAGAGTCAGATGGAGTGACGGGAATAACCCAAGGTAGCCGATTTCATAAGAGGTTATCTCCTCCGGCTCCAGCTCGACTGTGGTGAGGTGGAGCTGATTGAAAGGGGTTCCGTCCGTGAGGCGGACCAACATGTCTTTGTGGGCTTCCCATAGCGTCGGCATGCGATAAGCGCGCGCGGCCAGTATCCGGAAGGTATGATTTTGATTCAGATGGAAATTGACGGCGATCCGCGGCGAAAACAGACCATCATATCCGTCATAGTGCTCATACATTGCGCCTACGTTAAATACCAGGGACTCTATCGGACGCCATTCTCCATGCGCGAAGGCGCGCAGTTGGTCGCGATCGATGGTAGCGTGAGTGTTGAATCCTTCGTAACTCTGTGCGCTGTCATGCCGGGCACCGGCGCCCCAGACCAGCCGCACGGCCGGCCAGGGCCGCGAGATATTCTGAAACTCCAGATCGTACCGGTGTGACTCGAAACCGAATCCCAGAACAGATGGGAGGTCGGAAATGCCGAAGAAGGTCAACAAGGTGTTGAAATCAGCAAAACCATAACTTTGCGCAAAAAGGTCGGGGTCCGGCGGAAATCCGTTGTCGACCATCCAATCGTTGATCAACCCGGAGATCGGGAGCAGTTGGAAGACATCGTCGATCTTTTGATAGTTGTGATAGAACTGTAGGCTGAATTCGCTGTCCGGTCCGGATGTGTGGTTCCAGCGTATCTGTTGAAAGTGATAGGTATGATCCGTATCCCGGGGAGGTTGCAGCACATCGCCGTAAAAGCCGTCTTCCCGAAGCCCGGAGGAATAGCCAAGTTCCATGAGCAGCGAATCGTCAGAGTCCATCTGAAGATTCCCACGCCAAGATACCCCGATCGTGTGAGAGCTGTCCGGTCTGGTGTCGTAGCCGCTGTTTTCGTCATACTTGACGCTGACCCGATAATCCAGCGAACCGAGCGACTGCGCATGTCGCAGCAACACTTCGCGGGTGTCTTCGCTGCCCCCGGTCATCTTTACCAGGGTCCCGGTCTGCTCCGCCGGATGTTCCGTAATGATATTGATCGCGCCGGAGAAGGAGTTGGAGCCGTAGGATGCCGCATTGGGTCCGCGAATCACCTCAATCCGGTTGATATCTTCGATGGTCAACGGCAAATCCTTCCAGGAGACACCGCCGAACGCCGGATCGTAGACCGAGCGTCCGTCCACCAATACCTGCATGGCGCGGGAGAACTCATCCGCGCGGCCGTGATAGGTGGCGCTGTACTTGGAACCCAGATAACGGGAGACCTGAAAACCGGGAACCAGGCGCAGAAGATCGGGGATCTCCAACGCACCAGAAGCCCTGATCATCTCCTTGTCGATCACGGTAACGGCCGCCGGGATATCTTCGACCGGCTGAGAGAGCCTGGTGGCAGACAACACCACCGGGACCTCCTCGTAAAAGTACTCCTCGGAAAAGGGATCGGTCGGCTCAGCCGCTGTCACCATACCGGAGGAGAGCAGACACAATGCAACGGCAAGCAGGCACAAACGGCACCGATACCGACCTGGGCGACGAGCAGATATCTGGTTCATATTGTTACTCCACCCGGTGTTCCGCGGGACGGTTTTCGCCTTTCCATACCGGATTGCACAAAAAAGGCATTAGCGATAATGATATATTACTATCGATTCGGGACGGTCCGCATTTCCATGATCAGATACCTATGAACTATCCAACTATAGAAGAGTGCATCGGCAACACCCCCCTGGTCCGGCTGCAACGGCTGCCGGGGAAGAGCTCCAACACGATTTTGTTGAAACTGGAGGGCAACAACCCCGCGGGTTCGGTCAAGGATCGGCCGGCACTCAGCATGATCCGCCGGGCGGAGGAGCGGGGCGATCTCCACCCGGGAGACACCCTGATCGAGGCCACCAGCGGCAATACCGGCATCGCATTGGCGATGGCGGCCGCGATCCGAGGCTACCGGATGATCCTGGTGATGCCGGAAAACATGAGCCGGGAGCGCCGTGCTTTGATGCATGCCTATGGCGCGGAGATCGTCCTTACCCCGGCTGCTGGCAGTATGGAGGCGGCCATCGACAAGGCGCGGGAACTGGAATCCCAGGGAAGGGGGCGAATCCTGGATCAGTTCTCCAATCCCGATAACCCTCTGGCGCACGAGACCGGGACCGGACCGGAGATCTGGGATGCGACCGGTGGCGCAGTTACCCACTTCGTCAGCTCTATGGGAACCACCGGCACCATCATGGGGGTCTCCGCCTTCCTGAAGCAACAAAATCCGGCGATCGAGATCGTGGGCGTTCAGCCGCAGGAGGGATCGGCCATCCCCGGAATCCGGCGCTGGCCGCAGGAGTATCTGCCCAAGATCTACGACGCCGGCCGGGTGGACCGGATCATCGATATGGATCAGGCCACCGCGGAAGAGACCACCCGGCAATTGGCGGCACGCGAGGGGATCTTTGCAGGGATCTCTTCCGGCGGCGCCGTGGCGGCAGCCCTGCAACTCTCTGCCGAGACGGAGAACGCCGTGATCGTGGTGATTATCTGTGATCGGGGAGACCGCTATCTCTCCACCGGCGTCTTTCCGGCGGAGTAGGCAATGGCCCCGTAAAATGGGAATAAATATTATTAATAATATATAGTTATATAAACTATTTAATGTAAAATAACATATTCGATTGGCCCCGATGATCTGCCACAGATCCGGATCCGAAACCACCTCCATTCAAACCCCGAGGAGCACATGGGGCGTTCAGTCAGAAGAAGCAAACTACCGACCGAACCGGTCGCAGCGACCGTCGAGTCGTTGAGTCACGACGGCCGTGGGGTCGCGCACATCGAAGGAAAGGCGGTCTTTCTGCACGGCGCTCTGCCGGGCGAGGAGGTGCGCTTCACCTATACGGCAAAACAGCGTCGCTTTGACGAAGGCGTGGTGTGTGAGGTCATCAAATCCTCCCCGGATCGGGTGGTACCGCGCTGTCCCCATTTCGGCGTTTGCGGCGGCTGCAGTCTGCAACACATGGCTCCCGCCGCACAGATCCTGGCCAAACAGCAGATCCTGCAAGAGTCGCTGCGCCGAATCGGCGACGTGACCCCCGGCGAGATCCTGCCGCCGCTGGTGAACGAATCGCCCTGGGGTTATCGCCGCAAGGCCCGCCTCGGGGTCAAGTATGTGGCCAAAAAGGGGCGGGTCTTGGTGGGATTCCGGGAACGCGGCTCGAGCTTCATCACCGATCTTTCCCGCTGCGAGGTACTGCATCCGTTGGTGGGGGAGTTGATTACATCGCTGGCGGAGATGATCGCCGGCCTCTCCATCCGTGACCGCATCCCCCAGATCGAGGTAGCCATGGGGGATCGCCACTGCGTCCTGGTATTTCGGCTGTTGGCGGAACCCACGCCGGAGGATCTCCATGCGCTTTCGGAATTCGGGGTACGACACGGCGTTGCCGTTTATCACCAACGGGGCGGCCCCGATTCCGTGGCGCCCATTACCGGTGAAGAGACCGCACTCTCTTACGCCTTGCCGGAGTTCCGGTTGGAGATCCGCTTCCTGCCCACCGATTTCACGCAGGTCAACAGCGGGCTGAACCGCCTGATGGTGAGCCGCGCGATAGAACTGCTGGCGCCGGAACCGGAGGAGCGGATCCTGGATCTGTTCTGCGGGGTGGGCAACTTCACCCTGCCGTTGGCCCGCCGCTGCCAGGAGGTGGTGGGGGTGGAGGGGGACGCGGAACTGGTGGCGCGGGCGCGGGAAAACGCCCTGCATAACGGGTTGCACAATGTGCGCTACTATACCGCCAACCTTTATGAACCGTTGGAGAAGGAGCCGTGGTTGCGGGACCGGTTCGACCGGGCGCTGCTGGATCCGCCCCGTTCCGGCGCCCAGGAGGTGTTGGCGCACCTGCCGGCTCTGGGGATCCGGCGTATCGTCTACGTCTCCTGTTACCCCGGAACCCTGGCGCGGGACGCGGGCGAACTGGTGCATCGGCACGGCTACCGCCTTACGGCCGCCGGGGTGATGGATATGTTTCCCCACACCGCCCACGTGGAGTCGATTGCGCTGTTTGAAAAATAGGGATACCGCCGATGGCCATCGAGATCGAACGCAAGTTTCTGGTGAACAACGAACTATGGCGGGAGGGTGTGATCTCCGAGACCCGCCTCCGGCAGGGATATCTCAGTACCGGAGAGGGCAGCACGGTACGGGTCCGGATCAGCGGCGAACGGGCCTATCTGACCATCAAGGGAGCCACCGTCGGGATTCGCCGTTTCGAGTTCGAGTATGAGATCCCGCTTTCCGATGCCGAGCTAATGCTCGAACAAGTGGCGTTGAAACCCCAGGTCGAAAAGATCCGTTACCGGGTGCGGTGTGCTGACCATGTCTGGGAGCTCGACCGGTTCCTGGGCGCAAACCAGGGTCTGGTGCTGGCGGAGATTGAACTGAAATCGGAGGACGAACCGTTCGAGCTACCCGCGTGGGCGGGTGAGGAGGTCTCGGAGGATCCCCGCTACCACAACTCCAATCTGGTCGCCCATCCCTACAGCGAATGGTGAGCGACAGCGGGATGCGACGCCGAACCCGGTGGCTCCTGCCGCTGTTGCTGCTGATATGGACGCTATGCGGCTGCGGCCAGCAGCCGGACGGGGTGCTGCGGATGGGATTGGCCGCCGCACCCTTGAACCTCGATCCACGGTTCGCCACGGATGCCGCCTCGGCACGGGTGAACCGTCTGCTCTATCGTCGCCTGGTGGAGTTCGACGCTTCCGGCATGGCGCGCCCATCGCTGGCAGACTGGCAGCGTCTCTCACCGGTTCACTACCGTTTCATACTGCGGAAGGAGAGACGCCCGTTTCATGACGGTACAAAGCTAACCGCCTCCGATGTAAAGGCCACCTATGATTCGGTTCTCGATCCCGGCACCGGTTCTCCCCATCGCGCCAGCCTGGAACTGATCGAGCGGATCGAGACGCACGGCACCGAACAGATCGATTTCTACCTGCACCGTCCCGATCCGTTGTTACCCGCCTACCTTGTGATCGGGATTCTCCCGGCGGAGCTGCTTGCCGGCGGACATGCGTTTGCCGGTGATCCGGTCGGCAGCGGTCCGTTTCGGTTTCTGGATTGGCCGGGAGAGGGACGCTTGCGGTTACAAAGGCTGCGCGACGGGCAGGAGTTTGAGCTGTTGGAGGTGAAGGATCCCACCGTGCGGGTTTTGAAATTGTTACGGGGCGAAATCGATATGCTGCAGAACGACCTGCCGCCGGAGCTGGTCGCCTATCTGCAGCGGGCGCCGGGGATCCGGATCCAACGGGCACCCGGCTCCAACTTCTCTTATCTCGGTTTCAATCTGCAGGATCCGGACACCGGGAAATTGCAGGTGCGGCGCGCCGTCGCCTACGCCATCGACCGTAACGCCGTCATTCATTATCTGTTACAGGGAACCGCCCGTCCCGCCCAGACCCTGTTTCCGCCGGAACACTGGGTGAGCGCACCGGATCTGCCGCCCTATCCCCACGATCTACAACGGGCGCGTGCGCTGCTGGCGGAGGCGGGCTATGGACCGGATCACCCGCTGCGACTGGTCTATAAAACCTCCAGCGATCCGTTCCGGGTCCGCCTCGCCAGCGTCATCCAGCAGCAACTGGCCCAGGCCGGGATCGAGGTGGAGCTGCGCAGTTTCGACTGGGGGACCTTTTACCGCGACATCCGGGAGGGGCGGTTTCAGATGTACAGCCTGGCCTGGGTGGGACTCGAGACCCCCGATATCTTCCGCTATGTTTTTCACAGCAACTCCCTGCCGCCCGCCGGTGCCAACCGGGGACGTTACGCGGATGCGGAGGTGGACCGGCTGATTGAGCGGGCGGAGGCGATCCCGGAGTTGAACGATCGAATCCCCGTCTATCGGGCCCTGCAGCGGCGGCTGTTGGAGCAGCTCCCTTATGTGCCGCTCTGGTACGAAGAGCATCTGTTTGCCAGTCGCGGGGACATCCGGGGCTATCGCGTGGCCGGTGACGGCAATTATGATGGTCTGAATGAAGTGGAACGGGATCGGGGAAAACCGGATGAGTGACGACGCACGCCAGCTCTTAATCGACCTGACCGCCCAGCGGTTAACCCTGCTGGAACAGGGAGAGCCGGTGCGCAGCTATCCGGTCTCCACCGCCGCCAACGGCGCCGGGGAGGAACGGGACAGCGGCTGTACCCCGCGGGGGCGTCACCGCATCCGGATCAAGATCGGGGCGGGGGAACCGGAAAACCGCGTATTCGTAGGACGCCGACCCAGCGGCGAGATCTACTCCCCGGAGCTGGCGCAGGCGTATCCGGAACGGGACTGGATCCTGACCCGAATCCTGTGGCTCACCGGGATCGAATCCGGTTTCAACCGGGGCGGCAGCCGGGACACCCTGCGCCGTTTCATCTATATCCACGGCTGCCCGGAGGAGGAACCGGTGGGCGAGCCCCGTTCCCACGGCTGTATCCGGATGCACAACCGCGATCTGCTGGATCTGTTCGAGCGGGTGGAAAACGGCACCCTGGTGGAGATCCGGGAGTGATGAACTACCTGGCAAGCCGGCTGTTGCAGGCGGTGCCGGTGGTGCTGGGAGTGATCTGTCTGGTCTTTCTGCTGATCCATCTGGTGCCGGGCGACCCGGTGGAGATGATGTTGGGGGAGTCGGCCCAGGCGACGGACCGGGCCGCCCTGCGCGAGTCCCTGGGGCTGAACGATCCGTTGCCGGTGCAGTTGGGGGGCTATCTGCAACAGTTGTCGCACCTGGATCTCGGGACCTCGATCCACTCCCGGCGTCCGGTGACCGCCATCCTGGCGGAGCGGCTGCCGGCGACCCTGGAACTGACGGTGGCCGCCCTGGGCCTGGCGCTGCTGATCGCCCTGCCGCTCGGGATCGTCGCCGCCACTCACCGGGACCGCCCGGCCGATTACGGCGCCATGACCTTTTCGCTGCTGGGGGTCTCCATCCCTAACTTCTGGATGGGGCCGATGCTGATCCTGTTGTTCTCCCTCTGGCTGGGGTGGACCCCGGTGAGCGGCCGCAGCGGCCCCGGCAGTCTGGTGTTGCCCGGCATCACCCTCGGCACCGCCCTGGCCGCCATCCTGGCGCGCATGGTGCGCAGCAGCCTGTTGGAGGTGTTGAGCGACGACTACATCCGGACCGCCCGGGCCAAG
>JBNKCL010000057.1:0-3032 GCA_050287725.1 Sedimenticolaceae bacterium
GCGGCGGTCGCCAAAACCAGGGGCCTTGACGGCACACACCTTGACGATACCGCGGATGGTGTTGACCACCAGGGTGGCCAAGGCCTCGCCATCCACATCTTCGGCGATGATCAGCAGGGGCTTGCCGGCCTTGGCCACACCTTCCAGCACCGGCAGCAGGTCGCGGATATTGGAGACCTTCTTGTCGTGCAGCAGGATGTAGGGGTCTTCCAGCTCGGCGGCCTGGCTCTGCTGGTTGGTGATGAAGTAGGGGGAGAGATAGCCGCGATCGAACTGCATACCCTCGACCACGTCCAGCTCGTTCTCCAGACCGGAACCCTCTTCCACGGTGATGACGCCTTCTTTGCCGACCTTCTGCATGGCCTCGGCGATGATGTCACCGATATTGGAGTCGGAGTTGGCGGAGATGGTGCCGACCTGGGCGATCTCCTTGTCGTCGGAGCAGGGGCGGGAGATCTTCTTCAGCTCCTCGACGGCGGAGGTCACGGCCTTGTCGATGCCGCGCTTGAGATCCATCGGATTCATGCCGGCGGCAACCGCCTTGAGGCCTTCGCGCACCATGGCCTGGGCCAGCACGGTGGCGGTGGTGGTGCCGTCACCGGCGACGTCGGAAGTCTGCGAGGAGACCTCTTTCACCATCTGCGCGCCCATGTTCTCCAGCTTGTCGGAGAGCTCGATCTCCTTGGCCACGGAGACGCCGTCCTTGGTCACGGTGGGGGCGCCGAAGCTCTTCTCCAGCACCACGTTGCGGCCCTTGGGGCCGAGGGTGACCTTGACGGCGTTGGCCAGGATGTTGACGCCTTTCATCATGCGCTGACGGGCGTCATCACCAAATTTCACTTCTTTTGCACTCATGTCTAGATTCCTTGGGAAATGTTGAGATTCGTCTTCAGAACAGGATTCACGGAGGAGAGGGGCTTAGCCCTCGATCACGCCCATGATGTCCTCTTCACGCATGACGAGGACTTCCTCGCCGCCGACCTTGACTTCGGTGCCGGAGTACTTGCCGAACAGGACCTTGTCCCCGACCTTCACGTCCAGCGGACGGATCTCGCCACTCTCGGTAACCTTACCTTTGCCTACGGCCAGCACTTCACCCTGAATCGGCTTCTCGGTAGCGGCATCGGGCAGCACGATGCCACCCGGACTGGTGCGCTCTTCTTCCATACGACGAACGATCACGCGATCGTGCAGCGGACGAATATTCATCGACTCTGTTCTCCTGACTGGGTATTTATAGAGTTAGTGGTGACTCAGGCTCATTTGTTAGCACTCACCTGAATTGAGTGCTAATAATAGAGGCAAATACCGGTTAGTCAAGGCCGCCCGGCAAGATTCCCATTCCCCTCTACGAATGCGCCCGGCGTCCCCAATCGCGTGTAGATCCACACCCCGCGCCGGTGATAATGGCCTCGGGCCGGCGGCGGGCAATCCCGTTCAGTCTGTGTGATAATCGGACGTTCAACTCAAGCAAGCGCAGAGAGAGGCCGAACATGCGACAAGCCAAAGCAGGGGATACCGTACGAATTCACTACACCGGGACCTTGGACGACGGCACCCAGTTCGACTCGTCCTCAGGCCGCGAGCCGATCGAATTCACTCTCGGCAACAACACCGTCATCGCCGGATTCGAGACCGGCGTCATGGGCATGCAGGTCGGGGACCAGAAAAAGATCCACATCCCGGTCGACGAGGCTTACGGCGAGCGTAACGACGCCCTGGTGGAAGAGGTGCCCCTGCAGCAATTCCCGCAGGACATGGAACTGAGCGTCGGCATGCAGCTGCGGGCGCAGAGCCCCAACGGCGAGAGCTTCAACGTGGTCGTTACCGCCCTGAGCGAGAGTTCAGCCACCATCGACGGCAACCACCCCCTGGCCGGCGAAGCGCTCAACTTCGAACTCGAGCTGGTCGAAATCGTCTGAACCTCCGGGCAGACCCGTTTCACCCGGAAATTCCTGCTGACCTTCGGGAGGCATTCGTGGCGGCGAGCAAAGAAAAAGAGAAAAAACCCAAGATCATCAGCGAGAAAGCCTACGAAAAGGAACTCTTCAAACTGCAGCTCGAATTGGTAAAGCTGCAGGAGTGGATCAAGCACCAGGGGCTCAAGGTGGTGGTGATTTTCGAAGGACGGGACGCAGCCGGCAAGGGCGGCGTGATCAAGCGCATCACCCAGCATCTGAATCCGCGCATCTGCCGGGTGGTCGCCCTGCCGGCGCCCACCGAGCGGGAGAAGACCCAGTGGTATTTCCAGCGCTATGTCCCTCACCTGCCCGCCGCCGGCGAGATGGTGCTGTTCGACCGCAGCTGGTACAACCGGGCCGGGGTGGAAAAGGTGATGGGCTTCTGCAGCGACGAGGAGTATCAGGAATTCCTGCGTTCCTGTCCCGAATACGAACGCATGCTGGTGCGTTCGGGCATCATCCTCATCAAGTACTGGTTCTCCGTCTCCGACGAGGAGCAGGAGCGGCGTTTCCAGAGCCGCCTGGAAGAGCCGCACAAGCGCTGGAAACTGAGTCCGATGGACCTGGAATCACGCTCCCGCTGGCTGGAGTACTCCCGCGCCAAGGACGAGATGTTCGCCCACACCGACATCAAGCAGGCGCCCTGGTTCGTGGTCAACTCGGACATCAAGAAGCATGCGCGGCTCAACTGCATCGCGCATCTGCTGAGCATGATCCCCTATGAGGACCTGACGCCCGAACCGATCGAGCTGCCTCACCGCACCGACAGCACGGGCTACATCCGCCCACCGATCACCGACCAGACCTTCGTGCCGGAGCTGTATCCCAAAGGCAACAGCGAGTGAACCTGACCGAGCGCCGCCGGTTTACGGGATGACCCCGGGTCCGGCTAGCGCCGCCGGCATTTCACACTATTATATGAAGCCCGATGCTCACACGCCGGCGTTACGAATGAATAAAAGATTATTTGAATCTACCGGCGGCTAGCGAACCGAGGAGTCGTCGTCCTCGCGCCGGAACTCCCCTTCGATCACATCCTGCTGGCGCCGCTCACCCGGCGTCTCGCACCCT
>JBNKCL010000058.1:0-27602 GCA_050287725.1 Sedimenticolaceae bacterium
TAGGGGATCCCGCGGGGGCGGGATCTCGCTAGCGGCTGAACCAGGATTGAAACAGCAGCAGGCCGCCCAAGAAGGCCATGGCGATGCCGGCCCCGGTAGTGGCGGTGGCCGGCAGCAGGATGCTGGGTCCCAGGGTCAGAAACAGGGTGCCGGAGATCAGCAGCGCCGCACCGCTGATGGTGATGACGGTGATGCGGTGGTTCTCCTTCAGCTCCTCCCGCAGGCGGGAGAGCTCCTCCGAGCGCCAGTTGAGGGTCAACCGGCCCTCGGTGGCATCCCGTAGCGCCTTGTGCAGCAGCAGCGGCATGTCCGCCGCGTGCTCGGTGATGGTGGGCAGATTCTTGCGTAGTTTGCGGGCGAACGCCTTGGGTCCCACCTGCTCCTCCATCCAGCGCTCCAGATAGGGCTTGGCGGTGGACCACAGATCCAGTTCCGGATAGAGCTGGCGCCCCAGTCCCTCGATGTAGAGCAGGGTCTTCTGCAACAGCACCAACTGCGGCTGGACCTCCATCTGGAAGCGGCGGGCGGTCTGGAACAGGTTGAGCAGGAAGTGGCCGAAGGAGATCTCGCTCAGAGGCTTGTTGAAGATCGGTTCGCACACCGCCCGGATGGCGGATTCGAACTCGTCCACCCGGGTGCCGCGCGGCACCCACTCCGACTCCACGTGCAGTTGGGCGACGCGGTGGTAATCGCGGTTGAAGAAGGCGAGCAGGTTTTCCGCCAGGTAGCGCTGGTCCTCCTGGGTGAGAGAACCCACGATCCCGAAGTCCACCGCGATGTAGCGGCCGCCCGGCTCCACGAAGATGTTGCCCGGATGCATGTCGGCGTGGAAGAAGTTGTCGCGGAACACCTGGGTGAAGAAGATCTCCACCCCCTGTTCGCCCAACTGGCGCATGCTGATCCCCTGGGCTTTGAGGGCGGCGATGTTGCTTACCGGCGTACCCTTGATACGCTCCATCACCAGCACGCTCTTGCGGGTCAGATCCCAGTAGATCTCGGGTACGAACAGCAGCTCGCTGTTCTCCCAGTTGCGGCGCAATTGGGCGGCGTTGGCCGCCTCCCGCTGCAGGTCGAGCTCGTCCAGGATGGTCTTTTCGTAATCGCGCACCACCTCGATCGGACGCAGCCGCCGGCCGTCCCGCCAGTAGCGGTTGGCGAGTCCGGCGATGATGTAGAGCAGGCCGACGTCACGCCGGATGGTGGTCTCGATCCCGGGGCGCAGCACCTTGACCACCACCTTTTTTCCGTTCTTGAGCCGGGCGCCGTGGACCTGGGCGACGGAAGCGGAGGCGATCGGGGTTTCTTCAAAGTCGTCCAGCACCTCTTCAATCGGATGGCCATAGGCCGCCTCGATCAGGGCGCGTGCCTGAGTCCCGGGAAACGGCGGAACCGCATCCTGGAGCTTGGCCAGTTCGTCCGCGATGTCGTTGGGGAGCAGGTCGCGCCGGGTGGAGAGGATCTGGCCGAATTTCACGAAGATCGGACCGAGATCCTCCAGCGCCCGCCGGATGCGCACCGGATAGGCGGGGAGGCGGTTACGCCGCAGCCAGTACCAGGGGGAGAGGTAGAGGATAAAGCGGATGGGCCGGAACAGGTGGGCGGCCAGGATCACCTCGTCCAGCCCGTGGCGGAGCAGGATCCAGTTAATGTGAATCAGCCGCAGTGCCTGGGCGGGGCGGATCATCTCGACTCTCCTCTTTCGGCCAGGTCTCGGATGCGCTGTTCCAGGGCCTCGCTGGTTTTTTTCAGATCGGCGGTCTGCCGGGCAAATTGGTCGACCTCGGTGCGGGTGGGCAGCAGCCCCAGCTCGCCTTGCAGAATTTCCCGCAGTTCCCGGTCCAGGGTGGTGTGGATATGCCGGCCCCAGTCGGCCGCCGCGCGTCCGGCCTTCACCAGATCCTGCGCGATGATTTCGCCGGTGTAAGGGGTGAGGCTGCGCTCCCAGTCGATCTCCATCTCCCGCAGGATCGAAAGCAGGCGGCGGGCCAGTTCGTCGTCACCCTGGAGTTCCACCTCCTCCGAGGCGACGCCGCTCTGGAACAGCTTGGCCAGGGCGAGCGGGGTGCCGCGCAGGATGCAGTCCGGGGTATCCTCGCAGGCAGTGAAAAGCTGTGCGCCGGCGGGGCCGGGGATCAGAAACAGGGTGGTATCGGTGCCGAGGAGTTCCAGTGCGAACACCCGGCCGTGCAGTTGCGCCACGCGTTCGCGGGTCACCGGATCAAGGGTGAGATAGCGGTTAAACGCATCCTCCAGGCAGGCGTATGTGAGTTCCGGCAGGCTCATCAGCGGTCACCCCCGGCCGCGCCGCCGGGGCCGGCTCCGTCAGAGTTTGAAGCCACGGTGCACGGCGACCACGCCGCCGGTCAGGTTGTGGTAGTCGCACCGTTCGAATCCGGCCTGCTCCATCATTCCCTTTAACACCTCCTGGGTCGGATGCATCCGGATCGATTCGGCCAGATAGCGGTAGCTCTTTTCATCGTTCGCCACCAGTTTGCCCAACAGCGGCAGCACCTTGAAGGAGTAGAGATCGTAGGCGCTCTTCAGCGGCTCACCGCGCGGGTGGGAGAACTCCAGTACCAGCGCCCGGCCTCCCGGCTTGGTGACCCGGAACATCTCGTTCAGCGCCTGCTGTTTGTCGGTGACGTTGCGCAGGCCGAAACCGATGGTGACGCAGTCGAACCGGTTGTCGGGGAACGGGATGTGCTCGGCGTTTACCTGGGCGTATTTGACGTTGCCCACGACGCCGTTGTCGGTCATGCGGCTGCGCCCTTGGGCCAGCATGGCGGCGTTGATGTCGGTCATCATGACCAGGCCGTCCGGCCCCACCAGACCGGCGAAGCGGGCGGCCAGATCGCCGGTGCCGGAAGCCAGGTCCAGGATCTGCTGCCCGCGACGAATCCCCGCCAGCTCCACTGCGAACCGTTTCCAGAGGCGGTGGATGCCGAACGACATCAGGTCGTTCATCAGGTCATAGCGGGTGGCGACCGAGTCGAACACCTGGCGCACGCGCTCCGCCTTTTCATCGGCGTTTACCTGTTCGTAACCGAAATGGGTGGTGCCTTTATCTGTCATGCGTGCTGTTCCCGAGCAGAGGGTCACTATTGTACCGCACAGAACCTGTCTCAGGAGGCGGCTTCCTTGCGTTTGTGCCCGGCCGCCTCCAGCCGTGCCAGGTAGTCGCTCCAGTTCTGTTCGTGATTTCGGCCCAGGGAGTAGAGCACGTCCCAGGAGTAGATGCCGCTGTCGTGTCCGTCGTCGAAATGGAGGCAGACCGCGTAGTTGCCCACCGGGGTGATCTGCGCGATACCGACCTCCTCTTTCCCGATCTGCAGCACCTCCTGACCCGGACCGTGACCGCGCACTTCCGCCGAGGGGGAGAACACCCGCAGATACTCGGCAGGCAGGTTGAAGTGGGAGCCGTCATCGAAGGTGATCTCCAGCACGCGGGACTGGCGATGCAGGTTCAGTTCGGTCGGGATCGGTTTGGACATATCTCTATTCCTTAATTGGTGTACGTTGACCGGTATCTGACCCGGCCGAAGATTCTTGCCTGAAGAAAACCCGCCAAGACGCCAAGGGACGGAGAGCGGCCCTGGCGGCTTTGCGAGAGATCAAAAACTATAAAATAAACCGGCTCAGGTCGTCATTGGCGGCCAGTTCGGAGAGGTTGCGTTCCACATATTCGGCGTCCACCACCGTGGTGGTGCCGGGCAGGTCGGAGGCGGTGAAGGAGACCCCCTCCAACAGTCGTTCCAGCACGGTGTGCAGTCGCCGGGCGCCGATGTTCTCGGTGCTTTCGTTCACCTGCCAGGCGATCTCGGCGATCCGGCGAATGCCGTCCTCGGTAAACTCCAGCGTGACCCCCTCGGTCTGCAACAACGCCTTGTACTGATCGGTGAGGGAGGCGTCCGGTTCGGTGAGGATGCGCACGAAGTCCTCGCTGGTGAGGGCGTCCAGCTCCACCCGGATGGGGAGTCGTCCCTGCAGTTCCGGGATCAGGTCCGACGGTTTGGCCAGATGAAAGGCGCCGGAGGCGATGAACAGGATGTGGTCGGTCTTCACCATCCCCTGGCGGGTGGAGACGGTGCACCCTTCCACCAGCGGCAGCAGATCACGCTGCACCCCCTCGCGCGAGACGTCCGGGCCGCCGTACTCGCCGCGGCTGGCCACCTTGTCCAGTTCGTCCAGGAATACGATGCCGTGCTGCTCCACCATCTCCAGGGCGCGCAGCTTCAGGTCCTCGTCGTTGATGCGCTTGGCCGCTTCCTCGTCCTGCAGCAGTTTGCGGGCGTCCCGGATGCGCAGTTTGCGCCGGCGGGTGCGGCCGCTGCCGAGGTTCTGGAACAGTCCCTGCAGTTGGCTGGAGAGATCCTCCATCCCCGGCGGCGCCATGATCTCCACCCCGGTGAGGGCGCTCGCCAGTTCGACCTCTACTTCCCGTTCCTCCAGTTCTCCGTCCCGGAGCTTCTGGCGGAACTTCTCCCGGGTGGCGGAACCCTCCGCCGCCGGCCGGCTCTCCCGCTCCCATTCGCTGCCCACGGCAACGGGTCCCGGCAGCAGGGCGTCCAGCAGCCGCTCCTCGGCCGCCTGCTCCGCCTTGTCGCGCACCTTCTCCAGTTCCTGCTCGCGCACCATCTTCATGGCGGCATCGGCAAGATCGCGGACGATCGACTCCACATCGCGCCCGACATAGCCAACTTCGGTGAATTTAGTGGCCTCGATCTTGATGAACGGGGCGTTGGCGAGCCGGGCCAGACGCCGTGCGATCTCGGTCTTGCCGACCCCGGTGGGGCCGATCATCAGGATGTTCTTGGGGGTGATCTCGTCGTGCAGTTCGCCGGTGACCTGGGCGCGACGCCAGCGGTTGCGCAGGGCGATGGCCACCGCACGTTTGGCGGCCGCCTGGCCGACGATGTGTTTGTCCAGTTCGCGGACGATCTCTTGGGGGGTAATCTCGGACATAAGATTGTTCGTGGTCTTCATCTGGGGGCGGAACGGTTGCTCCGCTTCAATCGGTTCGGGTTCGCCGGTCGGCGAACGGTTACTCCTGGCTCTCCAGCTCCTCAATGACGAGGTTGTGGTTGGTGTAGACGCAGATCTCGGCGGCGATCGACAGCCCCTGCTCCACGATCTCGCGGGCACCGAGCTCGGTATTGCGCAGCAGCGCCCGGGCGGCCGCCTGGGCGTAGGGACCGCCGGAGCCGATCGCCATCAGATTCTCCTCGGGCTCGATCACGTCGCCGGTGCCGGAGATGATCAGCGAGGCGGTGGGATCGGCCACGCACAGCAGCGCCTCCAGGCGCCGCAGCATGCGGTCGGTGCGCCAGTCCTTCGCCAGTTCCACCGCCGCCCGGGCCAGCTGGCCGTGGTGCTTCTCCAGTTTCCCCTCGAACCGCTCGAACAGGGTAAAGGCGTCCGCGGTGGCACCCGCGAACCCGGCGATCACCCGGTCCTTGTAGAGCCGCCGCACCTTGCGGGCGTTGCCCTTCATCACGGTGTTGCCCATGGAGACCTGACCGTCGCCGCCGATCACCACCCGGCCGTTGCGCCGGACCGAAAGAATTGTCGTGCCCTTGAATGGCTCCACGCCGTAACTCCTTGATTTAGAAGAGCGCCTATTCTACCCGGTTCAATTGGTGGCGGACAGGCGGGTTTTCAAGCGCCAGAGGCCCGGATTCAGGCGCAGCGGCATTGGTATGGGAAGCCAGGGTCGCGGGGGTACGATATTTCATGTGGCTGAGGGGGCCATACCGCTTGTCGCCCCGGCTTTTTCTGGATTGCGCTGACACATTAATGGTTAACTTTGATCCTAGGGCTACCCGGGAGAACAAACGCAAAGGTTATCTTTGTGTTCAGGACCAATGTCCTTTATTTATAGTTGGTGCGCGCGACTGAGGAATAGGAGATGAAATGGATCCTGCTGGTGGTGTTCGGGGGGCTGGGGTTGGCGGCCCTGCTGGGCGGACTGATATGGGGCTGGAACCGGGTTCCTCTTTTTCAAAGCGGCGTCCGAACCACCGGGGTGGTAGTCGCGCAGGAGGAGACGATCTCCGCAAGGACCAGTGTAGGCAGACATCTCAACAACTCCCGGGAGGCCGTCAATTACAATCCGATCGTCGAATTCACCGACAGCAATGGTGAGACGCATCGTTTTGTGGGGTCGACCGGTGGCGAGGGTAAGCCGATCATCGAAACCGGTACGGAAGTGGAGGTGATCTACGATCCCGCCGATCCGAACAAGGCCCAAATCGGTTCCTTTGAGCAGTTCTGGCTCGGTCCGGTAGTGATTGCGGTCTGCGGCGTGATCTTTTTGCTTATGGGGGTAGGCGGTTTCTTCTTGATGGGCGGCTCCGATCGGAGACTGGAAGAGCAGGCGGAGATGATGCAGCGGGAACGCCTGGTTTTCGATTCCGCGGCGCCGACCTTTGAAGGGATCATCGTCAGGACGGAGGAGCGGCCACCGGGAAGCGGTCGCTACGTCTTCGTATGTCGTGGAACGCGACCGGGTTCGGTTTTCGACCAGGAGTTCATCTCAGACTTTTTGCCTTTCGATCCGGGGCCGCGTTACCGGGGTAGAAAGGTGACGATTCATCTCGATCCCGCAGAACCTGACTTATACTTTATTGATATTAATGCCCTATTGCCGGAGATTATGGAAAGCCGGAAGTAGTATCCAAGCTATCCGGCCGGGGTTGTTTGCTCGATATCGAACCGAATTATTATGGGTGCCAGGGGGTCATGGCGGTGAGAGGATTCTTCAAACTATCGGCGTTGGTTGCGCTCTATTGCGTGGTCGGTGCTGTTTCGGCGGAACAACAAGTATCTGATCCGGCGTCGCCAGAGGATCTGCTGGATCTCGCCAGCGGCGCTCTCGCCCTGTCTGCAACCAGCCAATACGATGAGGTTACATGGAGTGCCCTTACCCTGATTGACGGCACCACCAAAACCGGCTGGGCCACCGAAGAGGGCAAGATCGCCGATAACGTCATCCTGCTGGAACTGCCTTACGAGACGCGGCTCGACAGCTTCGTGGTGGACACCAACGGCATCGACGGGAACGGTCGCGGCGCCAGACATTTCACCCTGCTGGGTTCCGCCACCTCTGCGAACGAGGGGTTCCAGCCGCTGCTAAGCGGCGAGGCGGGTGACCGCACTCGCTCAAAGTTCGAACTGGACAACGCCGTTCCGGTGCGCTGGTTGCAGCTCAAAATCACGGATAATTGGGGTGATCCGCGTTATACGGAGATCATGGAGTTGGAGGCCTACGGCGCCCGCACCTCACCGCTGAAGCCGCTGCCGCCCGTCACCGGAATCTATGCCACCAATTACAATTTGATGCGGATCAGCCAGACCGGCCAGAGCGTGGAGGGGTGTTACGACTGGGACAATGGCGTGTTGTCCGGCGACACCGATGGTCGAGTGATCCGTTTTGAATGGCGTGAGGACGGCCCCCAGATCGGCAATGCCATCATGGTATTGAACGACAAGGCCGACTATCTGAACGGCCTGTGGTATGAGGGTGGGAGTTTGCGCGGCATCTGGTACGGTCCGCGGGTAACCGACGGGCGCGAACCGGAGTGCAGGACCGGTGCCGGCAATGTGGTGGCCGACACCCTCGGGGCCGGTGCGCCGGCCACTCTTTACGGCATTCGTTTCGATCTCGATTCCGATCGCCTGCGACCCGATTCCGCTCCGGCCTTGAACGCCCTGCTGGAGGCTCTCAATACCCATCCGGAGTGGCACATCGCCATCGAAGGCCACACCGATTCACAGGGTTCCGATTCCTATAACCTGGATCTATCCGCCCGCCGTGCCCAGGCGGTTAAGAACTGGTTGGCGGAGCATGGCATTGACGCCGCGCGATTGAGCACCAGCGGCAAAGGAGAGAGCGAACCCGCCGCTGACAATGCCACCCCACAGGGGCGGGCGCTCAATCGGCGGGTAGTGGTCAGGGTGGTGTCCTGATGTCTCGTGTTACGTTGGATCGATAAGAAAGAAACGAATAGTGAGGGGTCCGCGAAAAGCCATGTTTTTGAACAAAATTTCTACAGATTGCAATGCCCCTGCCGATATAAAGAATCCCTCGAAACAACAACCAGCGGCCGAGGTTGCGGTAAGCTGGCGCCGTCCCATAAAAGTATTTTATGGCGCTGCGGGGTCTGCTGAGCCGGGTTCTCTCAGGCGCTGAGCAAGGAAAAGTACGTACCATGTCGAGCATCATGATCATCGACGACCAGCCCATCGGCCGCAAGCTACTGGAAAAGCTGGTAAGCACTTTGGATGAATCTGCCGCGATCAACACCTTTGCCGATCCTTGTGAAGCGTTAGACTGGGCCGAGCGGAATTCTCCCGATTTGGTGCTCACGGATTATAAAATGCCGTCTTTGAACGGAGTCGAATTCACCCGCCGTTTTCGTCAGATTGCCAAGTGCGCCGATGTGCCGCTGGTGATGGTTACCTGCATCGAAGATCGTGAGGTTCGGTATCAGGCACTCGACTCGGGCGCCACTGATTTCCTTACCAAACCTGTAGACCATGTGGAATGCCGTACCCGCTGCCGCAATCTTCTGATGCTGCGGAAGCAACAGCAAATCATCAAAGATCGCGCCGCCTGGCTTGAACAGCAGGTATCGGAAGTGACCGGTGAGATCCGGGCGCGGGAACAGGAAACCCTGTTGCGTTTGGCAAAGGCGGGTGAATATCGTGACGAAGAGACCGGGAACCACGTTTTGCGCTTGTCGCGCTACTGTAGCTTGATTTGTGATTCACTGGATTTGCCTCAGGATGAACGCCACGTCATTCAGGCATCGGCGCCTATGCACGATATTGGAAAGATCGGTATCTCCGACAGAATTCTTCTCAAACCCGGCAAACATACGCACGAAGAGTTCGAATTGATGAAGCAACATACCATTATCGGGTACGAAATCCTCAAAGACAGTCCGTCGAAGTATCTGCAAATGGGAGCAATCATCGCTTTAGGTCATCATGAGAAGTATGATGGGAGTGGTTATCCGTACGGCCTTAAAGGCGAGGATATCCCGTTGCCGGCACGGATTGTCGCGGTGACGGATGTGTTTGACGCCTTGACCTCGGTGCGTCCCTATAAACCGGCATGGTCGGTACAGGATTCGTTAAATTACCTTGGTAAACAGCGTGGGAAGCATTTTGACCCGAATTGTGTGGACGTATTCCTCGATCAGCGCAACCAGGTTATTGATATCTACGGCAATCTGAGAGATATTCCGGCAAAACAAACCAAATAATCCGGGATCACAATGGAATTTAAGGACAAGAAGAGCCGGGAGAGCCATCCGTTTTACGCTATTTGGCGTAAGGCGCGGAATTGTCCCGGGCGCGAGCTCGAACAAGCGATTATTCGCATTTTGATCGTTTGTGCGGTATTCGTTTATCTGCTGAGCAGCCATTCCAGCATCACCACACGAGAATTTCTGGATTTATTGGTTTTTTGCAGTTCTTTCCTGCTGATCAGCGTTCTGATCTTCGCAGCGATCGTTGTATATCCATATAAGTTAGTGGCGCGGCGGGGCGTGAGTATCGTGGTCGATATGACCGCAATTTCCAGCGCCATGTATCTGGTAGGCGATGCCGGCGCTCCGCTTTATCCGCTCTACCTTTGGGTGACTTTCGGAAACGGTTTTCGTTTCGGCAATCCCTATCTTTTTGCCAGCAGTTCGCTGAGTTTGATCGGCTTTTCAATCGTGATCGCCAGCGTGCCGTTTTGGCATCGGCATATAGCGCTTTCCCTCGGACTTCTGTTTGCACTATTGGTGCTGCCGCTATATGTATCGACCCTGTTGCGTCGGCTGAAGGAGGCGATTACCCGCGCCGAGGAGGCCAGCAAGGCCAAGAGCCAATTCCTGGCCAACATGAGCCATGAGTTGCGTACCCCTCTTAACGGCATCATCGGTATGAGCAATCTGCTCAAAGAGACGCCGCTGAATTTCGAGCAGCAGGAGTTTGCCGAAACGATCAATTATTCGGTTTATACGCTACTTTCGCTGATCGAGAATATCCTGGATATCTCCAAAATCGAAGCGGGCAAGCTGGTTATTGAAGAGGCTGATTTCGATCTGCATACCCTGTTGAACGGAACCTGCCGGATGCTGCGCGGCCAGGCGGAAGAAAAAGGTCTGCAGTTGCAACTTCACATAGCACCGGAAGTGCCGTTTCTGTTGCAGGGTGATTCGCACCATCTGCGGCAAGTGCTGATCAATCTCATCGGTAACTCCATCAAGTTTACTGAGGCCGGGCAGGTCGATGTGCGTGCTGCGATATTGCGGGATGAGGCCAACGTCGTACGGCTGAGATTTGAGGTTCAGGATACCGGAATCGGTATGTCCGAGGCGGCGCTTGCCAGGATTTTTGAGAGCTTCACCCAAGCGGACGATTCCACCACCCGGCGATACGGCGGAACCGGTTTGGGCACCACCATCGCCAAGCAGTTGGTTGAATCCATGGGCGGCGTGATCGGAGTGGAAAGTACGCAGGGGAAGGGCAGTAATTTCTGGTTCGATATTCCGTTTACAAAACAGACCGTAACCGCCGAGCCGTTCCGTAACCTGGAGAATGCACGGGTTCTATTGGTATCGGACAATGGCGAAAATCATGCCGCCTTGATGGGTCAACTGAATGGTTGGGGCGTGGCAACCACGGTCGTTTCATCCGCCAGCGAAGCGTTCCGTGATATCGGCGCCATGTTGAAGCGCGGCACACCGTATCATGTCGTGCTCGTCAACAAACCTTTAATCGATATTGATGCTGAGCAGTTTGCCAATGGGCTGCGAGCCAAGTCGATCCTGAATAATATCGCACTGATTTACAGCGCAAATGGATTGGATAAAGCGGTTACCTCCCGTCTGTTGCAAGTCGGGTATTCGTGCGTGCTGCCGGTGCCGGTAGACAAGACCCTGCTGTTCAACGCATTGCATGCGGCTCCTTTGATGGAGGATCAGAGCGAGAAGCAGGTCATTCATCTGGGTGCGCGTTATGCGCAGCAGAAGAAGAAGCGGCAGTTGTCGATTTTGATTGCTGAGGACAATCCGATCAATCAGAAGGTAATCGCAAAAATTTTGGAGCGGGAAGGCCATCAAGCTGATATGGTAGCCAACGGCGAAGAGGCGCTGGATTGCCTGGAGAGCAAATATTATGACGTAGTCATTGCCGATTTGCAGATGCCGGTTATGGGCGGCATCCAAACGGCGAAGCTTTTTCGCTTCATGTATCCGGAAAACAAGCAGTTACCGTTTATCATACTTACCGCCAACGCCACTACCGAAGCCATGAAGGAGTGTGAGGAGGCCGGTATTGACGCCTACCTGACGAAGCCGGTAGAGCCCCGCAAGTTGCTGGAGGTGATCGCCTCGGTCACGGATGCGGCACGTTCTGCACCGGCTCGAAAATCGCCGGTGGTAGTGCGCTCGGCTGGATTCAGTCAAGAGTCCTCCGGTAACGAGGGGCAGAACCCGGTACTGAACAAGGCGAGCCTGAAAGAGCTGGAGGAACTTGGATACGGCAGTGACTTCCTGCTGGATCTGATCCAGGGATTTATTGCCGGCGGCGAGACGCTGGTTGAGGAGATGGAAAGTGCATACGAAAAGCGTGACTATACGGCTTTCCGCGATGTAGCACATGCCCTCAAGGGCAATGCGGGTAGCGTAGGCGCCAGCAGTCTTTACAAGGCGTGTTATAGCGCCGAACGGATTGATCGCAACGAATACGATGCGCAAGGCAAAGTCCTCGTCCGAGCTGTTCGGGACGAGTTTGAGCGTGCCGGTTCCGCCCTGAATGAATATTCCAAGCAAATGGAGAGTAACAACCTTCGCAGTTAACCATGGTTGTGGCCGTCCATGGCCCCGTGGTCTTCTGACATTGCCGTTGTTCTGCGTTGTTGTTTCTTTTTATCGATAAAGTGTATCGATCTTAAGAGAGTATCTCCAAGCTCCGGTCAAATCACGCTACATTGTGACGCTCTTCAACGGCCGGTTCCTCGACTCCGATGCGCTTGTTTTGTGCCCGCACCAGTCGCTCCATCATACGAAGGTCTTTGGGTTCCAGCCGGAGAGCGGCATCCACCCAAATACTCACGATATCCAGCAACTCTTCGTAGCGTAGTGGATTGTAACGTTGCCGCACTTGTTGAATTGCCTGAATCCCGTTGCGTGCCCGGCTATTGCGACGGATGTAGTCATGTACTGTCTGCTCCCCTTCGCCATCCTCGGCCAATACATCGACGATACCCATATCATAAAGTTCTGCGGCATCGTAGATGTTACCGCTAAGAATGAATTTTTCGGCGGCGCTTATTCCCAGCCGGCGGGCCAGCAGGCTATATGCACCCATTCCCGGGAATAGGTTAAACAGGATTTCCGGCAGTCCCATTTGGGCGCTTCGCTCCGCAATCAGCACATTGCAAGATAATGCCGCTTCGAATCCGCCACCCAGGGCATTGCCTTGTACCAGAGCGACAGTGGTCAGGGGGACCTCGAGGCTTACCGCATTCATGTACAAAACATCGATGCAGGCGCGGGCGTAGTTGAAGAGTGATTTGCGATCACGGGATTCGATCAGTTGAACAAAGAGATTTAAATCGCCGCCCAGATTGAAAACCTCGGGGACGTGAGATGCGGCCACCAGGTACTGGATCGGTGTCTTGGCGTTGCGGTCCGGATCTGAGATATGGGTAGCCACGGAGTGCTGGAAATCCTTCAGATTGGCCAGTAGCGTCGGCGTGAAACAGGGCCGTGGGCTTGCATGCATATAACACCATATCGTCCGACGCTCTGCATCATACCGGGTAGCCAGCTGCTCATATTGCGAAACGAATCCATTGACGTAAGATGCTGTAGCTTTCATTGGGTTTTCCCTCCCTAGCTGTGAGTAAAAAATTTCATACTCGATGAGTATCGGCGCATGAATCCTGAGTCGTCATCGAATTCACTAATGGGCGTCAGCCGCCGCGGTCTACATAACACGGCAATTGGTCGATAGCGTTACAGCCGGCCGGCTGTATATGTCGCCCGATCATTTCGAAGAATTCAAAGGAGATGACCGCCGGCAGGCGATTCCCCTTCAAAACTTCGGAGGCCGGAATTGATGCAAGAGCCATGCCGTGGCGGTTTCTGGATTTCCATGCGGACGGAGGATTCACGTCTTACACAATAAAAGACCAAGCAGGTGCAGAGTTCAACCGCGGCGCGCATTCTTTGGTGAAATTGTGCGTTAAGGAAAAAAACGATTATCGTTTTTTGCGGGCACGGGGGTGCGCCTGGTCATAGACGCGGGCTAGATGCTGGAAGTCGAGGTGGGTGTAGATCTGGGTGGTACTGAGATCTGCGTGACCGAGTAGTTCCTGCACGGCACGCAGGTCGCCTGAGGATTCCAGCAGGTGGCTGGCAAAGGAGTGGCGCAGCATGTGCGGGTGCAGGTTGCGGTCGGCGCCGTGTGCCAGAGCCCATCGTTTCAGCCGTTGTTGTACGGTGCGGGGGTGGATGCGGTCCCCGCGCCTGCTTACAAACAGCGCAGTCTCGTTTTCCCCGGCAAGTTGGGGTCGAACCTGCAGCCAGCGTCGGAGCGCTTCGCGCGCCTTGCGTCCTATGGGAACGCGGCGGCTCTTGGCGCCTTTGCCGGTGACCTCCAGGGGCGCCCCCTCCGTCAGGTCCAGATCGTTCAGATCGAGCGACACCAGTTCCGCCAGCCGAAGCCCGGAGGAGTAAAACAACTCCATCATGGCCAGGTCCCGCAGTTCCAGCGGCTGATTTCCGCCAACATCCAGCAATCGCCCCAGTTGATCCGCATCCAGGGTTGCGGGGAGTCGCCGTCCCACTTTGGGGGCGCGCACACCCGAGGCGGGATTGTCCTGGGCCGCGTTTTCCCGCAGCAGATAACGAAACAGGCTGCGTAGCGACGAGAGCTCACGTTGCAGGCTTTTGCCGGAAATGCCGTGCCGGTGGCGGTGCGCCACATAGAGACGGATCTGTTGATCCCGCAGATCAGGCCAGCGGTCAATGCCTTTTTCGGTGCACCAGGCCCCGATCTGGGCCAAGTCACGTTGATAGTTGCTGAGGGTGTTGGAGGAGAGGCGGCGCTCGTGGCGCAGGTGGTCCAGAAAGCGGGCGGCCCACTCTTGGAGTTGCGGGGCGACTTGTATCATCAGAAACCCGGTTCCGATACCACCTCCAGGGTCTTGCCGACGATCTCTCCCAGACGGGCCAGGTAGTCGGTTCCCAAATTGGGCTGGAAGCGTCGTGCATCGGAGCTGCCGATGGCCAGCACTCCTAACACCCCCTCCTCCCGGATCGGAATCATGGAACAGGAACGCACATCTTCGGCCTGCGGGCCGAACAGATAGGACCGCCGTTCCGGATCCAGTTGGCCGCACCACGGCTTGCCCGCATCTAGAAACGGTTTGAAACCGTCCAGATCGGGGTTGTGCTCGAGGTCGGCGCTGCTGAACAGGTGGAGTTCCACCGCCTCGGCGCTGAAATCCTCATGCAGGCGGTCCTGCAGGGCATTAATGGCCTCGTCGAAATCGACGGTATCGATCAGGGTTACGGTCAGTTTATGCAGCCGCCGGTTCAGTTCCTCATTTTCATGCGCCACTGCGATCAGTTTTTCCAGTCGCTGACGGTGCTTGGCCGCCTCTTCGCGCAGACTCCGGACCTGGCGTTCGATCAGGGAGGGGGTGCCGTGGCTCTGGTGCGAGAGTTCCAACTGCTGTAGCAGTTCGGGATGACGATCAAAAAAATCGGGGTGGGATTCCAGGTAGTCGGCGATTTGCTGTTCCAGCGCATCGGACGGCTGTTGCGGCTGCAAACTCATAGCTCGATCCTTCCTTCGTAGACAAAGGCGGCTGGGCCGCTCATCCAGACGGGGTTCGTTCCACCCGCCCACTGTATCACAAGATCGCCGCCCGGCAGACCGACCGTTACCCTTTCATCCAGCAGGCCTTGAACCCGGCCGCTGACGACGGCGGCGCAGGCGCCGGTGCCGCAGGCGAGGGTCTCGCCGGTCCCGCGCTCAAAGACTCGCAGCCGGATATGGTCGCGGGCGCGCACCTCCATGAACCCCACGTTGGCGCGTTGGGGGAAACGGGGGTGGTGTTCCAACCGCGGGCCAAGCTCCGACACCGGCGCGCTGGTGACTTCCGGCACCTTGAGAATGGCGTGCGGGTTTCCCATGGAGACGGCGCCGATCCTGTATTCCTCGCCGTCCAGCTCGATCGGATACTGTTCCATCTGTTCCGGGGCCTGAAACGGGATGCGTTCCGGCGCCAGGATGGGCGGCCCCATGTTGACCCGCACCTGATCGTTCGCTTCAAGGTAAAGTCGAATGTTGCCCGCCAGAGTACCAACATCGATTTCGTCCTTGTGCGTCAAACCTTTGGCACGCACGAACCTGGCGAAACAGCGGGCCCCGTTGCCGCACTGCTCCACCTCCGAGCCGTCGGCGTTGAAAATACGGTAGTAGAAGTCAGTGGCGGAATCGCGGGGCGGCTCCACCAGCAGGATCTGGTCGCACCCTACGCCGAAGCGACGATCGGCCAGCAAGCGGCACTGTTCCGCGGTAAGGGTCAACGGCTGCTCCACGGCGTTGAATACGATGAAATCGTTGCCGAGGCCGTGCATTTTGGTGAATTCCAGTTTCATGACCGGATAAGGCGGCGGAGCATGGGTTATTGCTGCTCTTGTTCCTGATCGTCAGGCTGATCGGGCAGATAGAGGGCCCCCTTTTGGCCACAGCCGGCAAGCAGGGTGCTGCCCAGCAGCAGCGCCACCAGGAGCAGTCTGGATAAGAGTTTGAAGCGGTTGGGCATGATGACGGGCCTCCGGTAACGGTGTCGATGGCCCAGTATAAACTCCTGGAGCGGTTCGGGTTAAGTAGAACCTATCGCGGAAGCCCGCATCGGCGCGAGCGTGCGCGAATCAGGCGATAATTTCCTGCAACGCCTGATTCAGTCGCTGTTCCAGCCGTTTTTTGAGGTTGAGCAGTTCGATGGTGGTGGGGCTGAGGTCGGTGGTAGTGCCGGTAAGCTGCAGTCCGGACAGATAGATCGGGTAGGTTTCTCCGGGCCTGCGTTTCTGCAGGATGAAATCGGCTGCAATGTGGGGCAGCAATTCCCCATACTCCAGGGAGCTGAACTCCTGATCGCCACACACCAGGAGATGGGGAGAGGTTTGCAGATCCAGGCCTTCCGTCACCAATCGCAGGTCGAGGTGTTCCTCCCCGATCGCAATCCGAGGCGGGGTGTGCGCATCCAGGCTCCATTCCCCGTTATGGTTGCGCAGGATCTTGAAATATTCCGGAGTCGCCAGCAGCAGCTGCGGGTCATGTTGCTGCGAACGGAGACTGCGCAGCAGCACCAGTTCCTGAAAAAAGCGGTGTTGTTGACTCAACAGTTGCTGTTCACTGCTGCCGCGGATGGTTTGATAAAACAGCGCACCCTCTTCGTCCAGGATGTAGAGCTCTATCTCGTTCTTGGCGACGAAATGGAAGATCTGAATCTGATCTTCCCGATTGTGCTGGAAGATGAGGGGTAGCGGGGTATCCCGCAACGTCTCCCGATCGAACCCTAAAGGACGGAACCGGGGCTGTGGCTGTCCCAGTTCCTGTAACAGCTCTTCCTTCGAAGCCAGGGAGAAGAAGTCAAACTCCTCTCCGTTGTTCTGCACCAGATAGTAGTCGTCATCTGCGTGGAACAGATAGCGGGCGTCGATACCGACCCCGTTCGGACCAAAAGAATAACTGGCATGATTGAACAGCTGCGCCACTCGCTGGGCGATGGCCGATGCGCGTACCGAGGAGTAGCCGCAGGCCGTAACCGGCGGCGGCTCCTCATCAGGATTGAGCTGCAATGTCGCGTTCAGGTAGTGACAGAGCGCTTCGCCCAAACCGGTACTGTCGTGTTGGCATGTGATCAGCACCTCCCCCCAACTGGTGATCATCAGAGATTCAAGACTTTCTACCAGACAGGCGTGGCCGGCGCCGAAGCTCAGTGGATCGGAGCGGTCGCTGGTAAGTTGTTTGCCCTCTTTTGTGAGGTGCGCCATGGGGTCGATGCCGGTATTGACGAACAGGGCGCAGGAGATGGCGTAGGGCGGCTGGGAGAGCGCCTCCATGCGGACGTTCTTGGGATGTCCGGAGGGATAAAACTGGCGCAGATTGCTGAGCAGCGTATGCAGTTCCCGTAGCGAGACCGGAGAGTTCGCCGGGAACAGGGCGAGCGCGGTGTCGCGGTTGGCCAGGCCGTTGAGGTGAATCCATGCCAGCATCTCGATCAGTCCCGCAGTGGTTTTCACCGGCGCCAGGTCGGCGACCGCGGCCTCGTTCATTTCACCCCGGTACAGCAGCCAGCGCTCGCTGCCGTCAGAATTTCTGTGGTAGTGGAGCGAGAGGCGTTTTTCCACCGGGTCTCGCGAGATGCCGGGATTGATGCTGTCCACCTTGCCGGGCTGGCGTTCCAGCGCGGTATAGAGTTTGCGGCCCAGCAGATTCAGCTCTTCCGGGTCGATCTGACCGGAGGTGGCGAAGGTGCGGGAGAACTGGGTCAGAACCCGATAACTGCGGGTCAGTTCGCGCACCAGGGTGTTGCGTTCCTCCAGGATCTGATCGATCTTCCACTCCGGACGGGTGTCCAGCAACACCAGCTCCGCTTTGCCCCATCGCCACTCCTTCACCAGTGCGCTCAACAGCTCGCGTTGCCACTCATCCCCCCGGCGCGGACTTTTCCGGCTGAGAGCCTGCTCGGTTTTGAAATAGAAACAGCGGCGCGCCAACGCCAGGCGTTCCGGCTGATCCCGCTCCAGCAGGTACTGCTCGACCCGACGGTACATCACGATATAGGGGTCCAGTTCGTTGACGTCCAGATTGCCGGCATACAGGGCGGCCTTGGCCTCCTGGCAAAGCCAGCGAATGTCGGGGTAGTCCCGGGAGTAGGATTCGATCAGCAGTAGCTTGAGGATCGCCTTGTAGGGGGCCTCGATTCCCTTGTAGAGCTGCCAATGGGCGGCACCGAAGAACTCGTCCGCCGGAGTGTTTTCCAGTCCGCCGAAATCGATGCAGTCGCGCGGACTGACGAACCGCCGCTCCAGCAGCCAGGCGGTGTATTCGGTGTAGTTGTTTTCCTGATCCGGCGGCACCAGCCACCAGAGCGGATGCAGACCGGCCAGCAGGATGCCGGTACGGTAGAACTCCTCCAGCAACAGCTGCTTCTGGGTGGAGCCGCTGCTTTCGCGCGAGAGCGCCGGTCGGCTGCCGCGGCGGAAGGCGTCGGTATCGATCACGAAGATATGAACCTCCAGCGCCAGCTCCCGGGCCCATGCCTCCAGCCGGACGCTTTTCTCGCGCAGTGCCAGCAGTTCTTCAGGCTGCAGGTGCGGGTCGTGACAGAGCCAGACGTCGAAATCGCTGCCGGTGGTGTGGGCGATGCTGCCGATGCTGCCCATCAGATACACCCCTCGGATCGGATAGGTACGTTGCGCGCGTTTGGTGTAGGAAAAGCTGCGGGTGATCTTGCGGGCGGTGCGCACCAGCGCTTGGGTGGGGGAGTAGTCAGCAATCCCGGCCGGGGTCTCGCTCGAAACGTATCCCGGCATCAGGGGGTGGTTGATGTGGAACAGCAGCGGGAGCAGGTTGAGGTAATCGCGTTGCAGCGGACTCAGCGCCGCCTCGATTCGGCGCAGGCGTTCGCGCTGCAGGCCGAGAAAACGGCGTCGGACCAGCTGTAACTCTTTACGGCCGATGCCATCCTTGAAATCAACCGGTTTCGCCATCCTGGTTCATCCTTACGCCGGCAATGCCGCGTTTGCTTCCCGTTCCGCCTCCAGGGTCTCCATTGCACGCTTCATCAGGAGGCGCGCGTCATTTCCTTTCTGCCATTCCGCCAGGCCGATATGAAGCCGAATCGAAGGCCACTCCTCCTCGTCCCGCAACACGCTGTCGGAGAATCCCAGCCGAATCTTCTGCAGCAGACGCTGGCCGTCCTCCATGGTGGTTTCGGGCAGCAACAGGACGAACTGACGCTCGCTCCAGCGCGCGATCATGTCCGCCCAGCGCAGCCGGTCACGCAGGAAACGGCTGATGGCGAGGATGACATTGTCCCCCGGGTGGTGGGGCGGTTTGGCGGTGGTGACCTCTACCACCACCAGACAGAGGGGGTTTTCGTAACGGCGGCTGCGTGCGACCTGGGTATTGAGGGCCTGTCCCAGGAGTCGCCGGTTCGGCAATCCGGTCAATTCGTCGGTGATGGAGAGCTCTTCCACCTGGTGCCGCAACTGCCGATTCTCCTCCTCCAGATGGTGGAGTTGAGAGACCTCCTGGTAACAGTGGAGCGTCCGGCCGGAACCCGCCGGGATTTCGGCCGCCAGGCACTGAAAGATCCGGCCGCTGTTGCCGGTGTGCGGGACTTTTATCCGGCCGTGGTTGTCGAACAGAACTCTGAGGTTGGGGTGGCTCAGATTCTCTACACCGCACCCCAACAGTGCGTCCGGTTCGACGCCGATCATCTCCTGCAGCGCACCGTTGATGCGTTCGATCCGGCCGCCTTCGTCCAGGATCAGCATGGCGATCGGGTTGTCCTGAAAGCATTGTTCCAGAATGTGCTGGCTGCTATGGCTCGTCATCGAAGATCCCCGTCATCCAATTATTCCCCCAGTGCAAAAGAGCGGCATTTTGGGCCAAAGCTTTAGCCGCCGAAGCGGGAACGATTCCCCCTGGCAGCACTTTGGTGCGCTCTGTACCACAGGCCGGGACGATAGCGGGGTGGGAAAAGGAGGGATCTCCGATCGAAACGAGCGCCCGCCTCCCCCGGCAGTAGCGGCTCAGGCGTCTGCTGACGTGTATTTCGCCCTCCGGCGGGCGGGTAATAACTCCGTGGCCGATCAGGTATCGGCAGCGAGACGGTCGCGAGCCCGTTTGATGGCGGCTCTTACCTGTTCCGGGGCGGTTCCGCCGAAGTGGTTGCGGGCGGCCACCGAGCCCTCCAGGGTGAGGACGGTGAACACGTCATCCCCGATGGTGGCGGAGAAACCGCGCAGCTCCTCCAGTGTCAGATCGGCCAGGTCGCAGCCGCGCTCCACGCACAGGGCCACCGCCTTGCCCACCACCTCGTGGGCATCGCGAAACGCCATCCCCTTGCGCACCAGGTAGTCCGCCAGATCGGTGGCGGTGGCGAACCCTTTGCTGGCGGCGGCCCGCATGTCGGCGTGCCGGCAGGTGATGGCGGGGATCATGTCAGCGAACACCTTCAGACACCCCTTGAGGTTGTCCACGGTGTCGAACAGCGGCTCCTTGTCCTCCTGGTTGTCCTTGTTGTAGGCCAGCGGTTGCCCCTTCATCAGGGTGAGCAGCGACATCAGGTGACCGAACACCCGGCCGCTCTTGCCGCGCACCAGCTCCGGGACGTCCGGATTCTTTTTCTGCGGCATGATGGAGGAGCCGGTGCAGAAGCTGTCGGACAGCTCCACGAAGCCGAACTGGGCGGAAGACCAGAGGATCAGCTCCTCCGAGAAGCGCGACAGATGCATCATGATGAGGGCCGCGGCTGCGCTAAACTCTATGGCGAAGTCCCGGTCGCTGACCGCGTCCAGGGAGTTTTCGCAGGGACGGTCGAAGCCGAGCAGTTCGGCGGTGTAGTGACGATCGATGGGATAGGTGGTGCCGGCCAGGGCGGCGGCCCCCAGGGGCATGATGTTGACCCGCTTGGCGCAGTCCGCCAGCCGCTCCCGGTCGCGCTGCAGCATCTCGAACCAGGCCAGCATGTGGTGGCCGAAGGTGACCGGCTGGGCGGTCTGCAGATGGGTGAATCCGGGCAGGATGGTTTCCGCTTCCCGCTCGGCCAGCGCCAGCAGTGCCTGTTGCAGCCGTAGCAGCTCGCTGCGGATGGCCGCGATTTCGGCCCGCAGCCAGAGCCGGACGTCGGTGGCCACCTGGTCGTTGCGGGAACGGCCGGTGTGCAGTTTCTTGCCGGCGTCGCCGATGGCGGCGGTGAGCGCCGACTCGATGTTCATGTGGACATCCTCGAGCGCCACCGACCATTCGAAGCGGCCCTGCTCGATCTGCTCCTGGATCTGTTGCAGCCCGGAGAGGATTGCGTCACGCTCCTGCGAGGTGAGGATGTCCTGACGGGCCAGCATGGTGGCGTGTGCGATCGAGCCCTGGATGTCATACTGGGAGAGTCGCCGGTCGAACTCCACCGAGGCGGTAAACGCCTCCACGAAGGCGTCGGTGGGTTCATTGAAACGGCCCGACCACAGTTTTTTGTCGCTCATGGCTACAGTTCCCTGAAACGGTGCTGATTGGCGAAAAATTATAACAGGAATGGAGGGTCGCCCAGCGGTGGGATTGGAAAAGATGAATCAACCGGCTGCCACGGGGGCGGGCGCGAAAGAGCAGGCCGACTCCTTCCTGCCCAACTTCTGCGCCATCCGCACACTGTTCGCGGTGGTGATCACGGCGGAGCTGCTGGCGATCATCCTGGCGTTGACGGTCGGCGATACGCTGGCCCGTTTTGTGGAGTATCTCAGCCTCTATTCGCTGTTCATCCAGTGGGTGGTGTTGAGCGGAAGCGGGCTGGTGTGTCTGCTGCGGAAACGATTGCGTCGTTTGAGCGACGGTGCCGCAGGGGTGGCGGTTTGGCTGTTGTTGCTTGTGATCACCGCGGTGGTGGGCGAGTTGTCCCTGTTCCTGTTTGATCGCGTCTTCGGGCCGGGCGGGCACCTCTTCTTCCTGCTGCGCAATCTGGGAGTCGCCGCCATCGTCACGGCGCTGGTATTGCGCTATCTCTATCTCCAGGGTCTTTGGCGGCGGCAGGTGGTGGCGGAATCCCAGGCACGTTTTCAGGCCCTGCAATCCCGGATCCGGCCTCATTTCCTGTTCAACAGCATGAACACCATCGCCAGCCTTACCCGCACCCATCCGGAGATGGCGGAGGAGGTGGTGCACGATCTGGCGGATCTGTTCCGCGCCACCCTCTCGGACGCCAGCCGGCTCTCAACTCTGGACCGGGAACTGGAGTTGGCGCGCGGTTATCTCCGGATCGAAGAGCAGCGGCTGGGTGAACGGTTGCAGGTGAAGTGGGATCTGGAGGAGGTGCCGATGGAGGCGATCATGCCGGCGCTGATCCTGCAGCCGTTGTTGGAGAACGCGGTCTATCATGGCATCGAGCCGGCCGAAAAACCGGGGGTGATCCATGTGGTCGGCCGTTATCGCCGCCATCGGGTGAATCTCAGTATCCGCAATACCTTTCCCCCGAAAAAGACAGCCGGCGGCCGGCGGGAGGGCAACCGGCTGGCGCTGGAGAACATCCGGCAACGGCTGGAAGCGGTATTCGCGGAGGAAGGGGGCCTGGTGGTGAGCGAGGTGGATGGGGAGCATCAGGTTCGGATTTTCTTCCCCCACCCCTGGCGGGAGTGATATGAACAAGGGGTTGCAGTAGATGCGGATCTTGATCGTTGACGACGAAGCGCTTGCCCGGGCGCATCTGCGCCGGTTGGTGGGGGAGATCGGGCCGCCTTACCAGGTGGTGGGTGAGGCGGGCACCGGTGAGCAGGCGTTGCAGCACTATGATCGTCTGGGGGCCGAGCTGGTGTTGCTGGATATCCGGATGCCGGGTATGGACGGCTTGATCGTCGCGCAACGACTGTCGCAACGGGATGCCCCGCCTGCTGTGATTTTTACCACCGCCTATGAAGAGCATGCGCTGGCGGCGTTCGACAGCAACGCCGTGGCCTATCTGCTCAAGCCGATCCGGCGGGAACGGCTGGAGCAGGCGCTGAACCGCGCGACGCAACTGACCCGTCCCCAACTCCAGGCCCTGCAACAAATGGAGGAGGAGGAGCAATATGTGAGCGCCACCTTCCGCGGAGGGCGGCAGCGCATCGCGCTGGATGACATCCTCTATTTCCGGGCCGAGCAGAAATACGTGGTGGCGCGGCATCCGGAAGGGGAGGCGCTGCTGGAGGAGTCCCTGGCCTCGCTGGAGGAGCGCTTCGGCGATCGGTTCCTGCGCATTCACCGCAACGCCCTGGTGGCGCGTGCGCAGCTGCGGGCGCTGGAGAAGGGCTCCATGGGGCGTTGCTGGGTACGCCTGAACGGAAGCGACGAGCGGCTGGAGGTAAGCCGGCGCCATGTGGCGCAGGTACGGCGCTTTCTGAAAGGCGAGGCGTAATCGGTTTGGTCGCCGCTTGAAAGCGGCCGGTTTAGAACCCATCTAAAAAAAGCGGGCCGTCACCCGAGGCCCGCAAGCAGCACGACACCCGGTCCGGAAAGGATCGCCTTAGCCAACGGGGTCCACGCCATGCGCAACCATAAAAAAACAGTGGTGCTGCTGGTCTTTGTCGCCGCCGTCATCGCCTTCTTCCTGCTGGATCTGGGGCACTACTTCACCCTGGAGTATCTCAAGTCCCAACGGGACGTCGTGGACGCCTACTTCGGCACCCATCCCTGGCAGGTGGCCGGGATCTATTTCCTGATCTATGTGGCGGTCACCGGGCTGTCGTTGCCGGGCGCCGCCATCATGACCCTGGCGGGGGGCGCGATCTTCGGCCTGCTGTGGGGCACCGTGCTCGTATCCTTCGCCTCCAGCATCGGCGCCACCCTGGCGTTTCTGGTGTCGCGTTTTCTGTTGCGGGATTGGGTGCAGGGGCGGTTCGGCGAGTCGCTGCGGACCGTCAACCGCGAGGTGGAACGGGACGGGGTGTTTTACCTCTTTACCCTGCGTCTGGTGCCGGCGTTTCCCTTCTTCGTCATCAACCTGGTGATGGGTCTGACCCCCATGCGCACCCGCACCTTCTACTGGGTGAGCCAGCTCGGCATGCTGCTGGGCACCATCGTTTACGTCAACGCCGGCATGCAGCTCGGCCGGATCGAGTCCACCGCGGGGCTGTTGTCGCCGGGGCTGTGGTTGTCGTTTGTCCTGCTGGGGTTGTTTCCGCTCATTGCCCGCAAGATCCTGCGCGGCGTCAAGGCGCGCCGGGTGCTGCAACCCTACCCCCGGCCGGCCCGTTTCGATCGTAATCTGGTGGTGATCGGTGCCGGTTCCGGCGGTCTGGTGGCGGCCTATATCGCCGCCGCGGTAAAGGCCGAAGTGACCCTGATCGAGAAGGAGCGTATGGGAGGCGACTGCCTCAATACCGGCTGCGTCCCCTCCAAGGCGCTGATCCGTTCCGCCAAGTACGCGGCCCTGTTGAAGCGGGGAGAGGAGTTCGGTTTCCGCGGGGTGCAAGGGGAGGTGGACTTCGCGCGCATGATGGAGCGGGTGCAGGGGATCATCGACCGGGTGGCGGTCCATGACTCCGAGGAGCGCTATACCAAACTGGGAGTGGAGGTGATCCGGGGCGAGGCGCACATCGTCGATCCCTACACCGTGGAGGTGAACGGCCAACGCCTCACCACCCGCAACATCGTCATCGCGGCCGGCGCCCGGCCCTTTGTCCCGCCCATCCCGGGGCTTTCCGGGATCGACTACCTCACCTCCGACAACGTGTGGGAGCTGCGCGAGCTTCCCAAGCGATTGGTGGTGCTGGGGGGCGGTCCCATCGGCTGCGAACTGACCCAGACCTTCGCGCGCCTGGGCGCGCAGGTCACCCAGGTGGAGATGATGCCGCGCATCTTGGGACGCGAGGACCCGGAGATCTCGGATGCGGTGCAGGCCAAGTTTCTCTCTGAGGGGATCCAGGTGCGCGTCAACACCCGCGCCAAGGAGGTGCGGGTGGAGAATGGCGAACGGGTGTTGATCGCCGAGCATGAAGGAGAGGAAATACGCATCCCCTTCGACCGGATCCTGGTGGCGCTGGGACGGGCCGCCAACGTGACCGGCTACGGCCTGGAGGAGCTGGGGGTCAACCTGAGCGGGCGCAAGACGGTGGAGGTGAACGAGTTCCTGCAGACCAACTTCCCCAACATCTACGCGGTGGGGGACGTGGCCGGCCCCTATCAGTTCACCCACACCGCGTCGCATATGGCGTGGTATGCCACGGTCAACGCCCTGTTCGGGCGCTTCAAGAAGTTCCGGGTGGATTACTCGGTGATCCCCTGGTCCACCTTCATCGACCCGGAGGTGGCGCGGGTGGGACTCAACGAGAGCGAGGCGCAGGAGAAGAAGATCCCATACGAGGTCACCACCTTCGGCATCGACGACCTGGACCGTGCCATCGCCGACGGCGAGGCGCACGGATTAGTCAAAGTGCTCACCGTGCCGGGCAAGGACAAGATCCTGGGGGTCACCATCATGGGCGATCATGCCGGCGATCTGATCACCGAATATGTATCGGCCATGCGCAACAAGCTCGGGCTGAACCAGATCCTCGGCACCATCCACATCTACCCCACCCTGGCCGAGGCCAACAAATACGCCGCCGGGGCCTGGAAACGCAACCACGCACCGCAGCGGCTGCTGCGGTGGGCGGAGCGTTATCATCGTTGGGAGCGGGGCGGGTCTGCCTGAGAGAACCGCGGCAGGTTGGGCGGCCCGGCTAACCCTTCGCAAAACGCAAACAAGCCGCTTCTTATGCAGAATATTATGGAAAAATTCGGTAGGATTAATTTATCCAGATTTAATTGAGCGAATAAAAAAGGAGAAAAAATGGGCGCTATAAGTTCACCGCTTCAGGCTGCGGGCCTGCTTAAAAACAACTGTTCCAGCGATCCGGATATCTACGCGATCTACAGCTTTGTTGATACCGACGAGAATGACAGAACATATTTTGGAATATTTTATTCTCCCGAGAATGATTTAAACCAGCCGTGGTTTAAGGATGTAACCTTGCTTTGGGAGAAGGGGCGGCTGACAAAAGCGGGCGAAGAATTTATTGCGCGAGGATGGCATTTGGCATCGGTGATAGACGATAACGGAGTGCTCGAGATGCTGTATCGCAGCAACGACGGAGAGGAGATGCAGCGAAGGGGAGGAAAGCCGATTGGTGAAGATGGCAAGGAAATTCCACGATCCGAATGGCCGGATGCCTGAGCATGACGACGCCATGTGCGCATTAAAAAGGGGACGTATTTATTTCTTCGCTCTAAAATAAATGCGTCCCCTTTTTCGCTTGCGCGGTACTTTAAGACAAAAATTCAGGTCTAAATTGCAATGAAAGTAGCCTTTTTGTTTTCACCTCCCTGGGATCCTGAATTCCCTTCATATGCGATGGCTCTGTTTAAGGGTTCGACAAAAAACGAGGGGCATGAATTTGTCGGATTTGATCTGAATGTTGATTTATACAATGCGGTTTCGCCTGATGACCGAAAGCTCTGGGATCCTGCGATTGCTTGTCGATGGGGTACGGAGAGCGACTCAATAATTCGCCGCCATGCGGAATTTCTCGATAGCTATATTGATAGCATCTTGCAAGAAAATGCGGATTTTTATGCATTATCGATTAATGTGTATTCAATACATATCGCGCTTTACGTTGCGCAAAAAATAAAGACGCTGGCGCCGTGTGCCAAAATATTGTTTGGTGGACCGCAATGTTTTCCATCCTATTCCGGCCTTGAGATTTTGAAACACAAGTGTGTTGATGCTATTTGTACCGGCGAAGGCGACGTGTTGTGGCCGAAGATTCTCCGGCATTTCGACAAAACGGGGAATTTTGAACTGTCCCTTCCGGGTATTTGCTATAGAAAGGCGGATGGTTCCGTGATGGATAACGGAGTTCCCGAGCTCGTGGTCGATCTAAACTCAATACCCTTCGCCGATTACAGCGACATAGATTTTGCGCGCTATAGAATTAAGCGGCCACTCCGCTTTAGTATTATGACCAGCAGGGGTTGTATCAATACGTGCGCTTTTTGTAGCGAACGGCCGAATTTTTACCGTTATAGGCATCGCAAGGCGGAAAATGTCTTCCGCGAAATTGAGCGGCATCTGCAAGATCTGCGAAATAATCCGTCGATATCGTTCCTGGAAAGGGCGGCGTCCAGGTTTTTTCGATTAAAACGGTTTGTCCCATATATCTCGTTCGCGGATTCATTGATTAACGGTGTTCCGCGTGAGCTTGAGAGATTCTGTAATCTGGTTATTGATAGCGGTCTGGAATTTTATTGGGGAGGCATGGCGCTTGTCAGAAAAGAGATGTCATATGATTTGTTGGAAAAAATGAAAAAAGCGGGGTGCTACAATTTGGCGTGGGGGCTGGAGACCGGCAGTCAGGAGGTTCTCGCTCTCATGCGAAAAAAACTGTTTGATATTGAATTAGCGAAGCATGTGATCAAGGATGCTCACCGCGTCGGAATCAAACAGGCGATTTCTTTGATTGTAGGGTTTCCTGGAGAAACGGAAAAGATGTTTCGTGAGACCGCGGATTTTGTTACCGAATACGAAAAATATGTTGATATCGCTGTTCAGCCGATGATGGTAGTTAAGAATTCACTCGTTTGTGATCGTCCGGAAGAGTTCGGTTTGGAGTCGGGATGCGATGTGTTGAAGTGGGAAACTAGTGATGGAACAAACACCCTGGATGTCCGGCTGCAGCGAGTGGACGCGCTGAAAGAAATTCTGGGAGATAAATTGCGTATTACGGAAAAGTAGCTGAACCAAAAGGGCCGGGCTCAGTAAACTTAAGGGGGACTTAACCGAATGCCGCAGA
>JBNKCL010000059.1:0-1883 GCA_050287725.1 Sedimenticolaceae bacterium
GTCAGCGGTGATCAATGGGGTCAGACTGGTTAAAGGGGACGCATTTATTTTCATTTGCGGCGAAGATTCGAACCTTCGACTTCAAACAACGGGCCGGCGCAATGCCGACCCGTTGTTGTTTATCGTTTCCGATACGTCAATCCCGGTCCTTCATCTTCCAGGTGATCCACACGATGGCCAGCATCACCAGCAGCACGAAGCCGATCTGCATTAACATAGATTCACCTCGAGGTCAGAGGGCGGAGTAGAGCGATACCTGTTGTACTGCCAGGTCGCCGCCGTAGTTGGTGATGCCCAGTCGCTGGAATGAGTTGCGGAACGAACGGTCCTGGGTCCGGAACAGTTGGGTGCCGTCCATCAGGACCTCCATCTGGCCGTAGCCGTTCCGGCGCCACTCCAGGGTGTGGGACTGACCGGCGTTGAAATTGGTCAGGGCCACCCGCTCCACCACGGAGCTGCGCCGCGCACGGTTTGATACCAGCTCCAGGTGGGGATCGGGACCGCCGATCACGAACAGGTGGTAGCCGTTGTCCCCGGTCGGATCCTGGTACAGGCTGAAACCGACCTCGTTCTGTTCGGAGGAGTTCTGGAAGGAAAACACGGTCTCCAGCGCGAATGAGTCGGGGATCTGCAACGGCAGTTCGATCGCGGCGGGACCGCCCGTGTCCGTGGATTGATCCGTGCCCAGGGCCTGATCCAGCAGGGTCCCCAGCAGTGCCGCCCCCAGATCCTGCTGCGATTCGTTGTCTTGGTCCGCCGCGCGCGGGGTCACCTGGGAACGGAGGCCGGAACGACGCTCCACCCAGAAGCGCCCGGAACGCACCTGCCAGGTGGGGTTATGGGTGTAATCGCGGTCGGAGAAGTCTTCATACAGAAGTTGGTTTTGCCATGGCCGATCGTAGCGTGCGATCAGCTCCTCCAGCGATGCGATCAGTTGGCGGTCGGCATACCGCCGGTTGCGGGCCTGCTCGGTGAGGCTGCGCAGTTCGTCCACCAGGGATTGCAGTTGTTGCTGATCATTGCGGTTTTCCCAACGCTGGGCTGCCTGTACCGGCAGGGAGAGGGCTACGATCAGCAGTGCGGAGCTGAGAATAACGGTCGTTTTCATAAGGGATTCGATTCCAGATTGCCATGAGAGATATTGTTTCAAGTGTAGCCCCGATTTTCGGGGGTTACGGATGGGCAGACAGGGCGCGGTACTGATAAAATACCCCCTTTTTCCCGCGGGGAGTGGTTCCATGTTCAGCAAAGATATGCAGATTGAAGGTTATGACGACGAGCTCTGGGGTGCCATCCAGGCCGAGGAGCGCCGGCAGGAGGAGCATATCGAACTGATCGCCTCCGAGAACTACACCAGCCCGCGGGTGATGCAGGCCCAGGGTTCGGTCCTGACCAACAAGTACGCCGAGGGCTACCCCGGCAAGCGTTACTACGGCGGCTGCGAATACGTCGACATCGCCGAGCAGCTGGCCATCGACCGCGCCAAGGCGCTGTTCGGCGCCGACTACGCCAACGTGCAGCCCCATTCCGGCTCCCAGGCCAACGCCGCGGTCTACATGGCGCTGTGCCAGCCGGGGGATACGGTGCTCGGCATGAGTCTGGCCCACGGCGGTCACCTGACCCACGGCGCCAAGCCCAACTTCTCCGGCAAGCTCTACCACGCCGTGCAGTACGGCCTGAATCCGGAGACCGGCGAGATCGACTACGACGAGGTGGAACGGCTGGCCAACGAGCACAAGCCGAAGATGATCGTGGCCGGTTTCTCCGCCTACAGCCGCATCATGGACTGGGCCAAGTTCCGCGAAATCGCCGACAAGGTTGGCGCCTACCTGATGGTCGACATGGCCCACGTTGCCGGCCTGGTTGCCGCGGGCGTGTACCCG
>JBNKCL010000060.1:0-4803 GCA_050287725.1 Sedimenticolaceae bacterium
CGGACACTACGCGCGACCGGATGTGTTCACCCTGCACGTCAACACCCAGCGGCAATCACCGATCGAGTTTGATTCGTAGGGAGGGGTTCGCCACTGCGCGGCTCGTGCTTCGTCGCGGCTTTGCCGCTCCTGGTCGAACCACCTGTTTTGATTTCCTCGGGTTCGAATCCAAGCTCTCCCGATCCGCGTCAAACAAAACAAAAGGGGTCCCATTGGGACCCCTTTCGGTTTTGCTGGCGGAGAGGGAGGGATTCGAACCCTCGGTACGCTATTAACGTACACACACTTTCCAGGCGTGCTCCTTCAGCCGCTCGGACACCTCTCCAGAACTGATTGTATTTCGCCATCCGTGACGAGCCTGCTTCTGGCGCAGGGAGCACGCGGCGTGCTCGTAAATGACGGGCCTCCTGCCCGTCACCCTTCGGGCTCCCTTCGGTCGTGCAAAATCGCTTACGCGATTTTGTCAGCCGCTCGGACACCTCTCCGGAAAAGAGGCGCAAGGGTAAACCAGATCGGCATCGGGCGCAATGTTGAAGCGGGTTTCAGGGCCGGATAAGGCCGCCATCACCGTGTTTAGGACTGTTTTCGCCACTCCCCGCCCGCCTGGACCCACTGCCCGGCCCGGCGGGCCACGTCGGCGAAGTAGGCGGCGCCGACGGCCAGGGCGTGTTCATCGAAGTCGAACCGGCCGGAGTGGGAAGGACAGAACTCCCCGGACCCCGGTGCGGCGCCGAAGCGCACATAACAGCCGCGCACCCGCTCCAGGTAGTAGCCGAAATCCTCGCTCCCCATATTGGGTTCGGAGACCCCCCGGATCCCCGTTTCGGTCGCCACTGCAACCGCCGCCTCGCGCGCCAGGGCCGTGGGCTCCGGCTCGTTGATCAGGACCGGAGCCCGCTCCTGGAACTGGAGCTGCACCTGTGCGCCATAGCGCGTCGCTACAGCCTCCACCTCCCGCCGGACGCTCAGGTGCAGCGCCGCCCGCTGATCTTGCGCCAGGGTGCGAATGGAGCCCTCCAGCAGGGCGGTGCCGGCGATGACGTTGGGGGCGCTGCCGGCCTGGAAGCGGCCCACGGTGATCACCGCCGGCCGGGCCGGATCGCCCGGATTCGATCCGAGGCCCTGAATCGCCTGCACCATGGCGCTGCCGGCCGCCAGGGCGTCGATCGCCTCGTGGGGGCGGGCGGCGTGCCCGCCGCGGCCGGTGATCTCAATCCGGAAGCTGTCGTAGGCGGCCCCCATCACTCCCTCCCCCACGGTGATGACGCCCACCGGGGTACGGACATCCAGATGGCCGCCGAAGATGAGCGCCGCATCTTTCAACGCACCGGCCCGGATCATCTCCCGGGCGCCTTCGGCGGTCTCTTCCGCCGGCTGAAACAGCAACCGCACCGGCAAGGGCGGCGGCTCACCGACCATCAGCTCCATGGCCGCCCCCAGCAGCATGGCCACATGGCCGTCGTGACCGCAGGCGTGCATCACCCCCGTGGTCGCGGAGGCGAACGGCAGGCCGGTCTGCTCCTGCACCGGCAGGGCATCCATATCGGCCCGCAGGACGATGCCGGGGCCCGACTGCCGCCCCGCGATCTCGGCCAGCACCCCGGTGCCCGCCACCCCGGACCGGTAGGAGATACCCAACCGGTCCAGCACCGCACACACCCGGGCGGCGGTTCGCGTTTCCCGGCCGCTCAATTCGGGGTTGCGATGCAGCTCCCGGCGCAGCTCGATCATCTCTTGTTGTATGGTTTCGGCGATCACATTCGGTTTCTTATCATTGAAGATGGTGATTGATTGTACTTTACCTGCCGTTCCTTACGGTAAACGGTTCAATGAAAAAACGCGCCGGAAGGATCACGCATTTGAAATAAATTTCGCGTATAGTTTCCGAATCTCTGTTTTTCATTCGTATCGGGTAGCAAGCATGGGCGACAAGAAGGACAAAAAGAAGAGACGCAAGCAACAACATACGCTGGCACAAAAAGCGGACCCGCACCACTGTTATGAACTGTCGGTTCAACATGCCCCGTCCGAGATCGATTTCGTAGACGCCACCTTCAAGTCCCTGCGCGGCCGCCGGGCCAACCTGCTGCGCGAGGATTTTTGCGGTACCGCAAATGTCTGCTGCGAATGGGTGCGCCGCCGCAAAAGCAACCGCGCCATCGGGGTCGATATCGATGCCGAGGTGCTGGCATGGGGCACCGAACACAACCTGAGCAAGCTGACCGGGAATCAGCGTGAGCGGGTGGAACTGCTGCAGGCGGATGTACTGACGGCGGAGACCGATCCTCCCGAAATGATCCTGGCCATGAACTTCAGTTACTGGATGTTCAAGGAACGCGCAGCCCTGAAGCATTATTTCAGCCGGGTGCACTCCGCGCTGGCGAAGGACGGGGTCCTGTTTATGGATGCCTACGGCGGTTACGACTCCTTCCGCGCCCTGCGGGAGAAACGCAAGGTCGAAGAAGGCGGCTTCACCTACATCTGGGAGCATGACCATTTCGATCCGGTCAACAACGGGCTGCTGTGCCACATCCACTTCAAATTCCGGGACGGCTCGCATCTGAAGCGGGCATTCAGTTACGACTGGCGCTTCTGGACCCTGCCGGAGTTGCGGGATCTGCTGCTGGAGGCGGGTTTCAGGAACGTGACCGTCTATTGGCAGGGATGGGACAAGGACGGGGAGCCGGACGGCGAGTTCAAGCCGGTGAAAAAAGCGGAAGGGGATGCCGGCTGGGTCTGCTACCTGTCGGCCGAGAAATAGTTCTTTTGATTTGACTCCCCACCCTGACCCTCCCTGCTTGCGGGGAGGGAATAAGAGAAGCTTCCCGCTTGCGGGGAGGGAATAAGAGAAGCTCCCGCTTGCGGGTGGGAATCAGAGTTTCTGTAGGAGCCCACTCCTCTGGGCGAAAGGGTGGTCCCATCAATCGCCCGGGGACCGGGTTCCCACGTTCGATACAACCGGTGTTTTTTCTCTGGATTCCGGCACCGAATCAAGTCCGGCACTGACTCTTGGCCGGAATGACAAATTATAAAGTGCCGGCCTGTTTGGCGATCACCGCGGTCTTGGCGGAGAGTTCCAGCGAACAGGTCCATTTATAGGCCAGATTGAGACTGGCGCCAGCGCTGTAGACGCCGTGCCCGCGCACCACCATGATGGGGTGCTGCGTCAGGATCCCCGCCACCACCGCCGGCGCATCCCGCCAGTAGTCCTCATACGGGACGGTCGCCACCGGTACGCTGGGGAAGTAGTAGTGGCCCTCGAAGTCGGGCGGTACGAACTCCTCCCCGTTCAGGGTCACCGCCACGCTGTATGGGCCGTGGCTGTGCAACACCGCCCCGACGTCGCCGTTCTCCTGATAGACCCGCTGATGCAGCGCCGCGTCGCCGGAGGCGCCCTCCGGACAGGGGCCGTTTACCGGGCATTCGATCAAATCCTTCGGCCGCAGGGTGTCGGCGCAACAGCCGGTGGGGGTAATCCAGAACCGCTTGCCCATCCGCACCGAGGCGTTGCCGCTGTGGGAGTCGTTGTAGCCGTAACGCCGTAACCAGCGGTAATAACGTACCAGTTCCCGTTTCATGCCCATGTTTACCTCGACCGGATCATTCAGACCGCTTATTAGAATAACACCCCTGGAAAGATTTCCCTCCACCCTCTTGCGATCCCTGTAGGAACCCAGTCCTCTGGGCGAAAAGTGGCCTGACCCATCGCCCGGTGAACCGGGCTCCCACAATAGCGAGACGGCGGTTTACCCAAATCAGAGAGACACTCCCGGCAGATGCGCCAAAAGAAACTCGGCAATCGCTTGAGGGTCGTTGAGATCCAGCAACGGCAGTTGCGTCTCCCGGCCGAGCGGACCGTCCGTCGCCACCGCGATCACGTCCGGGTCATCCGGAAACAGCAGCGGTTTCCCCAGACTGGGACGATGCAGTTCGATCTTGGGAAACCGTTCGTGCTTGAAGCCTTCCACCAGCACCAGATCCAGCTTGCGCAGATCCATCCGCGCCAGCAGTTGCGACAAATCGGGATCGCCCTCCCCGCCGGTCTCCACCATCAAGGCCCAGCGGCGACCGGAGGCGAGCAGCGTCTCCTCGGCCCCCGCGCGGCGCAGTTCGTAGCTGTCTTTGCCGGGACGGTCGACGTCGAAATCGTGGTGGGTATGTTTGATCACGCCCACCCGCAGACCGTGCGCCCGCAACAGCGAGATCAGATGTATCAGCAGAGTGGTCTTGCCGGTGCCGCTGTATGCGACCACTCCCAGTACCGGCAGTTTTGTCGTCAACACAATGAAGAGACCTTTTATTCATTCGTTCTTGCAACGAAAGACGCAATCATATCAATTTCTTTTCGACTCCCCACTCTACCCCTCCCCGCCAGCGGGGAAAGAGCTCTTGCAGGAGCCCGGTCCTCTGGGCGAAAAGGCGGTCTACCCCATCGCCCGGAGGACCGGGCTCCCACAATTACGGGTATCCGGGTTTTCTCTGGATCTCGGCCTGCGCCGGGATAACGAAAAAGAGCGGTAGAAAAAACCGCAAAAAAAAGGCCAGCTTACGCTGGCCTTTTTCAGTAAAGCTCTTGGAGCTGAACTTATTTCGCGTAGATCTCTACACGGCGGTTCTTGGCGCGACCCGCGGGAGTAGAGTTGTCAGCGACCGGCTCTCTCTCACCCTTGCCAACCGTCGTGATCATGGAGGAGCTTACGCCCTTCTGGATCAGATAGCGGGCGGCGGACTGAGCGCGACGCTCGGACAGGCCCTGGTTGTAGGCATCGGTGCCGATGGAGTCGGTATGCCCCTCGAGCACCG
>JBNKCL010000061.1:0-17099 GCA_050287725.1 Sedimenticolaceae bacterium
GACCGCTTCCATCGCCATGGCGCCGAAGAGGAAGGGGACCAGGCCGCCGATGAACAGTCCGATCAGTACCATGTGGTTGGAGAGGTCGAAATTGACGGCGTGTCCCAGATGGTTTTCGAGGCTGTGGGTGTAGTCGGAAAACAGCACCAGTGCAGCCAAACCGGCGGAGCCGATGGCGTAGCCTTTGGTAACCGCCTTGGTGGTGTTACCCACGGCGTCCAGCGGGTCGGTGATGCCGCGGATCTTGTCGTCAAGTTCGGCCATTTCGGCGATGCCGCCGGCGTTGTCGGTAATGGGGCCGTAGGCGTCCAAGGCGACGATGATGCCGGTCATGGAGAGCATGGAGGTGGCGGCGATGGCGATACCATAGAGGCCGGCCAGCTCGTAGGCGCCCCAGATAGAGGCGCAGACCGCCAGCACCGGGGCGGCGGTGGACTTCATGGAGACGCCCAGCCCGGCGATGACGTTGGTGCCGTCACCGGTGGTGGAGGCCTCGGCGATATGCCGCACCGGCTTGAATTCGGTGGCGGTGTAGTACTCGGTGATCACTACCATGGCGGCGGTCAGCACCAGGCCGATCAGGGAGGCGTAGTAGAGGTTCATGGAGGAAACGACGTTGCCGTCCAGAGTGAAGCTCTCGCCCATGATCATGGCGGTGACCGGATAGAAGACCACGGCGGCGATGACGCCGGCCACGATCAGCCCGCGGTAGAGGGCGTTCATGATCTTGCCGCCCTCGCGCGCCTTGACGAAGAAGGTGCCGATCACGGAGGCGATGATGGAGACGCCGCCCAGCACCAACGGATAGATGATGGCGCCATCGCTTTGTACCACCAGGCTGCCCAGCAGCATGGTGGCGACCACGGTCACGGCGTAGGTCTCGAACAGGTCGGCCGCCATGCCGGCGCAGTCGCCCACGTTGTCGCCCACGTTGTCCGCGATCACCGCCGGGTTGCGGGGGTCATCCTCGGGGATGCCCGCTTCCACCTTACCCACGATGTCGGCGCCCACGTCGGCGCCCTTGGTGAAGATGCCGCCGCCCAGTCGCGCGAAGATGGAGATCAGCGAGCCGCCGAAGCCGAGGCCCACCAGGGCGTGCAGGATATGGCTCTGCTCAAGACCCAGCACGGTGAGGATGGTGAAGTAGCCTGCCACGCCCAGCAGACCCAGCCCCACCACCAGCAGGCCGGTGATGGCGCCGCCGCGGAAGGCGATCTGCAGCGCCGCGTTCAGACCGTCGTGAGCCGCCTGTGCGGTGCGCACGTTGGCGCGGACCGAGATGTTCATGCCGATGAAACCGGCGGCCCCGGACAGGAGGGCGCCGATGGCGAAGCCGATGGCGGTGGCAGCGCCGAGGGCGATGAACAGGACGACGAACAGCAGAACGCCCACCATGGCGATGGTGGTGTACTGCCGGTTCAGGTAGGCCTTGGCGCCTTCCTGGATCGCGCCTGAGATCTCCTTCATGCGGTCACTGCCTTCCGGCTGTTGCAGGATCCATTTCCTGGAAACGATGCCGTAGGCCAATGCTGCGGCGCCGCAGACCAGGGCAAAAATCAGTCCGATGGTCATTTGGGGGTTCTCCTCTTTATTGCTAAGCGAAGTCTCGGAATCAATGCAAAATCGTGGGGCCGGATGCCGGCCGCCTCTGTACCGTGGGGTTTTCCCCGTGCTCCATTCACTCGCGGGTTCGCGATATTTCCCCGAAAATGGGGCAGAGCCGACCCCAATTGCCCCGATTGTACCGGGGGCATTCATTGTAACCTGCCGATGATAAGCAAAGGGGGCAGAAATGCCCCCTGAATTTTTCTATACGGAGATTACTTTATTTCAAAACCACCCGCCAGCTTCTTCGGAACCGGCGCGTTCTGCAACGTTGCGTACTGCGGCAGGCCGTTCACATAGGGCGGATAATCCTCCCCCTGGATCAGCGGCAGCAGATACTCCCGGCAGGCGTCGGTGATGCCGAAGCCGTCCTCGGAGATGAATTCCGGCGGCATCATTTTCTCTACGTTGGCCACCTCCGCCAGCGGGGCCTTGCCGATCTCCCAGGCATAAGGTTCGTTGGAGGTGCGCAGGATGGCGGGCATCACGGCGTTTTCCCCGGCCAGGGCGAACTCCACCGCCGCCTTGCCCACCGCATAGGCCTGTTCCACATCCACCCGGGAGGCGAGATGCCGGGCCGCCCGCTGCAGATAGTCCGCCACCGCCCAGTGGTATTTGTAACCCAGCGCCTCTTTGACCATATTGGCCACCACCGGGGCGGCGCCGCCCAACTGGGCGTGCCCGAAGGCGTCGCGGGTTCCCTGTTCCGCCAGGAACCGGCCGTCGGGCCATTTGGCTCCTTCCGAGACCACCACGATCACATAACCGTATTTCTCAACGCTCTCCCGGCAGCGGGCCAGGAAGCGCTCCTGGTCGAACACGATCTCGGGGAACAGGATCAGGATCGGCAACTCGGTGGTTTCGTCCGCCGCCAGCCCGCCGGCCGCGGCGATCCAGCCGGCATGCCGGCCCATCACCTCCAGCACGAACACCTTGGTGGAGGTCTTGGCCATGGAGCGGACGTCGAAGCTGGCTTCGCGAGTGGAGACTGCGATGTATTTGGCCACCGAACCGAAACCGGGGCAGTTGTCGGTGATGGGCAGGTCGTTGTCCACCGTCTTGGGGATGTGGATCGCCTGGATCGGGTACCCCATCTTCTCCGAGAGCTGGGAGATTTTGTGGCAGGTGTCGGCCGAGTCGCCGCCGCCGTTATAAAAGAAGTATCCGATATCGTGCGCCTTGAACACCTCGATCAGCCGTTCGTACTCCCGCAGGTTGGTGTCCAATCCCTTGAGCTTGTAGCGGCAGGAGCCGAAGGCGCCGGAAGGGGTATGGCGCAAGGCGGCAATCGCGGCGTCGCTCTCCTGACCGGTGTCGATGAGCTCCTCCAGCAGGGCGCCGATGATGCCGTTGCGGCCGGCATATACGTTGCCGATCCGGTCACTGTGTCGGCGCGCGGTTTCGATAACGCCGCAGGCGGAGGCGTTGATGACGGAGGTCACCCCGCCGGATTGGGCGTAGAAGGCGTTCTTTTTGCTCACGTGAATGCTCCCTGACGATAATATTACGGTTAAGGCTATTCCATTTCTTTGGCGCGAATATTACAGATCACCCCGTTCCTTCGCCTCGTAATCCGCCTGCACCTGAAGCAGCGAGACGACGCACTCCGCCAGGTTGTCATACTCCGGGATATTGGTGCCGTACTGCTGATAGAGCCGGTAGTAGAACTGGCAGCGGTAGAGGCTGTCGCCGGTCTTGAGTACGATGAAATGGCACTCTCCGTCCTCCCAATAAAACAGCGGGCACTCGGTGAGGGTTCGGTCGGAGGGGCGCAGCCGGATCTCGCTGTCGGCGATCTGCAGCTCGACATCCCGACCATAGCGTTCTCGTAACGTGGTCTGGACGATCCATTTTTCGCGCTCGGTAATATCGGGAATCTGGGACATCGGGGCGGTACTTTAGCCGAAAATCTGCAGGAGGGTGGAAGAATATCCCAAAATCGGCCCCGTTTCACGGCTGCGTTGACTTTGGGGTGATTATCGGATAACTCTATCGGCCGACGTTTTTCCCGGTATCCGGGGCTGGGGCGGATGACCGGGGATTGCTGGAGAACAGAAAGGAATCCCGGAGAGAACCCCTGTCTGCGAAGGAGGCCAGGAGCGGCGATAAGTGTTTGTTTTTGCGCCAACTCCTAAATTTTACCGCGGCAGGGAGGGTTTGCATCGGGGCTTCCTCAAGGTCAGGGGGCGGATGGTGATTCCGGGGATTCCGGGGCCGGACGTGGACCGATACCGATAGCAATTGCGAAAAACACAGGAGCCGGCATGAGAATCGCTCTTCTTGGTCCCCCGGGGTCCGGTAAGGAAACGCAATCCAGGAAGCTGGCCTCCCACTACGGTTTGGCGCTCCTGACGATCGCGGACATGATCCGGGATGCGGCACAGGAGGGAACCGAGGCGGGTAAGCAGGCCAAACCTTTTTTGGATCTCGGCCAACACGTACCGGACGATGTCCTGTTTACGGTATTGCGGGAGCGCCTGAGCCGGGAAGATGTGCGCCAGGGATTTTTCCTGGCCGGATTTCCGCGCACCACCCACCAGGCGGATGTGCTTGATGTCCTGCTCGACGAACTGGGTTTGCCGCTGGATCTGGTGTTGTTACTGGAAGTGGACGCCGACCTCATCATGGAGCGCCTGGAGGGGCTCAGGATCTGCGTCTCCTGCGGTCAGAACTACAACATCTATTCTCATCCCTCTCTGGTAGACGGGATTTGCGATGAGTGCGGCGGTCGTCTGCGGCACCGTGCAGACAACAATGAAGTGACTCTCACCAACCGGCTGAAGATCTACGAGCAGCAAACCGCCTCTCTGATTCAGTACTACCGGTTACACGGCAAGCTGCGTCAAATCGAGGCGGTAGGCGGGGTGGATGAGGTGAGCCGGGCGCTTTGTAACGTAATCGAGGAAGCGCCGCCGACGGTGGTGGAGACGGTTCCGGTAGAAGAGCCGCCGGTATCGGTCGAGCCGATCGCCGTGAACGCGATCGCGGAACCGGAGCCGATGCCCATGGTGGTGGAGGCGCCGGCTCCGGTGATAGAGGAGAAGGCACCGAAGCGGGGTGCGGCAGAAAAGGCCGGGACGAAAAAGGCGGCGCCCAAGAAGAGTGTTGCCAAGAAAAGTGCCGTGAAAAAAGGCGTCGTCAAAAAGAAGAAGGTCGTAAAGAAAGCGGCGTCCAAGAAGAGCGCCGCCAAAAAGGCCGCGCCCAAGAAGAGTGCCGTAAAGAAAACCGTAGCGAAGAAAACGACCGCCAAAAAGGCCGCGCCCAAGAAAACCACGGCGAAGAAGGCCGCTCCCAAGAAGAGTGCCGTAAAGAAAACCGTAGCGAAAAAAACGACCGTCAAAAAAGCTGCGCCCAAGAAGACCGCCTCGAAAAAGACCGCTCCCAAAAAGAGTACCGCCAAAAAAAGCGCGGCAAAAAAGAGTACGGCGAAGAAGAAGACGACCAGAAGGTAGGTTCGTCAGGAGGCATGATAGCGGTGCGGGTCCCGTGCATGCCGTTTTCCCGAATGGATTGGGGTGAAATGCTTGAGGAGGTGGATAACCTCAAAGGGGTATCTGGTGCGATACGACAGAAGGGAAAGCCCCGGTTTTGCGCGGGGACTTTTTAAAGGTTTTGTAATCGGGTTTTGTCTGTTGCCGAGTCTAATCGGGCTGCTGGTTATCTGGCATGTGTTGATAGCGACCAAGAGGTTCGATGACGGTAAAGAGTTGACCAACCGGGTGGCGCGCGCCACCTATTTCTGGTTTGCCATCTCGCGTCCCGAAGACGGAGCGCCTCTCTATCCTTGGCTGCGTTACGATTTGAAGGAGTTTCTGCAGCAAGATCAGCAAAAGGAACCAAAGGCGGCGCCCGAGCCGCCGCCATCTCCGAAACCGGATCAATCCTGAGTTGCCGATGAATCGGGCGGTGCTGCAGCAGAGCGGTAACCGGTTTTCGGAAAGGCGTTGCCGGAACCGCTGATCGATATGGAATATTACTCCAATCTGCCTTTGGCGATCGCAGTGGCGATCGGTTTGCTGGCAGCCATCGTTCTGGGTCAACGCCTGTACACCTATGCGTTGTTGCGGCGTATGCGTTTCGGAAACCCCGAAGCAACGTCGATTACACGCGCGGAGATACCTTCCGATATTCGTCTGATTCTCGAAGAGACCGCGCCCGCACTCGAGGAGCTCGGCTTCGAGTACATCGGCAGCTTCCGGACCCGGCCGATGCTTCGCAGCGGCGATCCGGAGCCGATTTACAGTCACCGCTATTTCCATCGCGCGACCGGTTGTGTCGCCGGCATCCATCCATCCGATATCCCGGAACCCGGAGCCACGGCCGGCGTGAGTTTTCAGACGCTGCTGGCCGACGGGCGTATGTTGGTGACGGTGAATCGGAAGCAGTACCAGTATCTGCCGATGCCGGACGGTTATCTGTTGGATGACGGCTACCTGAACAGTATTGCCGATCAGTGGGATTTGCATCAGCGACGGGTTGCAGATGCCGGATCGGAAATCGTCGCGGATGCGGAGCAGGTGCGGCGTTATGACGACGGCATCCTGCGGCAGTTGCTCGATCATTGGCGCAACATCGGCTTTGCCGAGTCGGCGGATCAAGGAACGGTGCGTCTGACGCCGGGCGGAGCCCGCGGTTTTTTGCGCAACATGATTGCGGGTCACCGGCGGCTGGCGAAATTGCCCCGGATGACGGGGAACGAATCCGCGGAAGCGCGCATCGCGGCGGACTTGCGGGCCTACCATATCAACGAAAAAATAATCGGCGGGGGCGCGTTCAGTCGTACCGGCAAGTCGGTGCTGTTCGCCGTCAGCGCAGTGATCGGAATCGTGGCCTTCGGTCTGTTCTTTTCCTGGGAGATGGCGGCGCTGCTGTTGCTGGTGCTGCTGTTTCACGAGTTCGGCCATGCCCTGGCCATGCGCGCGACCGGACATCGCAATGTTCAGGTGCTGGTGCTGCCGCTGCTCGGCGCCGTGGCCAGCGGCCGCAAAGACGATGCCGGGCCCTGGGCCAGACTGTTCGTGCTGCTGGCCGGGCCGGCGCCCGGTCTGGTGATTGCGGTGATCTGTCTGTATGCGGCGCTGGCCGCCACTCCCCCCAATACGCTGTTGCTGCAGCTCGGTCTGTTCGCGCTGCTTCTGAACCTGTTTAACCTGCTGCCGCTGATCCCGCTTGACGGAGGCCGGATCGTCGAGCTTTTTCTGTTCGCCCGTTGGCCGTTTTTGCGTTTTGTGTTCTTCCTGGCCAGCATCGTGGGGCTCGCCGCTCTGGGGTTGTGGCTCGACAGCCATGTGCTGTTGGCGCTCGCCATCGTTCTGGCGGTTATATTGCGGACCATGTGGCGGCAGTTCCGGCTTGCCGCGCGGATCGGCGCTGTCGGCCGGGAGGCCGCTCCCAAGGCAATCCTGACTGCCATGCATCAGTTGCCCGATAAGACGCTGAAAAACTTTCATCGTCGTCTGCAGGATGTCCGGATGCTGTTGCCGCTGGTTGCGGCCAGAGCCCCGCGTACCTGGGAAACCCTATTGGGCCTGGCTATCTATATCGCGGTGATGGTCCTTCCCCTGATCGCCGTTACGCCGTTGGTGCCGGTCCGGCAGGTGTTGGCCGAGTTGGTTACGCCTTCTTCCGATGTGAAGATGCCGCAGCAGGATTGGGATACGGAGCTGGCCAATGCCAAAACTCCGGAGGATCGTTGGCAGATTCTGATGGCCGCCGCCAATTGGGCGGAGGATGAGGAAGGGAACGACGAGCTTGCGCATAACCGCTATCAGCAGGCGTGGAAGATAGCCGAGACTTTCCCCGCGGATGATCTGCGGCGGTTGGATATTCGCATCGCACTGATTCGAACCGGCGATCCGGACCGTGCGCTGGCCGGGTTCGGCGACCTGTTGCCGGAGTTGCGGGCCTTGCGGGGAGAGGAGCGTTATCGTCTGGCGGAGGTGCTGGAGGAGATACATTGGCGGGTTGGTGAATCGCCGGTGGCGGAGCAGATCGCGCCACTGCGTGAGGCGATTGCGGTGCGCGCCGAGCTCGAGGAACAACACCCCTATCAGATTGCCGTGGACCATCAGGAGATTGCACGGTTGTTGTACCAGGAACAGGATGTTTCCGGCGCCGAAGCCGAATTGCGGGCGGGATTGAAGGCATATACCTACCCCTATGGCGTAAAGGCGTTGGCGTGGTTGTTGCTCGACAGCGGGCGTTTCCCGGAGGCGGAAGCGCTGATACGGGAGCACCTGCCGGAGGGGGGCATGATGGAGAGCGAACTGCGTCAGGCGTTGGCGTGGTCCCGCTGGGAACAAAACGATCGCGCGGGCGCGCGCACGCAGATGAGGGATCTGCTTGAGGATATCCCGACAGAGCGATATTGGCAGCGGTTTCCGCTGTTGCTCGACCTCATTTACTTCCATGCGGATCTGCCCGAGGAGCAGAAGCGTTGGCGTATTCAGGCCAAGGAGGAGATCGGAGACCTGCAGTACGGCGTCGATATCCTCGCCTCCAGCCTTGAATATGCGGATCGCGGACAACCCTGGCTGCGCCGGCAGACAGAGGTGCGACGGACCGTCTTCAAGGAACTGGAATTGCCGCCGTCGACCCGGTCGTCGCGCTGCGCGCCGGATACCGGGGAGAAGTAAGGCGTCGCTTTAACCGTTACCGGCTACGGTCATGCGTTCGAGCAGCCAGGAACCGGTACGAATGCTGCCGCGGCGCTCTTCGTCGTTGGCCACTGCGCGCAGTTGCCGGAACATCTCCTGCAGGTTGCCGGCGATGGTGATCTCCTCCACCGGGTAGCGGATCTCGCCTCCCTCCACCCAGAAGCCGGCGGCGCCGCGCGAGTAGTCGCCGGTCACGATGTTTACTCCCTGCCCCATCATCTCGGTTACCAGCAGGCCGGTTCCCATCTCCCCCAGCAGCCCCGGCAGATCCAGGGGGCCGGGGTCGATGGTGAGGTTGCGCACCCCGCCGGCGTTGCCGGTGGTCTCCATCCCGAGCTTGCGGGCGGAGTAGCTGTCCAGCACATAGCCCTCAAGCACCCCGTTCCGCACGATGTCGCGGGGGGTGGTGGCCACCCCTTCGTTGTCGAACGGGGCGCTGGCGAGGCCGCGCGGGAGTAGCGGGTTTTCGTGAATATGGACGAACTCCGGAAAGATCTGTTTTCCCAGGTGATCCAGCAGGAAAGTCGCCTGGCGGTAGAGGGCGGGGCCGCGGATCGCCCCGATCAGGCTGCGCAGGAGCGAGACCGCCACCTCCGCCTGAAAGATCACCGGGCAGTCGCAGGTGCCGATAGAACGCGCGCCCAGGCGGGCGATGGCGCGCTCCGCCGCCCGGCGGCCCACCTGCTCCGGGGCCTCCAGATCCGCCGCCGCCCGGCCCACCGTATACCAGTAGTCCCGCTGCATGGAGTCGTCCTGCTGGCCGATCACGGCGCAACTCAGGCTGTGGCGGCTGGTGGGATAACCGCCGAGGAAACCGTGGCTGTTGCCGTAGACGTAGGTGCCGCTGTGGCTGCTGAGGGTGGCCCCTTCGGAATTGCTGATGCGCGGGTCCAGGGCGCGGGCGGCCGCCTCGCAGCTCTTGGCGATCTCGATAGCGTCCTCCACCGGCAGCGCCCAGGGGTGGAAGAGATCCAGGTCGGGCTGTTCGCGGGCCATGCGGTCGGCATCGGCCAGCCCCGCATACTCATCCTCGCCGGTGTAGCGGGCGATGTTGCAGGCGGCTCGCACCGTTTCCTGCAGCGCCGCCGGGGTGAGGTCGGTGGTGCTGGCGGAACCCTTGCGTTGGCCGAAGTAAACGGTCACTCCGATGCCGCCGTCACGGGTATGTTCGATGGTCTCCACCTCGCCCATGCGAACCGTAGCCGCCAGTCCGCTGCTGTGGCTGACGCCCGCCTCGGCGGCGTCCGCCCCCTGCCGCTTGGCCTCCGCCAACAGCTCGGTCACCTTCTGTTCCAGTTCCGCCTGGCGCTTTCTGATTTCTTCTGCCTGTTGCATGGGTTTCCCGTTCGCTCGCTTAGGCACTGGTGCCGCCGACAGTGAGATGGTCCACCTTCAGGGTGGGTTGCCCCACCCCTACCGGCACGCTCTGTCCCTCCTTGCCGCAGACGCCGACCCCTTCGTCCAGTTGCAGGTCGTTGCCCACCATGCTGACCCGGGTCAGCACCTCCGGACCGTTACCGATCAGGGTGGCGCCCTTCACCGGCCGGGTGACCCGGCCGTCCTCGATCAGGTAGGCCTCGCTGGCGGAGAAGACGAATTTGCCGGAGGTGATATCCACCTGGCCGCCGCCGAAGTTCACCGCATACAGCCCCTTTTTCACCGAGCGCAGGATCTCCTCCGGGTGGTGGTCGCCGGGGAGCATGTAGGTGTTGGTCATGCGCGGCAACGGCAGGTGGGCGTAAGATTCCCGCCGGCCGTTGCCGGTGGGGGCCATGCCCATCAGGCGGGCATTGAGGCGGTCCTGCATGAAACCCTTGAGGATGCCGTCTTCGATCAATACCGTCTGCTGGGAAGGGGTTCCCTCGTCATCGATATTGAGCGAACCGCGCCGGCCGGGGAGGGAGCCGTCGTCCACCACGGTGCAGCCGGGGGCCGCCACCCGTTGACCCAGACGTCCGGCGAAGGCGGAGCTGCCCTTGCGGATGAAGTCCCCCTCCAGGCCGTGACCCACCGCCTCGTGCAGCAGCACACCGGGCCAACCCGGTCCCAGCACCACGGGCATGACCCCGGCAGGGGCCGCAGTGGCCTCCAGATTCGTCAGGGCCTGACGGGCCGCCTCGCGGGCATAGTGGAGGGCGCGATCGGCGTCCAGGAAAAAGGTCAGCGGCTGGCGGGCGCCGCCGCCGGATGAGCCCTGTTCCCGTCGACCGTTTTGTTCCGCGATCACGTGCACGTTGCAGCGCACCAGAGGCCGGACATCGCCGCTCAGGGAGCCGTCCGCCGCCGCGATCAGCACCACGTCGTGGGCGGCCACCAGGCTGACGTTGACCTGTTTGATGCGCGGGTCCTGGGCGCGTGCCTCGGCGTCCAGCCGCAGCAACAGTTCGATCTTCTCCTGTTCGCCCAGGGTGGTGAGCGGATTGATCGGGTCGTACAGCCGGCGTTGGCTGGGGACCCCGTGGATGCGGACCGGGACCTTGCCGCCGCCTTGGGCGATGGCGCGCGCGGTGTGGCCCGCCTCCAGCAGCGCTCCCCGTTCGATCTCGTCGGTGTAGGCGAAGCCGGTCTTTTCGCCGCTGATGACGCGTACCCCCACTCCCTGCTCGATGTTGAAGGAGCCGTCTTTTACGATGCCGTCTTCCAGCGACCAGGATTCCAGACGGCTGGTCTGAAAATAGGCGTCGGCGGCGTCGATGCCGCCACCCAGCAGGTCTCCCAGCAACCGGTCCAGATCCCGGTCCTCCAGGGAGGCCGGTACGAGAATGGTCTGGCGGGCAATATCGAGGGAGTCGGTCATAGCGTCAGTTCAACTGCATTTGATGCGGCGGTGGTTGAGGACGGGGAAGGTGCGGCGGGTTTTTGCCAAGTGGTCCAGGTGCAGCTCTCCCAGCACGAAGCCGGAACCTTTGGGGAGCTGGTCCAGAATGGTGCCCCAGGGGTCCACGATCATGCTTTGGCCGTGGGTTTGGCGTCCGCCCACATGGAATCCCCCCTGCGCTGCGGCGATGACGTAGGAGAGGTTTTCGATCGCGCGGGTCCGAATCAGCGGTTCCCAATGCGCCTTGCCGGTGACGGCGGTGAAGGCGGCGGGAAGGGCGATCAGCTCCACCCCCTGATCCGCCAGGTTGCGGAACAGCTCGGGGAACCGCAGGTCGTAGCAGATCGCGACCCCCAGCCGTCCGAACGGCGAGTCCACCACCAACACCTCGGAACCGGGTTCGATGCTTGCGGACTCCCGGTAGTTTTCATCGGTTTCCGGCACATGGACGTCGAACAGATGGATCTTGTCATAGCGGCCCACTCGTCGGCCCTGATCGTCCAGAATGAGGCAGGCCGCGCGTGCCCGGTCCGGGTCCTGGGCGGTCAGAGGGATGGTGCCTCCCACCAGCCAGACCGCGTGGCGTTTGGCCAGTTGCGCCAGGAAATCCTGTAACGGCCCGTTGCCGTCCTGCTCCCGGATCTTCAGCAGTTCCCGCTCATCTTTGCTGAGAAAGGCGAAGTTTTCCGGTAGCACCACCAGCCGGGCGCCGGCCGCCGCCGCCTCCATTGTGAGTTTTTCCACCTCCAGCAGATTGGCGTCGACGTTCGGTCCTGAGGCCATTTGAATGGCCGCGATCTTCGGGTAATTCTCGTTCATGCGGTCAGGGTCTCGGGGTTCGTGCCCGGTGCTTTCTGTCGTTAAGATGGGGGTGTGCCGGCCGGGATTCAAATGGGCCTTTCCCTGCCGGCACCGGCGGCAGAATACCATTTCATGGGGAGGGGGGTGAAACCGCCGGGCGTTATTTTTCGGGGATTACTGTGGTTGCCCATCCGGGGCCGGCGGTTCTTCATGGGCGGGGATTTCCACCTCTTCGGGTTCGGCTTCTTTTCCAAACATACCCGACAGCCGGCCCTCCAGCCCCTGCGCTTGCTTGGTGATGCTGGGATTGTCCCAGGATCCGGTGATGAGGTACTGGGTACTGGTGGCCTTGTCCACCTGTTTGCCGAAGATCTTCTGGGCCAGATAGATCGCGGCGCCCACCGCCGGCCCCCCCGCGATGGCGCCGGCCACCGGCAGGCTGGCGGTGAGCTTCGGGGTGACGGTGGCGTGCTGGTCAAAGTCGTGATCCACCAGTCCGATACGCCCGGAAATATCGATGTCGGCGGCCGGACCTTCGATATGGAGGTTGTTGCTGTAGGCATCACCTTCATCCAGCAGGAAAGAGCCTTCGATCAGGTCGAAACTGAATCCTTTTTTGAACAGATCGCTGAAATCAAGGGTGAGGCGTCGTTGCAGGGCGCCCAGGTTCAGCAACCCGAACACCCGGCCCAGGCCCGGTTCCACCTCCAGGAAACGACCTTTCTTCAGTTCCATTTTCAGGCGGCCGTTGAGATCGGTGCTGCTGAACTGGCGCGGGTTGCCGCTCCAGCGCAGGCTGGCGTCGACGGTGGCCGGCGCTCCCTGGAGGTTGGGTGCAAAGCCCAGGTGTTTCAGCAGTTTCCCCAGGGATTCCGTTTCCATTTTAAAATCGATGGCGGTCTGGGAGCGGCCGTTGAAGACGATCCACTCTCCGTGGCCGGCAAAATCCAAGCGGTCGGAGTTGATGGAGATCTTCTCCAGTTCCAACCCGTCCGGGGTATGGCGGGTCACCATCTCCAGCGGACCGTATGGGCTTCCGTTCAGCAGCAGTTGTTTGCTTTGCAGGTCGATGCCCGGGAGCGTGCGGGGGTCGGTCCAGGCGGTCGGGTCGGATTGCGGGATATCGGCCAGGTTGTCCGGATCGATCGCCAGGTCGAGTCGGTCGAGCCGGAGGATCACCGGTCCATGCTTCAGGGGAAGCGGGATGTGGACGTTTCCTGTAATCGTTTTGCTGTCGATGCGCCCGTCCCAGCCGTTTTTCTCGCCTTTGGCGTCGAGCGTTACCTCTTCCAGCAACGTATCCCCGTAACGCAGCCGGCCGATCTGCAAGCCCTGTAACGCTATCGGCGGCAAACTGGCCGTATTGCCGGATTTGACTAACGCCAGCCACGGATCGATGTGCAGTTTCGCCAACCGTCCGTCCACCAACAGGCCGGGCGCTTTCGGTAATTTTGCCGTTGCGCCTCCGAACCGCAGATTGCCGCGCGTGAGCCGGGATTGCGGCGTACCTGTATTTTCCATCTGCACCAAAGCCTCCAGTACATCTCCGTACCGGATACGTAGCGGTTCGTTGCCGGAGCCCCCGAGTCGGGTTTGAACCGTGAGCTTTCGTTCTTCCCCCGCGCTTTTGCCGAGCGGGGCGGGTTGATCGATTCGGATGCCCTTAAGGTTGGAGGAGAGTTGCACCGCAACCGGTTCGGTTTTTCCCTTGGCGCGCAACGGGGGGATATCCAGTTGGATGTTCCAAGCCGTGCTTCCCTGCAACTCCCCGATCCCAAGATCGGGGAAACGCTTCGCCAGCTTGGCGCTGGCAAGAGTGGTATTGGCGGTGACGCGGGTGGTGCCGGAGCGACCGGGGGCCGGGTTTACCTCCGCCGTGACCTTCTCTTCCAGCAGGCGGCCCTCCAGTTGCTTGGCATGGATACCCTCTTCGTCAAACTGCAGTTCACCCGCCAGGTCGGTAATGGGCAACTCCCACCCCTTGACCTGCAGGGTGGCGTCCTGAAGGTCCAGTTTGCCGTTCAGGCGGGCCTTGCCTTCTCCCAGCGGGATGGCCAGGTCCAGCTCCAGCTTGGCGTCGCCTTCGGCGCTTACCGCCTCCACCAGCGGGGCGAAACGATCGGACAGAGGGGTCTCCCCCAACAACCGCAGTTCATCATGGAGTGGTCCGGCGACCTTGCCGCTCAGTAAAAACGGCGACGACTCGGAGAGGTGTTCGATGCGGCCGTGCAGGTTTTGCAGGTTGCTCTCTAACAGTTTCCCGGACTCGATCCAGGCGTCAAAACGGTTGTTGAGAAACCGGATCTCGGCGTCGATCTCCTCCGATCGGGGCCACTGCGGCCAATAGTCGAGGATCAAGTCCTCCACCCCGAACAGGACCTCGAAACGGCCGCTGGAGCGCTGCTCGAACGGAAAGTCCCGCAAGGGTCCGCGAAAGACGCAACTGCCGTTGATCAGTTTGCCGCTGACCAGACTGCGGTCCAGCCACGTCACCACGTCATCCGGCATGATCCCCACCGGCAGGTAGTGCGAGGTGGTACTGACGTTGCCGTCGCGGAAATCGGTCTGGAGATCCAGAAAGTCGGGGTGCTCGGGGCTGGAAAAGATCTCCATCAATAACCGGGTGCGGGTCTTGATGTCCCGGTTGGAGGCGAGCAGCTCCTTCGATTCCAGTCGCCATCCGTTCTCTTGCGGTATCCGCTCCCATCGCAGCCGGCCTCCCGCCTCGTCCAACTGCAGGGGATCCCGGAACAGCTTGGGAAAAGTGGCGGTGACGTTTTGTCCTTGCAGCGTCAATTCGCCGCCGTCCTGGTTCAGATGAAATTCCGCCGCCAGGTTTTTCACTCCGGGGGCCTCGAGCCAGGGTTGGGTGTTGAGTTTTTCCACCCGCCCGCGGCCGCGCCAGCGAGGGGCGTCGTCGGTTTCGTCGAATTCGATCTGGAGAGAATGGAAGTCGGCCTGCGGTTGCAGGGTGGCGAGGATTTGGTCCAGTTCTTCCGAGGGCAACGGGAACATTCCGATGACCGCCAACAGGTCTTCGAGGCGGAGAAAATCGACCCCCGCCCGCAGGTGGATTCGTCCTTCCGGGTCGTAGCGGCTCACCAGGCTCAGGTTGGAGGATGGCCAGCTCCGCCCGTTATGTTCAAGCGCGATATCCGCGAGATCCAGGCTCCAGCCGTCGGGGTTGCGGCGCCATTGGAACTTGCCTCCCAGCTCCTTCATTTCCAGTATCTTTTGCGGTGTCCCCTCCGTCGCCGGGCCGGTCAGTTTCAATTGATGCCACTGTACGTCTCCCTGCATGTCGGTGAGACGTCCCTCTTTCCAGTGGCTCCAGAGTTTCATGTCGGTGGTGCCGCGTTCGATGCTGTAGCCTTCCGGCACCCGTCCGCTCAGCAGTTGCGAAATCGAAAGTTGGTCGCCTTGCAGGTAGAAGTCGCCCGACCAGCCTCCCGGACTCTGCAGTTCGCCCCGGATATCCGCCGCCAGCTGCATTTTTTTGCCGCCCTGGCCGGGCAGCGCGAAAGTGGCGTCCAGTTGGTGGCGCTCGCCGTCGTTGGTCAATTCGATTGAGACGTCGGTGAAATGTATCGGGTCGGCGCCGATGGCCTGGTTTTCCCAGTAGAGTTCGCTTTCGCGGAGAGCAAGACGGAAGGGTAGAAACAGTAATGCGCCGCCGGCTTCCCCGGTCTGGTTCAGACCTTCCAGGCCGGTGATCAAAACGGCACCGTCCGAGCGATGCTTGATCAGGAGCCGGGCGCCGTAAAAGGAGATCTCGCGCGGCGAAATGGTGCCGCTGCGCAGGGTATCGATGACGCCGATGCCGACATGGACTTCGGCCAGGTTCAACAACGGGCGCTTGCCTTCGCGATCCATGAGTTGGACATCCTTCAGGACCAACTCCGGGCCGTAGCCGCGCCAGCGTGCCGAGAGATCGGCGATCTGTACCGGCTGTCCCAGCATCCGGCTGGCCATTTCCTGGGCCTCCACCCGGTATCCCTCGGCAATGGGTAACAGCAGACGCAGCACGCCAATGGCGATGGCGCTCAAAATGATGAGCAGAATCAGGGCGAGCCAAACCTTGGCTGCGAAGGAGCGTAGGATACGAATCATTCGGTTCCGTTACAGCGGCACAATATCGAAATATTCCTGACTGTAGAGTGCCTCCACCTGTAGCTTGATGGTCTTGCCGATAAACGTTTCCAGGTTGGCAAGATTGGTGGATTCCTCATCCAGCAGGCGGTCCACCACCTCTTGGGAAGCGAGGACCAGCAACGATTCTACGTCAAACTGGCGGGCTTCCCGCAGGATTTCGCGGAAGATCTCATAGGAGGTGGTTTCCGCGGTTTTCAGGGAGCCGCGGCCGCTGCAACAGGAGCAGGGTTCGCACAGGATGTGTTCCAGCGATTCGCGGGTGCGCTTGCGGGTCATCTCCACCAGGCCGAGGGCGGAGACCTCGGTGATCTGGGTTTTGGCGTGATCCTTTGCCAGACACTTCTCCATGGCGCGCAGCACCTGGCGTTTATGCTCCTCGTCGATCATGTCGATGAAGTCGATGATGATGATCCCGCCGAGGTTGCGCAGTCGCAGTTGCCGCGCGATGGCTTGGGCCGCCTCCAGGTTGGTTTTGAAGATGGTCTCTTCCAGGTTGCGGTGACCGACGAAAGCGCCGGTGTTGACGTCGATGGTGGTCATCGCCTCGGTCTGGTCGATGATCAGGTAACCGCCCGACTTCAGCTCGACCTTGCGTTCCAGCGCCTTCTGGATCTCGGTCTCCACCCCGTACAGGTCGAAGATCGGACGTTCTCCCGGATAGTATTCGATGATGGCATTGATGTTCGGGATCAGTTTGCGCGCAAAGTCGGTGGCCCGCAGCCAACTCTCGCGTGAGTCGATGCGGATTTTTTCGACCTCCGGCCCCACCTGGTCACGCAGGGCGCGCAGGAACAGCGGCAGATCTTCGTGGATCTGTTGCGGGACGCTTGCGGTTTCGACGCGTTCCCGAACCGATTCCCAGAGGCGGACCAGGAAATTCATATCCGAGCGCAGCGTTTCGCGGTCCATCCCCTCGGCCGCGGTGCGGGCGATGAAATTGCCGGTCCAGCCGGCGGCTTCGCGTTCCGTCTCGATGATCTCCCGCAGCCGCTGACGCTCCTGCTCCTCCTCGATGCGTTGCGAAATGCCGGCGGAACTCAGCCACGGCATGTAGACCAGAAAGCGGG
>JBNKCL010000062.1:0-4930 GCA_050287725.1 Sedimenticolaceae bacterium
ACCGGCGCGCCCGCACACTCCGCCGCCAGCGTCACCACGTGCTTGGCGAAATCGCGAATCATGTAACTGCCGGGGATCCAGGCCGGCATGCAGACCACCTGTCCCGCCGGGTCCGGTCGTTCGATCCGCAACGTGATCTGGAACAGATGGGCTTCGAGGGAGGCGGGTTGGATGGTGTATCGGATCATGGCGACGTTACGACTGGTTGGAGGTGAAGATGCGAAACGATCAGTACCTGCTTCATAATACACTTTTTGCCCAAACGTACGGGGAGCCAAGCGGATGTTACAGAGTTTCGCCGGACTGTTGATCCTGACCGCCATCGCCTGGCTGCTGGCGGAAGAACGCCGGCCCCCGCCGGTGCGCACGGTATTGGTGGGCCTGGGGTTGCAACTGATCCTGGCGCTGCTGCTCCTGAAGCTGCCGCTGTTCCGGGAACTGTTCGTCGGCTTGAACGGCGCCATCGGCGCGTTGGAAGAGGCCACCCGGGCCGGCGCCACCTTTGTGTTCGGTTATCTCGGGGGCCCGCCGCTCCCGTTCGAGACCACCCGCCCCGGCGCCGATTTCATTCTCGCTTTCCGTGCACTGCCGCTGGTACTGGTGATGAGCGCCCTCTCCGCCCTGCTGTTCTACTGGCGCATCCTGCCCCTGGTGGTGAAGGGCTTCTCCTGGCTGCTGGAGCGCAGCATGGGGATCGGCGGCGCGCTCGGGCTGGGCGCCGCCGCCAACATCTTCGTCGGCATGGTGGAGGCGCCGCTGCTGATCCGCCCCTACCTGAACAAAATGAGCCGCAGCGAACTGTTCGCCGTCATGACCTGCGGCATGGCCACCATCGCCGGTACCGTGATGGTGCTCTACGCCAGCATCCTGGGAAAGACCATCCCGGACGCCCTCGGCCATATCCTCAGCGCTTCCCTGATCAGCGCCCCCGCCGCCCTGCTGGTGGCGCGGCTGATGGTGCCGGAACGGGAAGAGTCCACCGCCGGCGATCTGGTTCCCCCGCAGGAGGCCACCAGCAGCATGGACGCCGTCACCCGCGGCACCCTGGCGGGGCTGAAGCTGTTCCTCAACATCATCGCCATGTTGGTGGTGCTGGTGGCGCTGGTCCATCTGGCCAACCAGATCATCGGGCTGCTGCCGAACGTGGGGGAGGAACCGCTCAGCCTGCAGAGGATTTTGGGCTGGCTGATGTCGCCCGTGGTCTGGCTCATGGGCGTTCCCTGGGGCGAGGCGCAGACCGCCGGCGCGCTTATGGGAGTAAAGACCGTCCTGAACGAGTTCCTGGCGTATCTGCAAATGGCAGCCCTGCCGGCGGGGAGCCTTTCCGAGCGCAGCCTTTTGATCATGACCTACGCCATGTGCGGCTTCGCCAACCTCGGCAGCCTGGGCATCATGCTCGGAGGGATGTGCGCCATGGCGCCGGAACGGCGGGAAGAGATCGTGGGATTGGGGATGAAATCGATCGTGGCGGGAACCCTGGCCACCTGCATGACCGGCGCAGTGGTGGGGATCATACTCCCCTGACCCCCGAAACGGTCAACGCAAACCGGGGGATGGAGACTCGTTTTCGGCGAGCGACATCCGGAACGCTATAACTCATCCTCCGCCACCACCACCAGGCAGTCATCCGCGTTGAGTTGCAGCATTTTGTCCTTGGGCGGAATGAGATCGACCCCGTGGTTGGCGTTCGGACTCTTTTCCAGCGCCTTGATCTTCACCCCGAAGCACACCTCCTCGCGGGTCTGGGCCACCGCGATCAGATCGGCGAACCGGACCGTAACCGGAAAATTGCGGAAATAGAGCGATAGCGGCTTGAGATAGATTTCCGAACCGTCCTCCTGAAAGATGTTGTCGTACACATCTTTGATGCCGCGGCTTTCTGAGATCTGCGCGGTGATCATGCTGATCAGCCGATTGGATATGATCATATCCTTTACGCCGGCCTTGGAGATCAGGGCGTTGTTCTGCGATTCCAACACCTCGGTAATCAGCTTGGTATCCCCGTCGCTCAACCCCGTTTCCTGGAATATGCTCCGCAACAACAGCAGGGTGACGATATTCTCGGAGTCGATCTGCTGCGGATCTTTCCCGTTGCGCGCGCCGGCCAGAAGAATGATGTTGCCGTAACCGCCGGGATTCATTTTCAGCAGATCGGCGCGATCGAGGGGGTTGATGTCGATCAGGTCGATCTTGATGTTTTCAACCGTCTGATCGAGCTGTTCAATCATGCGGCGTTCGGCATCCGTCGGATTCTGGATTGCGATGTCGATTTGGCTGCCGGAAGTGACGTACTCGGAAAACTCCCGGATGATGATTTCGGTCTTATCGCTCCAACCGATGATCAGATCCCTCTCCGCGCCTTGTTCCAACCGGATCCCCAAAGGCGCGAAGCTGTCCGGTTCAATGACGGGCTCCGGCCGATATTCGATGGTCGAGTCGTCTTCGGCGACGATCAGAATCTCGTCGTCCTCGCGCATCCGGTAGTCGGCCGGCGGATTGATCACCAGTTCGTCGTTGCTGTGCCGTATTCCAATGGGTACGCCGTCTGAAAAATGATAGGCCAGCGCACCGAACCGCTCCTCCCGCCAGTCCGCCTGATGGAAATACATCTCGCAACCGTCGAAGGAGAGTATTTCCCCGTAAACGATGGAGAGACCCACGGAACGGGAGGTTTGCACCAGTAGCTTTGACAGCATGTTCTTACTGTTGAGGGTGACCACGTAGTCCGGGAAGGTCTGTTCGATGATCTCCCGGTAGGCGTTGTTGTACACCTCCGCAACCACTACATAGTCCTCTTTCGGCGTGCTTTTCGTGGTTACCGCCAACACCGTCTGGATCACCAGCGCATCACTGGCCGTCTTGGAGCTCTCGCCGTCCGTATCGGTGCAGTTCGACAGGATGATGACCGACTTGGCCGCTTCGATGGAAACCATATCGAGGTTGACCAGAATGGTGCCCTTCCCGGAACGCGTCACGACACGTGTGGTTTTCGTATCCGGCAGGCGCAACCGGAGCACATCGTCGATCTCCTGTTTATCCTTGTCCGCCAGGATGACGACACAGGCATCGTCCTCGCTCTCGTTGGCCCAGATCAATTCGCGCAGTATCTCGATAATGCGCTGCTCATCCCATCCGATGATGAGCGTGTGACCTTCCTCGATCACCTTGGAGCGGCCGCGTTTCAGCTCGTCCAGTTTCTGCCCCATCCCGGTGGTGATCACCGCGATCAGCGCGGACAGAATGATGATGCCCGCCACCCCGGCGATGACGGCAAACAGCTTGTACCAGCCGGAGGAGAGGATGTCCTGCGCCATGTTTCCGGGATCGGTAAGCTGCAGGAAGGTGATATAGATATTGCCGATGAAATCGAGGCTTTCGTATTGTTGCCCCAGTTCGGGGTTAATCCAGTACAGCAGCCCCCGCAGACCGGCGACAAACAGGAAAATAGCGACGAACAGAAACAGGAGCGCGGTAAAAGAGGAGCCGCTTCCCTTGGCCATGAAGGTATCGAATCGGTACTGGAATCTCTTCCTCAGGGTGGCCGGTTCGACAATCGCATCCTCCGCATCCGTATTGAAATCGATCTGGGTCGATCTCTGAACGGCGGCGGTTTCGGCCGCGGGGGACGCAGCCGGAGGCTGATGGGGTATCAACTCCTCTTCGAGGGTCACGGTAACGACTTCCGTGACGGCGCCGATCTTCTCCAATTGCCGTACCACCTGGTTGGCGGTATTGATATTGCGGGTTCGCTTGATCGTTATCGGATCGCCGCTGAGCAATACCTCAACGTAAGAGTCGTCCTGCTTTAATGCCCGGCACAGTTTCGTGGCAACCGAATTACGGTCGACGTCGGGCTTGGTCTTGCCCGAAAAGACGACGTGAAACTCCGTAATCTCCTTGCTCATGGCGTTCCCCGATTATTATTGCTCTTGAATATGACCCAGATTACCTAGGGGAATCTGCAAATTCCACCCCGGCGAGAAGCAATATTTGCTATCTCTCCCTGCAAAAATCGCCGCGCAACCGCCCAAATGCGAGCCGCCGGAACCCGCCAAAAGAAAAACCCCCGCCGGGAATCCCGACAGGGGTTTTGAATTAAAGCCTGGCAGTGACCTACTCTCACATGGGGGTGAGACAGGACCGAATGCCCAGTGGGCATTCGCAGCCTGGCGAACGACCGCCGCGAGGCGGCGGGCTGGACGAGCCCGAAAGGGCCTCCCCATGACCAAAAGAAAAACCCCCGCCGGGAATCCCGACAGGGGTTTTGAATTAAAGCCTGGCAGTGACCTACTCTCACATGGGGAGGCCCCACACTACCATCGGCGATGCACCGTTTCACTTCTGAGTTCGAGATGGGATCAGGTGGTACCAGTGCTCTATGGCCGCCAGGCAAACTGGGTGGAAGTCAGGGGGTCGAAATTTCGTCCGGCCCCCTGGTTCCGAGTTCGGTTAGATCGTAGATGGCATGTTGCATTTGTGTAACCAACAACACACCAAAATTCTTGGGTGTTATATGGTCAAGCCTCACGGGCAATTAGTACTGGTTAGCTTCACACATTACTGCGCTTCCACACCCAGCCTATCAACCTTGTGGTCTTCAAGGGCCCTTCAGAGTCTTCAAGAGACTAGTGAGACCTAATCTTGGGAGGGGCTTCCCGCTTAGATGCTTTCAGCGGTTATCCCGTCCGTACATAGCTACCCGGCAGTGCCACTGGCGTGACAACCGGAACACCAGGGGTACGTCCACTCCGGTCCTCTCGTACTAGGAGCAGCTTCCCTCAAGTCTCAAACGCCCACGGCAGATAGGGACCGAACTGTCTCACGACGTTCTAAACCCAGCTCGCGTACCACTTTAAATGGCGAACAGCCATACCCTTGGGACCGACTACAGCCCCAGGATGTGATGAGCCGACATCGAGGTGCCAAACAC
>JBNKCL010000063.1:0-13793 GCA_050287725.1 Sedimenticolaceae bacterium
GATAGGGATATCCCGTCGGAAGAGCCCTGCCAAAGACGAGAAGCGCAGAGCAGCCGCAGGCCGGGGCCGCGGGGTGTCCTTCTCTTTGGGTACTTTCTCTTGGACAAGCAAGAGAAAGTACCTCGTGGCCGGTTCACAAAAAGACAGAAAAGGCTCGTGGCCTATCGGCCACGAAATTGGTTACCAATGTCATGAATAAGCAGAATCAGAGCCGGTTGGCTGCGAAATTAGTTACCGCAACAAACAAAACAAAGGGGCCGTACCCTTAAGTCTGCGCGATGCCGGTACGCTCGTTTCAGAATCAAATTCGATTCTGCAATATAGGAGTAATAACCATGATCGAAAGCATTACCGTCCACACCATGACATGCGCTGACGGTGTTGAGGTCAAATATGCCCGCGTTCTCTCCAAATATGGCCAAACCATAGTTGGGCAAAGCGTTCTGCTTCATCGCCTGAGTGAGGAGTTGCTGCGGCTTGCAAGGGACGGCAACGATCCGAATGGAAAGCAACCCCCATTTTCCCCGCCTCCAGCTCCACGCTAGAATCCCACTAAAGGCCATCGCGGCCATCGGCCCTACCGCCCTCGCGTGGTGTATCAAAGGAATCACAAACAAGTGCAGGATCAATCATCGAACCACCCCGCCGAACAGGCACAGCGCCAGTGGCGGCACTGGCTGGAGCAGCCGGAAGTGGCGGAGGCCGCGGCCGGCTTTTCGACCGAGTTCACGGCGCAGGCGCTACGGGTCTGGGAGGGGAGCGAGTACGTGGCCCAGAGCTGCCGGCGGGATCCGGGGCTGCTGCCGGCGTTGCGAACGAGCGGGTTGCTGGGTCGTCCCTGCCAAACCGGTGAGTTGGCGCTCATGCTGCGCGAGCGGTTGTCGCAAGTGACGGATGAGACGGAGCTACAGCGAGTCCTGCGGGAGTTCCGGCGTTACCAGATGGTTCGTATCATCTGGCGCGATCTGGCGTGTGAGGCGCCTCTGGCGGAGACCCTGGAGGAGCTGTCGGAGCTGGCGGACTGCTGTATCGAGCAGGCGCTGGGGCTTCTCTACCGCTGGGCGGTGGAGAAGCAGGGGGTGCCGCGGGACGAGGAGGGGGTACAGCAGCGGCTGGTGGTGCTGGGCATGGGCAAGCTGGGCGCCCGGGAACTGAACCTCTCCTCCGACATCGATCTCATCTTCGCCTTCCCGGAACATGGCCAGGTGGAAGGGGGGCGGCATCAGACCAACGAGCAGTTCTTTATCCGGCTTTGTCAGCAATTGGTGAAGGCGCTCGGCAGCCAGACCGAGGACGGCTTCGTGTTCCGGGTGGATGTACGCCTGCGGCCGTTCGGGGAGGCCGGGCCGCTGGCCATGAGTTTCGATGCCCTGGAGGAGTATTACCAGAATCAGGCGCGCGAGTGGGAGCGCTATGCCATGGTCAAGGCGCGGGTGGTGGCGGGCGAACCGGAGGCGGCGGCGCGGTTGATGGCGATGCTGCGTCCGTTCGTCTATCGCCGATATCTCGATTTCGGCGCCATCGAGTCGCTGCGGGAGATGAAGCTTTTGATCAGCCGCGAACTGCGGCGGAAGGGGATGGCGGATAACGTCAAGCTGGGGCCGGGCGGCATCCGGGAGGTGGAGTTCATCGGCCAGGCCTTTCAGTTGATTCGCGGCGGCCGCGAGCCGGAGCTCCAGATCCGCCCCATCCTGCCGGTGTTGGCGCTGCTGGCGGAAAAGGAGCTGTTGCCGGAGTATGTGGTGTCGGAGCTGAGCGATGCCTACGATTTTCTGCGGCGGGTGGAGAACCGGCTGCAGGCATGGCAGGATCGCCAGACGCATCTGCTGCCGACGGAGGAGGTCGGACGCCTCCGGCTCGCGCGCAGCATGGGGTTCGAGAGTTGGGAGCCTTTCTTCGAACGCCTGGAGCAGCATCGCCGAAGAGTCCAGAACCATTTTGACCAGGTATTCGCCGCCCCGCAGGCGTCCAGCGAGACGGAGCGCGAGGCGCAGCCGCTGCTCGCCCTCTGGCGCGGGCGGCTGTCCCGGGAGGAGGCGTTGCGGACCCTGTCCGCGGCGGGATTCCCGGAACCGGAGCAGGCATTGCAACGGCTGGAGCAGTTTCGCGACGCCCGTGTCTGTCGGCTGGTGGAGGCGCGTGGGCAGCAGCGGTTGGAGCAACTGCTGCCGCTGTTGCTGGAGGCGACCGGTGCCGGCGAGGCCCCGGATGTGACCCTGGAGCGGTTGCTCCAGTTGCTGGAGGCGATCGTACGCCGCACCGCCTATCTCGCCCTGCTGGTGGAGAGTCCGTTGGCTCTGTCGCAATTGGTGCGCTTGAGCGCCGCCAGCTCCTGGATCGCCCACCAGATCACCCAGCACCCGTTGCTGCTGGATGAGTTGCTGGATCCGCGCAGTCTCTATTCACCCTTGGGGCGTGAGGAACTGGAGGCGGAGCTCGATATCCTGCTCTCCGCGGTGGCGGGCGACGATCTGGAGCAGCAGATGGAGCGGCTGCGGCAGTTCTCCCAGAGCAACATGCTGCGGGTGGCGGCCGCCGACATCACCGGTGCGATCCCGCTGATGGTGGTCAGCGATTATCTGACCGAGATCGCGGAGGTGATTACCGCGCGCATTCTGGAATTGGCCTGGGCGCACATGACGGAGCGCCACGGCCGGCCGGGCGGGATCGCGGGTGGCGGGAAGGGGTTCGCGGTGGTGGCTTACGGCAAACTGGGCGGGATCGAGTTGGGATACGGCTCCGACCTCGACCTGGTTTTCCTGCACGGCAGCAGTGACTCCGATGCCGTGACCGACGGCGAGCGGTCGGTGGCGAACGATGTCTTCTACGTCCGGCTCGGTCAGCGCATGATCCATCTGTTCACCACCCGCACCGCCTCCGGTCAACTCTACGAAGTGGACATGCGATTGCGGCCCAGCGGAAACTCCGGGATGTTGGTGAGTTCCCTGGAGGCGTTCGAACGCTATCAGCGGGAACAGGCGTGGACCTGGGAGCACCAGGCGTTGCTGCGGGCGCGGGTCATCGCCGGCGATCCCCTGGTGGCGGAACGGTTCCGGCAGATCCGGCAGACGGTGTTGTGCCGCGAACGCGAACCGGAACGCCTGCGTACCGAGGTCCGGGAGATGCGGGAAAAGATGCGCAATTCTCTGGACCAATCGGGAGAGGAGCGATTCGATCTGAAGCAGGGGTCGGGTGGTATCGCGGATATTGAATTTATGGTTCAATGCCTGATTCTACGCTGGGCCCACAGTCATCCCGATCTGGTTGATTGGACGGATAATATCCGGCTGTTGGATGGCCTTGCCCGGCGCGGAATCCTGGCAGAGGAGACGGCCCGCACGCTGGCCGATGCCTACCGGGCCTTCCGTGCCGTCAACCACCGAAACGCCCTGCGCGAGGAACCCGGCCTGGTGCCGGTGGATGAGCTAACGGAGGAGCGCGAGCAGGTCCGGGCGATCTGGCGTACGGTGATGGAATAAACATTAACTTCAGGTTCCTGGAAAGGAGAAGTCGATGCAGACAATGGCGGATCGTGACGGCGTGATCTGGCTGGATGGTGAGTTGGTCCCCTGGCGGGAGGCCAAGGTCCATGTGCTTACCCACACCCTCCATTACGGAACCGGGGTGTTCGAAGGGGTGCGCGCCTACAAGACCGATAAGGGTGCCGCCATCTTCCGGCTGCAGGAACACACCGACCGGCTATTCAACTCCGCCCATATCCTGGGGATGCCGATGCACCTCGACAAGGAGACCGTAAATGAGGCGCATCGCGCGGTGGTGCGCGAGAACGGGCTGGAGTCCGGCTACATCCGTCCCATGTGCTTCTACGGCTCGGAGGGGATGGGGCTGCGGGCCGACAATCTGAAGGTGCACACCATGGTGGCGGCCTGGAGTTGGGGCGCCTATCTCGGAGAGGAGGAGTTGCAGAACGGAATCCGCGTCAAGGTTTCCTCTTTTACCCGGCACCACGTCAACATCACCATGTGCCGCGCCAAGGCCAACGGCAACTACATTAACTCCATGCTGGCGCTCAAGGAGGCGCTGGACTGCGGCTATGACGAGGCGCTGTTGCTGGACTCCGAAGGCTATGTGATGGAGGGTTCCGGCGAGAACATCTTCATCGTTCGGGGCGGTGTGATCTACACCCCCGATCTCACCTCGGCGCTGGACGGCATCACCCGTCAGACCGTGGTCACCCTGTGCGGCGAACTGGGGGTCCCGGTGGTGGAGAAGCGCATTACCCGCGACGAGGTGTACCTGGCCGACGAGGCGTTTTTTACCGGCACTGCCGCCGAGGTGACGCCGATCCGCGAGGTGGATAAACGCATCATCGGCAACGGCGGGCGCGGCCCGATTACGGAGCGGTTGCAGGGGCTCTATTTTGACCAGGTCCATGGTCGGCGGGCGGAGCATCCGGAGTGGTTAACTTTGGCCTGAAGGGCCTTTCAACACCGAAGCCAAGCTTGGAGATCGAACCATGGTGCAAACCGCCGAAGGCAAAAAGATCATCGACGTGACCCGCAAGGATCTGCCTCTTTGTTGTCCCGGCCGTACGGCGGATACGGCCAACCTCCATCCGCGGGTTTATCTTTCCCTGAAAAGCCGTGACGGGGTGGCGGTTTGTCCATACTGCAGTGCCCGTTATCGGCTGGCGGAGTGAACACGCCGGTTGGGTATCTCCTCCCGTATCCTGATCGTCGGACCCTCCTGGGTCGGTGACATGGTCATGGCTCAGAGCCTGTTCCGGGTTCTGGCAAGCCAACGCCCCGGTGCGCTCATAGATGTGCTTGCTCCAGGTTGGAGTCGCCCGTTGCTGGAACGCATGCCGGAGGTGCATGCGGCGATCGAGATGCCGGTGGGACACGGAGAGCTGGCTTTAAGAAAGCGCTGGCGATTGGGCCGTACACTGCGCGCCCGTAACTACGATCAGGCGATTCTGTTGCCGAACTCCCTGAAGTCGGCGTTGATCCCGTTTTGGGCCGGGATCCCCCGCCGCACCGGTTGGGTGGGGGAGTTGCGGTACGGGTTGCTGAACGATATCCGCCGACTGGATCGTGTTCGTCTTCCCATGACGGTGCAGCGTCTTGTGGCGCTGGCCTATCCGGCGGAGCATGCGGGCCTCCCGGAGATTCCTCCACCGCGCCTGACGGCGACCCCGGAGGGCGGCGCGGCGGCCTGTACGGCGCTCGGGTTGGAACGGGGGGGCGCGCCGTTGCTGGCACTCTGTCCGGGAGCGGAGTATGGTCCAGCCAAGCGCTGGCCGGAGACCCGCTACGGGGAATTGGCGCAGCGGGCTCTCGCGCGGGGCTGGGGTGTATGGTTGTTCGGATCGGACAAGGATCGGGCGGTGTGCGCCGCGGTGAACGAGGCCTCCGGGAATCGTTGTGTGGATCTGAGCGGGCGCACGTCGCTGGCGCAGGCGGTGGATCTGCTGGCCCTGGCGGATGCGGTGGTCAGTAACGATTCCGGCCTGATGCATGTGGCGGCCGCGCTGGAGCGGCCGCTGGTAGCGATCTACGGTTCTTCCGATCCGGGTTTTACGCCGCCGCTGAACGAGAAGAACCGGGTACTATGTTTGGGGTTGAAATGCAGCCCCTGTTTCAAGCGGGAGTGTCCGGAAGGGCATCTGGATTGTCTGACCGGGATCGGCGTGGATCGGGTGGTTGATGCATTGCGAGAGTTGGCGAAAGAGAAAATCTGATGGGGAAGAGCAGTAACGTTGTTTGGCACAAGCACGAGGTAAGCCGTACCGATCGGGAGCGGTTGAACGGGCATCGGAGTTTCGTGCTCTGGTTCACCGGTCTCTCCGGGGCCGGGAAGTCGACGCTTGCCAGTGCGGTGGAGGCCCGGCTGTTTGCGATGGGTTGTCGTTCGTTTGTATTCGACGGCGACAATGTGCGGCACGGGCTCTGTTCCGATCTCGGGTTCAGCGAACAGGACCGGCGGGAGAATATCCGTCGCATCGGGGAGATGACGCGGCTGTTTGTGGAAGCGGGGGTGATCGCCATGACCGCCTTTATCTCCCCCTTCCGTGAGGATCGCCAACGGGTGCGGGATCTCCTGCCGACCGGGGAGTTTATCGAGGTCTTTTGCGATTGCAGTCTCGCGGTATGTGAGGAGCGGGATGTGAAGGGACTGTATGCCAAGGCGCGGGCAGGGCTGATCCCCAACTACACCGGTATCTCGTCGCCTTATGAAGTGCCGGAGCATCCGGAGATCGTGGTGCACACCGACCGCCAGAGTCTGGAGGAGAGCGTGGAGACGGTGCTTTCCGCGCTTCGGGGGTTGGGGTTGATCCCGGTCACCGGAAATTCGGCGGATAGCCCGCGGGCCGCGTCCGCACGCAAACAGGATTCCTAACCGGGGAGTATGCCGAAGCTTCGGGGCGCGAGACGAACTTCCCCAGCGTGTGCAATTTGAACGTTCTGATTGTAAAAACCTCCTCTTTGGGAGATGTGATTCATACCCTGCCTGCGGTCACCGACGCGGTCGCGGCTTTGCCCGGTATTCATTTTGATTGGGTGGTGGAGGAGGCGTTCGCCGAGGTTCCGGGCTGGCATCCGGCGGTGGAACGGGTGATCCCGGTGGCGCTGCGACGCTGGCGCCGGGATTGGCGTGCAGCCTGGAGCGGTGGCGAGATCGGCGCCTTCCGCCGGGAACTCGGGTCTCGTCGCTATGATCTGGTGCTCGATGCCCAAGGGTTGATCAAGAGCGCCGCTTTGGCGCTGCTGGCGAACGGACGGCGGGCGGGGTTTGACCGCGCTTCCGCACGCGAGCCGCTGGCGGCTTTCAGTTATCACCATCGTATCCGGGTGGTGCGGGAGATGCATGCGGTGGAGCGGGTGCGGCGGTTGTTCGCCGTGGCACTGGATTACGCCATGCCGGATACCCGTCCCGACTACGGCATCCGCCCCCCGGCGAAACAACCTTCCGACCCCCCCTATCTGCTGTTTCTGCACGGCACCACCTGGCCCACCAAGCAGTGGCCGCAGGCGTACTGGATCGCGCTGGCGCAGCTGGCTGCGGCGGCCGGGTATGAGGTGCGGCTTCCTTGGGGGAGTCCCGAGGAGCGGGCGCGGGCGGAGGAGATCGCCGGCGCCGCCGGCATCGGTACGGTACTTCCGGCCTCCGGTCTTTCGGCGCTGGCGGCGGAGCTGGCCGGGGCGGCCGGGGTGGTGGGGGTGGATTCCGGTCTTGCGCATCTGGCTGCGGCCCTGGCGGTTCCGGCGGTGACCCTGTACGGCCCCACCCGGACCGAGTTGACCGGAGCGGTGGGGCGGCGTCAGATCAATCTCAAAGCCGAGTTCCCCTGCGCCCCCTGTATGCGGCGCGCCTGCGGCTACTCCGGAGAGCGTGCGGTGGAGCCGGCCTGCTTCGTCTCCTTGCCGCCCGCACGGGTATGGGAACAGCTACAGGTGCAGATGCAAGGGGGTGACGGGTGAAACTGGCCTTCGTGGTCTCCCTCTGGTTTCCCTACGGCGGCATGCAGCGCTCCCTGTTGCGGATCGCGCAGGCCTGCATCGCCCGCGGACACCAGGTGGATATCTATACCGGCGAGTGGCAGGGGGAACGGCCGGAGGGGATCGGGGTGTTGGAACTGGACACCAAGACGGGCACCAACCACCGCAGCAACGACCTGCTGGCGCAACGGTTTGCGGCGGCAGTGGCCGGCCGGGGGTACGATTGCCGGGTGGGTTTCACCAAGCTGCCGGGACTGGATGTCTACTATGCGGCCGATCCCTGCTATGCGGCACGGGTGGCGGAGACCAAACCGGCGATCTACCGGTGGTCGCCTCGTTACCGCGCGTTTCGGCGACAGGAAGAGGCGGTGTTCCGGCCCGGGGGCGGAACCGAGGTGATGTTGATCGCACACCAGGAGCGGGAGCGGTTTATCCGCTTCTATGGCACCGAACCGGAGCGGTTTCATCTGCTGCCCCCCGGGATCAACCGGGAGCGGTTGGCCGAGACGGGCCGGGAGGGTGACCGGGAGGCGTTACGACAAGAGTTGGGGGTGGAGCCCGAAGAGCGCATGATCCTGGTGGTGGGCTCCCGCTTTCGCACCAAGGGGGTGGACCGGGTGATCCGGGCGCTGGCGGCATTGCCCCGGGAGGTCCGGGAGGGCTCCCGCTTGGTGGTTGTGGGGCACGGCCGGGCGCAGCCATTCCAACGGTTGGCCGACAAATTGGGTGTCGGCGGACGGGTGGTGTTCACCGGGACACGGGAGGATGTGCCGCGCTTCTATCGGGCCGCCGATTTCCTGGTGCACGCCCCCCGGAGCGAGAATACCGGCACGGTGTTGATCGAGGCGATGATCTGCGGCCTGCCGGTACTGGTCACCGGTAACTGCGGTTTCGCTTTTCACGTTGCGGACGCGCAGGCCGGCAGGGTGGTGGCGGAACCGTTCGAGCAAGCGCGACTGGATTCCGCGTTGGCCGACTTTCTGGTCTCGCCGGAGCGGTCCGGATGGAGGCAAAACGGGCCCGCCTATTGTGCGCGGACCGACCTCTACAGCCTGATCGAACGGGCGGCGGACGTTATCATTGCACGGGCGGAACGTAACCGGAGGTCAGATGCTGCAAGTGCTTGAGAGCTACCGCTCCCTGTTCCCCGAGACCGAGTTGCGCCAGTTGTGCGCCTTGGAGGGGACTGTCTTTAAACGGATTCAGAACCGGCGCACCTTTCGAATCGAACGGGACGGCCGCGGTTTTTTTCTCAAATGTCACCGGGGGGTGGGGTGGCGGGAGATCTTCAAGAATCTCCTCTCTCTGCGTCTGCCGGTGGTGTGTGCCAGCAACGAATGGCGGGCGATCCATCGGTTGCATCAACTGGGGGTGGAGACCATGGAGCCGGTGGCGTACGGCCGCGAAGGGTGGAGTCCGGCGGGAATTCGTTCCCTGCTGGTGACCGAGGAGTTGCGGGACTGTATCAGTCTGGAGCGCTATTGCGGAAATTGGCATCGGCAACCGCCCGCACCCGCTTCCAAGCGGGTGCTCATCGAGCGCCTGGCGAAGATCGCAAGGACGCTGCACCAGAACGGCGTCAATCATCGGGATTTCTATTTGTGTCATTTCATGATGCGACAACCGTGGGACGGAACCGACGCGGATCTGCATCTCTACCTGATCGATCTGCACCGGGTCCAGCGGCGGCGTTCCACCCCCCGGCGCTGGGTCGTAAAAGACCTGGGCTCTCTCTGGTTCTCCGCCATGGAGCTGGGACTCACCCGGCGGGACCTGTTGCGGTTCCTGCGGACCTACCGGCAACGGCCGCTCCGGCAGATTCTGGCGCAGGAAACGGAGTTTTGGCAGGCGGTACGGCAACGGGCGGAGGCGCTCTATCGCACCCGGCCCGGGGTGGCTGATGTCGATGCATGACTATATCGAGCCGCAGGGGTGGGCGCTGCTGGAGCGCCACGGGCTGGCCGGCTTCGAGGCGCTCTGGGATCTGCAGGCGGAGTGGTTCGAACCGCCCAATCAAAGGCGCGGCGGCTGGAGCGGTGTGGCGCGCCTCGAGCTGCAAGGGCCGGACGGTTCCCGCGAGGCCTTGTTCCTGAAACGGCAGGAGAATCACACCCGACGCGGTTTGCGCCACCCCTGGGGGGAGCCTACCTTCGCGGCCGAGATCCGCAATATCCTGTGGGCGCGGGATGCCGGCGTCCCCACCCTGGAGCCGGTCTATTTCGGCCGGCGCCGGAAACGGGCGGTTCTGGTCACCCGGGAGTTGCGGGGGTTTGCCTCTCTCTTCCAGCACATGCTGGAGTGGCGGGAGCAGGATTGGGCGCGGAGTGTCGAGCGGCGGCGCGCCCTTATTGCCGAATTGGCGAAGGTGGTTCGGCGTTTACATGCCGCCCGGCTCGTCCACAACGCCCTGCATCCCAAACATGTCTTCGTTCGTTTTTCCGACCCGGGAAGCCCCGAGGTCCGGTTGATCGATATGGAGAAGATGCGGCGCATCTTATTGCCCGGGATGGCCGCCCGCAGAGATCTGGACAGTCTGAATCGCAGATCTCAGTGGTGGAGCAGAACAGACCGATTGCGTTTTTTGCGAGCGTATTTCGGCGTGTCCCGTTTGACCGCGGGCCAGAGAAGATACTGGCATTGGTTGGCAGGGAGACGTGCCGAATTTCTGGAGGAAAGGCGGGGTTGAACGGATCCGCCTGTCAGGAACGCAACGCGTACGCGACGAAAGATCTCTTTCGGAGCGGAGACGAGATCGAATCGCGTCGCGATTCCCGGAGTTGGCAATTGGTCTGCCGCAGGGACGACAGTCCGGCGCTGCGTGCGTTGCTGGCAGATCCGGACGCCAGCTTTCCGGGGCGGGAGCAGGCGCTGAAAAACGGGAATACCTGCACCCTCTGGGCGGTTGAGATTGCCGGGCTGCGGCTGGTCGTCAAAAGGTATAACGTAAAGAACTGGTGGCATGGGTTGAAACTGAAAACCCGGCGCGGCAGGGCGTTGTTGTCATGGGAAAACGCGCACCGGTTACTGCGACATGGTATCCCGACGCCCCGTCCGGTGGCGGTGCTGAAGACAACGGCGATCGGGCAGCCGCCGAAGGCCTATCTGCTCACCGAACGGGTGACGGGAGTGGGAGCTCACATCTGGTTTCGGGATGACGCGGTTACCGGGGAGGAGAAGCGGGAGATGGCGGACCGTATTTTTTCCCTGTTCGAGCGTATGCGGGAGTTATGTGTCACGCATGGTGATATGAAAGCGGCGAACATCATGATTGCCGACGGCCGGCCGGTGTTGCTGGATCTTGACGCCATGTGCTGGCATCGCTGTACCTGGCGGTTTCGGCGCGCCTGGCACAGGGATCTTGCGCGCTTCAGTTCCAACTGGAGTGACAACCCGGTATTGCAAGAACTGTTTGCGGACACTGTCGGGAGATGCGCCTGAATGTGCGGCATCTGCGGATTTTTTTGTGACGCCGGAGGCGTCGGCGATTCTCCGGAACGGCTGGACCGGATGATCGCCGCCCTGGCGCATCGGGGGCCGGACGGGAGCGGTCGATTTCACGCGGACGGGATCGGTCTCGGGCATGCCCGGTTGTCGATTATCGATCTGGAAGGTGGGCGGCAGCCTCTTTCTAACGAGGACGAGAGTCTCGTTCTGGTCTGTAACGGTGAGATCTATAACTATCGGGAGCTGCGCTCCGGTTTGCTGGAGCGTGGCCACCGTTTCCGGACCGCCAGCGATTCCGAGGTGATCCTGCATCTGTGGGAAGAGCAAGGGGAACGCTGTCTCGATCAACTGCGTGGCATGTTCGCGTTCGCGCTCTACGACCGAAAGAGCAGGCAAATCTTTTTGGCGCGCGACCGGTTCGGACAAAAACCCCTGTACTACTATCGCACGGACGGCCGTTTCGTATTCGCCTCCGAGATCAAATCGATTCTGTGCCATCCGCAAGTGCCGCGGGAGCTGGATGTGGCGGCGTTGGACGGCTTCCTGTTCTATCAATTCGTCCCCGACGAAAGGACGCTGTTTCAGGGGATCCGGGCCGTGCCGCCCGCCGGCTATGCGGTCGTCTCGCAACAGAGATGCGAAATCCGTCGTTATTGGAACCCGCAACAGGACAAAACCGACCTTGGCGCCTACAGCCCGGCGGAGCGCGTAACGGCGACCGAGACCGCCCTGCTGGATGCGGTGCAAAGCCATCTGGTCAGCGATGTCCCGGTGGGGATATTCCTGAGCGGCGGGATCGATTCCAGCCTGCTTGCGGCCATGGCGGGCAAAACCGTATCCGGCAAAATGAAAAGTTTTTCCATCGGTTTCGACGATCAGCGCTATGACGAAACCGAATATGCGCGTATCGCCGCCAAACACGCCGGAACCGAACATACGGTGTTTCGATTTAATCCGGATGAGGTAATGGCGGGGATTCATGAACTCTCCGGGTTGATGGATCAGCCGCTGGCGGATGACGCGGCCCTGCCGCTGCTGTTTTTGAGTCGCCAGGCCGCCCGGGAGATCAAGGTGGTGCTTACCGGCGACGGCGGGGATGAACTGTTCGCCGGTTATGCCAAGTACCGGGGTCTTGCCGGTCGGCGGCGTTCCGGTTTCGGAACATGGCTGCGGGAGAGATGGATCGCGCCGCGGGAGTTGGCCGGCTGTGCGCCCGATCCCTTTTCGCTGCGGCGCCTGAAGAGTCGTCTCGGATTGAAGTGGTTCCCGGAGCTGGCGGGTTGTTACTACAAGCATTTCTGGGAGGGGTGGGATCGCAACGCGCTCTACTCGCCGGAGCTGCGGCAACGGCTGTCGGCCGAAACGTTTCCCTTTCCGCCGGACCCGCCGGTGGATGTGCAGGCCGCGACCGCCTTGTCGGAACTGCTCTGGTGGGACCGGATCAGTTATCTGCCGGGCGCTCTGTTGCTGAAGACCGATATGGCAACCATGGCGTACGGTCTGGAGGCGCGCGCCCCGTTCCTGGATCATCTGTTGGCGGCGCATGCGGCGGGAATCCCGGAACAGGAGCAGGTGAGCGGCACCGAAACCAAACGGGTTTTGCGCCGCCTGGCGGAAAAGTGGCTGCCGGAGGAGCTGGTCCATCGTCCCAAGCGGGGCTTCGGTTTGCCGTTGCGAAGTTGGCTGCAAAATGAACTCGCGCCCTGGGTGAAAGAGCTGTTGCTTGAGTCGTCGGTCACGGTGCCGCGCTATTTTTCGGAAGAGCGGGTGACGAGATTGATTCAGGAGCATGTGGCGGGGCGGGCGAACCACACCGGCCGCATCTATACGCTTCTGGTGTTCGAGCTGTGGCACCGGAAATATCTTTCTTAGAAGCAAACGCGGAATATGCATATCCTGTTTTTTACCGATACTTTTTTCCCTCTGGTAGGGGGCGCCGAGATGGTATTGCACAATCTCGCGCTTCGGCTTCAGGACGCGGGAGAAAAGGTTACGGTGCTTGCTCCGCGCATAAAGGATATGGATCAGGAGCAGGATCGTGATTCTCCATACCGGGTGGTGCGGTATCGGGCGCCGCGTTCAAAACGGTTTTTTCAGCGCCGGATGTTGTGGGATCTGTTGCGTATTCACTGGGACGGTCCGGTGGATATGCTGCACTGTCATGCGGGTTATCCCCAGGCCTTTGTGGGCGCGGGTTTCAAACGGCTCACGGGAGTGCCGATGGTGGTGCGTCCGCACGGTTCCGATGTGGTGCCCGGAGGCCGGATTCGAAGAAACGAGCGACTGGCGCGCAGGTTGATCAAAGGCTTGGCGCGGGCGGATGCGGTGGTTGCGCAGGGACAATATCTGCGGACGGTGATCGCCGAACTGGGGGTGGCGCCGGAAAAGATCCACGTCATCAATAACGGTGTGGATCTTTCGGCGTTTTCGGAATATCGCTCTTATCCGCATCCGAGGCCGTATCTGCTTGCGGTAGGAAATTTAATTCACCGGAAAGGGTTCGATCTTTTGATCCAGGCGTATGCCCGGTTGGATGCGCCCCCCTGGGATTTGCTGATCGCAGGAACGGGGCCGGAGGAGCAGGCGCTGCGGCAACTGGCAAAAGAGCAGGGGCTGGCGGATCGGGTACGGTTCGTGGGTTTCGTTGCGGGGCGGGAGAAGGTGGATCTGATGTGTTCCGCCCGATGTCTGGTAAGCGCATCCCGGAAGGAACCGTTTTCGAACGTGGTGCTGGAGGCGTTTGCCGCAGGATTGCCGGTGGTGGCATCGGCGGTGGACGGGAATATGGAGTTGGTTCGGCATGGAGAGACCGGATATCATTTTGAGTCGGGCTCGGTGGATTCGCTTGCCCGGCTTCTGGAGTTTATGATCTCGTCGCCGGAGCAAATG
>JBNKCL010000064.1:0-37425 GCA_050287725.1 Sedimenticolaceae bacterium
CTGGTGGACAGCGTGCCGGATCTGGCCGCGGCCGTCGACGCCATGATGACGGACCTTGGCCTGCCCACCCGCGGAGAGGAGCGGGTGCGTGAGTGGGTGGGCAACGGGATGGAGCGGTTGGTGCGCCGCGCCCTGGTGGGCCAAATCGAAGGCGAGCCGGACGAAGCGCTGTTCCGACAGGCCTTTCCCGTGTTCCGGGAGCTCTACCAACGCTATAACGGCACCGCCGCCTGTCTCTATCCAGGAGTCCTGGAAACCCTGGAACAGTTACGGACCAAGGGTTATCCGTTGGGCTGCATCACCAACAAGGCCCACCAGTTCACCCTGCCCCTGTTGCGCTCACTGGGGATCGAATCCCACTTCCGGATCGTCCTCAGCGGCGACTCCCTGCCGGAGAAGAAACCTCACCCGCTGCCCCTGTTGCACGCCGCGCAACAACTGGGCGCCGCGCCTGAAAACAGTCTTATGGTGGGGGATTCCATCAACGACGTGCGGGCGGCCCGGGCCGCCGGTTTCCGGATCATCTGCGTCAGCTACGGCTACAACCACGGCCGGGATATCCGCGAAGCGCAGCCGGACGCTGTGATCGACGCCCTGCCGGAACTGCTGTCGCGGATTTAAGTTTTACCCATTCCTGCCGCAAAAGCGACGTATAGCCGACGACTCCGCAGCGGGATCGGGTGATAGAGGGTGGTCGATACGGAACCGGCGGCTATCTGTAGCCAGGAGAGGATGGAATTCTCGGGGGAATCTTCGGTCCCACCCAGCGTGCCGGACCAAAGACCCTTACTCTTAAATTAACACCCGCAATGGACGGCTTTGATTTTCGGACAGCACCGAATACCCGATCCTCGCCATATTCCACAATGCTTGAGTGGAAAATCGGAAGAGCATGATCAACCGCGTCCATTTTGAGGATGTCCTGTCCACCGCCCTGCACTCCAGGGATTTCGATGCCTCGCGTGCGGAGTACATCACCGCCCGCATGCGTCTGCTGGCGTTCGCCTTCGCCCTGCTGGCACCGCTCTGGATCCCCATCGACTACCTGGTCCTGGATCGTCCCACCTTTGTAAAGATCATGCTGTTGCGTCTCACCTTCGCGGCCGCCTTTCTGCTGCTGAGCAGATGGAAAGAAAAGGGGTATCGTCTGCCGGTAGCGCGATTCCGCATCATGCTGTTCGTAGCCATACCCGGCCTGTTTTTTCTCGCCTCTCACCTGCTGCTCGGTGGCGGGTCGGTGGAACACGGCATACTGGCGGGCTACAGTTTTCTGCCGTTTCTGATCATGGCGCTGCTGGGGGTCGTACCTCTCACTCTGTTGGAGGGCATGACCGTCACCGGCCTGGTAATCGCGTTTTTTGTCTTTACCAAACTGATTACCGGCGATCTTCTGACCATCCCCACACAGGGAGATCTCTGGTTGCTGACACTGCTGGCGGTCGTCGCCATCTGGATCCAGATGGCGCAACTGCACATGCTGCTGCACCTTTATCGCGAGGCGACCTGCGACGCCCTCACCGGACTGGTGAATCGCCGGGTCCTGACCTCCAAGTTGCGGCAGGAGGTCGAGTTGAGCCGACAGGCCGACCGCCCCCTCTCACTGCTGCTGTTCGACCTGGATCTGTTCAAGCGCATCAATGACGCCCACGGGCACCATGCCGGCGACCGCGTGCTGCAGCATTTCTCCGAAATCCTGCGCAATCATTGTCATGAAGAGGGCTTGGTGGGACGTTATGGCGGAGAGGAGTTTCTGGCCCTGCTTCCCGGAGTCGGGATGGAGCATGCGCATGAAATCGCCGAGGCGATTCGACGCGCCTGCACCGCGAACCCGGTGCGGCTGCCGGAGGAACAACACGAGGTGAACTACACCACCAGCATCGGGGTCGCCTTGCATAAAACCAACGAATGCGCCGATGAACTGCTCGCCCGGGTCGACGAAAGTCTCTATCGCGCCAAGATCATGGGGCGAAATCTGGTCTCCGTCGCCGACTAGCGGTTCAGGCGAACAAACACTCGAATCTTCCGCTGATTTGGTTTATCGTAAACAGTACCAACGGAACAAATCCTAATGTACCTTCTCGCACACATCCGGACATTGAAGACAGGCACGCGATGGCGCTGGTGAAGCCGGCACACCGTCCCTTTTGTCTTAATGTCTTTATGTGGAGAGGAACATGACCCCCCAACAGTTCGCGGCCCTGACATCCGAGGGCTATAACCGGATCCCGGTAATGCGCGAGGTCCTGGCGGATCTCGACACCCCCCTGAGCGCCTATCTCAAGCTGGCCGACGGCCCCTGCTCCTATCTGTTCGAGTCGGTCCATGGCGGCGAGAAGTGGGGCCGTTACTCCATCATCGGTCTGCCCTGCCGCACCGTGCTGCGGGTGCGGGGCAATACCGTCACGGTGGAGACCGACGGCAAGGTGACGGAAGAGCTGGAGAGCGACGACCCGCTGGCCTTCATCGAGGCGTTCCAGGCCCGCTACCGGGCGGCGGAGATCGAAGGGCTGCCCCGCTTCACCGGCGGCCTGGTGGGCTATTTCGGCTATGACACCATCCGCTACATCGAGCCCAAGCTGGCCCGTTGCCCCAACCCGGACACCATCGGCAGCCCCGACATCCTGCTGATGGTCTCGGACGAGGTGGTGGTGTTCGACAACCTGCGCGGCTCGCTCTACCTGATCGTCTATGTGGACCCCACCCAGGGCGGCAGCCTGGAGAGCGGCGAGACCCGCATCCGGGAACTGATCGCCCGCATGGAGGGCGGCGCCCCGCGCCGCCGCCACGACGCCCCGCGCCAAGTGGAGGAGTCCCACTTCATCTCCGGCTTCACCGAAGAGGGTTTCAAGCGGGCGGTGGAGCGCACCAAGGAGTACATCCTGGACGGCGACTGCATGCAGGTGGTGCTGTCGCAGCGGCTCTCCATCCCGTTTCACGCCCCGCCGCTGGATCTCTACCGCGCCCTGCGGGGACTCAACCCCTCCCCCTACATGTACTTCCTCAACCTGGGCGATTTCCACATCGTGGGTTCCTCGCCGGAGATCCTGGTGCGGCTGGAAGAGGGAGAGATCACGGTGCGGCCCATCGCCGGAACCCGCCGCCGCGGCCATACCGAAGAAGAGGACCGGGCGCTGGAGGCGGAGCTGCTGGCGGACCCCAAGGAGCTGGCGGAACACCTGATGCTGATCGATCTGGGGCGCAACGACACCGGCCGGGTGGCGCAGATCGGCACGGTCAAGCTGACCGATAAGATGATCGTGGAGCGCTACTCCCACGTCATGCACATCGTCTCCAACGTCACCGGCCGGCTGAACGAGGGGATGAGCGCCATCGACGTGCTGCGCGCCACCTTTCCGGCCGGCACCGTCAGCGGCGCACCCAAGATCCGGGCGATGGAGATCATCGACGAGCTGGAGCCGGTCAAGCGCGGCATCTACTCCGGCGCCGTGGGTTATCTCTCCTGGAACGGCAACATGGACACCGCCATCGCCATCCGCACCGCGGTGATTCAGGACCACACCCTGCACATCCAGGCCGGCGCCGGGATCGTGGCCGACTCCGTGCCCGAGCTGGAGTGGAAGGAAACCATGAACAAGGGACGCGCCATCTTCCGCGCCGTGGCCATGGCCGAGGCGGGGCTGGATCGGGGTTCTGATTAAAGCTGGGAAATTGAACGCGGAGGACGCAAAGGCGCAAAGGACGCAGAGATCATGGATGAAAACAGATTGGCAACAGAGGTCATCGGTGCCGCCATAGAGGTGCATAAAGTACTGGGGGCCGGCTTATTGGAATCGGCATATCACGACTGCTTATGCCACGAACTGCGTTTGCGAAAACTGGATTTTGAACGGGAGGCGCCCATAGCCGTCGGTTACAAAGGGTTAGTGATTGATAATGCATACAGAGCAGACCTGATAGTAGGAGGGCGGCTGTTGGTGGAACTGAAATCCGTGGAAAAGGTTGAAGCACTCCACAAAGCGCAACTGCTTACCTATCTTCGGCTCACCAGCAAAAAACTGGGCTTGCTCATCAATTTCAACACCGAATTGGTAAAACATGGCATCTATCGAGTTGCGAACAACCTTAACTGACTCTGCGTCCTCCGCGTTAGATTACAGGACTTAACAAATGCTCTTAATGATCGACAATTACGACTCCTTCACCTTCAACCTGGTGCAGTACCTGGGCGAGCTGGGGGTGGAGGTGCGCGTGGTGCGCAACGACGAGATCGATGTGGCGGGGATCGAGACCCTGAAGCCGGATCATATCGTCATCTCCCCCGGACCCTGCACCCCGAACGAGGCCGGCATCTCGGTGGCGGCGATCCAGGCCTTCGCCGGACGCATCCCGCTGCTGGGGGTGTGCCTCGGACACCAGTCCATCGGCCAGGCGTTCGGCGGTCGTATCGTGCACGCGCGGCAGGTGATGCACGGCAAGACCTCCCCCATCTATCACGCGGATCGCGGCGTCTTCAGCGGTCTGGAGAATCCGCTCGAGGCCACCCGTTATCACTCGCTGGTGATCGAACGGGAGAGCCTGCCGGAGTGCCTGGAGATCACCGCCTGGACCCAGAACGAGGACGGCTCCATGGATGAGATCATGGGCGTACGTCATAAAGAGCTGGCCGTGCAGGGGGTGCAGTTCCATCCGGAATCCATTCTCACCGAACACGGTCATAACCTGCTTAAGAACTTTATTGAGAATCGGTAAATAACGCGGAGAGCGCAGAGAACGCAAAGTTGGTTATTACTTTAACCTGCCAGGCTCGAAAGCTTTGATTGCAACACGCTGGCGCATTGCCAGGGTAAAAAAGGCTGAACAGACGCAAATTTTCCATCCCGGCATACCGGGATCCAGTAAAATCACTCTTATTGGGTTCCGGCTTTCAACGGAATAGCTAATAACCAAGACATGCCATAATAAAAACTCTGCGTTCTCTGCGTCTCCGCGCCCTCTGCGTTTAAATCGGGAGCCAAATAAAATGAATATGCAACAGGCCATCAACCGGGTGCTCGGCCGCCACGATCTCACCGGCGAGGAGATGACCGAGGTCATGCGCACCATCATGACCGGCGGCGCCACCGACTCCCAGATCGGCGGATTTCTGATCGGGTTACGGATGAAGGGCGAGACGGTGACCGAGATCGCGGCCGCGGCCGCCGTGATGCGGGAGCTGGTCACCCGGGTGGACGCCGCCTCCGACTTCCTGGTGGACACCTGCGGCACCGGCGGCGACGCCTCCGGCACCTTCAATATCTCCACCGCCAGCGCCTTTGTGGCGGCGGCGGCCGGCGCCGAAGTGGCCAAACACGGCAACCGTTCGGTCTCTTCCAAATCCGGTTCCGCCGACGTGCTGGAGGCGGCCGGGGTCCGGCTCGACCTTACGCCGGAGCAGGTGGGGGAGTGCATCGCCGAAGTGGGGGTCGGCTTCATGTTCGCCCCGGCGCATCACGGCGCCATGAAATATGCCATCGGCCCGCGCCGCGAGATGGGGGCACGCACCATCTTCAACATCCTCGGACCGCTCACCAATCCGGCCGGCGCCCCCAACCAGGTGCTGGGGGTGTTCAACGACGAACTGCTGGACCCCATGGCCAACGTGCTGCAGCGGCTGGGCAGCCGACATGTGCTGGTGGTGCACGCCCATGACGGCCTGGATGAGATCTCCATCGGCGACAAGACCGAGGTGGCGGAACTCAAGGAGGGGCGGGTGCGCCGCTTCAACATCCAGCCGGAGGAGTTCGGCCTGAAACGGGCGCCCATCAGCGAACTGAAGACGGCGGACGCCCAGGAGTCCCTGGCCATGATCCGTTCGGTATTGGAGGATCATCCCGGCCCGGCGCGGGATATCGTACAGCTCAACGCGGGGGCCGCCATCTACGCCGCCGGTCTGGCCGACTCTCTGGCGGAGGGGGTCAAAAAAGCGGACGAGGCGATCGCCAGCGGCGAGGCCCGCAACCGCCTGGACCGGCTGGTGATTCTGAGCCAGAGTTTCGATTAGGCGCAGGCGGCATTTACACCGCCTGTCTGATCATTTGGAAGCAAGAAGCCTCAACGTTCCTTCGTCAGCAGATAAGCCCCAAGACCGGCCGTGGCCACCCAGAGCACCATGGCGGCGACCCCCATCTGCTCCCACAAGGTGTTGAGGTTAATCAACATCACGAGTGCCACGCCGAGCAGCACGTTGCCCAGCCAGAAAAATTTACGGTTCTCTTGATCGTTCATCACGCTTTCTCGGAAGCTCAAATTCAGCGGCGCATCGCCACGCGGCAATATAACAAGTTGCCGCACCCCTTCCAACGTCCCGGCAAGACCCGTCAGGATCCGGCGTTAGCGTCAGTCCCCGTAATCCGGCGTAACGGTTGTCGGCAATCGCGGCAGAGATAGACCTGTCCGCGCTGAACCCGGCCATGCCGTATGCTGGTCAGCGCAAACTCCCGGCAACCGCAGCGATAGGCGAATCGCCGCAGTCTGCGAGTCGCGGCCCGACGAATATCGAAGCTATGGCAACGGATCGCCTCCGCGCCGAAGTGCGCCATCACCCGTTGCCACTCCCGACCGTGCGGCCGACAGCGGGGGCCGTGCAACAGCCGCACCACCACATGGGCCACCTCATGGGGGACGGTGCGCCGCAGAAACTCTTCGCCGTTCTCCTGTAACAACATCCTGTTATAGCGAACGGCGATCTTCCCGCAACGGCTGAAAACCGCCTGACCCGCCGCGCCGCCCCGCAAATCGAAGCGCACCGACACCTCCGGGATGGCGATTCCGAAATCGTGTTCCGCCCGCTTCAGCAGGGCGAGGGTCTCCGCATGAGCCCGTTGTGACCAGGGAGATACAAACATCGCGCTATTGTACCGGAGCAGAGCGCCCGCCACCTTCGTCCGGCCTGATTGACAATTGTCAACTCGCCGGGGGTTTGGCATATAATCCCCCTCCACACGATCGGGGCTTGCCTGGCCCCGGCGAAACCGGCCTCCAGAGCCGGAAGAGAGCCAACCACCATCGAGGAGATCCCATGCACAGCGCCAACCCCGAATACGATGTCGGTCATACCCAGGTAAAACTGGCCGCCATCCCGCATGACATCTTTTTGTTTAACATGATCGGCAACCACATCCTGATCCAGGTAATTCTGGGGGGGATGGCCAAGACCTTTCCGTATCTGCTGGCGATACCGCCCCTCATCTCCTTCACCCTGATCTGGTACACCCTATGGCGTGCTGCAAAATCCCCCCAGTGGGACACGCCTTTCATCCAGTGCCACTGGGCGGTCGCAGCCCGACGCACCCGGACGTTCCTGGTCATGCTGACCATTCTCGCCGGAGTCGGCCTGTTCGCCGCCTTCGCTCATTTCTATATGGGATTGATGCCGGAGGCGGCCATCGCGCTGGTCGGCGGCATGGGACTGTTGCCGGTGATGGTGACCATGCTGATCCTCATCATTATGGAATCGGACGCGCTGCATATGGCCAAGCACAAACGGGCGCCGCGCTGCCCCGGCATTCTGGAACAACCCGGGATTCCGCCTGTCCGCAAGGAGATTGCCGCAGAGAGCGCCTGACCCGCCACCTGGCGACCGGCGCCGGCCTGGGCTAGGCTTCTCGGATAACCATTGACCAAACGCGAGAATGACCCATCCTTTGACCGACTCCGATCTCCCCCTGATCCTGAAGGCGCTCTCTTTCGCCGCACGCAAACACCGGGATCAGCGCCGTAAGGACGTGGAGGCCTCTCCTTACATCAACCATCCGATCGCCCTGGCCGAGGTGCTGTGCAACGAAGGCGGCATCACCGATCTGGAAGTACTCTGTGGGGCGCTGCTGCACGACACACTGGAGGACACCGATACCACCGCCGAGGAGTTGGAGCGGGAGTTCGGGGCGGTCATCCGGAAGATCGTGGAAGAGGTCAGCGACGACAAACGACTGCCCAAACAGGAGCGCAAACGGCTGCAGGTGGAACGCGCATCGCTTGTAAGTCATCCGGCGCGACTGGTGAAACTGGCCGACAAGATCTGCAACCTGCGGGATCTGGCGGTCAGCCCGCCGGCCCGGTGGTCACGCGAACGCCAGGCTGTCTATTTCGACTGGGCCAAGGCGGTGGTGGACCAACTGCGCGGCACCCATGAGGGGTTGGAGCGTCTGTTCGATACGGCCTACCGGGAGCGCCCGAAGGAATAACCGCCGCGCGTTACCCTCCCCCGGTTCTCAGGAAATCCCGATCTCCTGGAAGAACTCCATGTATTTCTTGTCGGTACCGTTGATGTGCTGCCTGAGCCAACGGGTCAGATAGTCCGCCAGATCCGGCAGAATCTTGGAGCCCTTGGTCTCATAGACCTTTACCAGACACTCGACGTCATAGGCCATCTGGTCGTGTTGCGCCTTGTGCCCCTCATAGTCCGGGTAGTTGTGCTCCAGCATCAACTGTTCCTCCCGGGCGAAATGGCTCCGGGTGTACTCCAGCAGCTCCTGCAGGGTCTGCCGCTCGAACTCCTCGCCGGTGTCGCAAAGCACCGAGGCGCGTACGTTATTGATGAGGGCCAACAACTTCTTGTGATCCTGGTCGAAACTGTCGATCCCGGTCTTCAGATCATCCGTCCAAACCAGGAATGCGTTGCACTTGTCCGACCGGGTCAGGAAATAGTATCCCCCCAGCGCCGCCACCAGAAACCACGGTAAAAACCGATCCCAGCCCACCTCTCTGAACACCAGCAATACCGCCGTCGCCAACAGGGCATAGGCCAGCAACCGCTTTAGTCGAGCTAACAGTTTCTGAATCACGACACCTCTCCTCGAAACCTGGTAGAACCTATTTCACACCGATCCCACACCCTGACGCAGCAGTACAGGAAAGGGATTCCTCTGCCGGCCACCGGTATACCTCGGGATCGGGAAGAACTTATACAACGGCCGCCCGGGTTCCACAAGATCCGGAACCGCCCGGCCCGTCCTCCCCTTCCACGGCACCCCTGATTCGCCGGAAGCGTGTAGAATGGCGCCCGGGTCACGATGCCAGACATGCAGACACAGAGCGATGAACGATACCCCTGACATTCTGAAAAAAATCGTCCGGCGCAAGGCAGAGGAGATCGCCGTGCGGGCGGAGACGCTGCCCCTCGACCGGTTAATCGCAAAACTGGATGGAACCGCGAATACCCGCGGATTCGCCGCCGCCCTGGAAGCCCGTATCCTTGCCGACCAGCCGGCGGTGATCGCAGAGATCAAAAAGGCCTCTCCCAGCAAAGGGGTCTTGCGGGAACCGTTCGACCCCGCGGCAATCGCGGAAAGCTACCAACAGGGCGGGGCGACCTGCCTCTCGGTCCTCACCGATATCGACTTCTTCCAGGGCGCGGACGAGTATCTCGCCCAGGCGCGAGCCGCCTGCACCCTGCCGGTCATCCGCAAGGATTTCATTATCGACGCCTACCAGGTATACGAAGCGCGCGCCATCGGCGCCGACTGCATCCTTCTGATCGCCGCCTGTCTCGATGACGCCCGGATGAGAGAGTTGAACGATCTGGCCCACCAGTTGGGGATGGACGTTCTGATCGAGGTACATGACAGCGCGGAACTGGAGCGGGCACTGCTCCTGCCCAACCGCTTGCTCGGCATCAATAACCGCGACCTGCACAGTTTCGAGGTGCGGCTGGAGACCACCCTGGAGCTGCTGGATCGTATACCCGCGGAGCGGATCGTGGTAACCGAGAGCGGCATCCTCAGCCAAGCGGATGTTTTGCAAATGCGCCGACACGGGGTACACGCTTTTCTTGTGGGAGAAGCATTCATGCGGGCGCCGGACCCGGGCGCGCGCCTGGCGGAGCTTTTCGGGTAGGATTTCAAAAAAACCGGTAATCTTCGACCTCCGTGCAATTTCTCGCCGCGGAGCGAGCACGCCAACCCCGACCGTTCAGCCCAAAATCCCCCAACATTCTGTAGCTTTGCTTCCCTCTTAGCGCTATGCTTGCGGCGTATATATCGGTACCGCAACTGCGGCGACCGATGGCTGTCGCCTGATTTGTGTGCTGGTTATGCGACGGTTTTCTGTTTAAACAACACACCAGATTCAGAGAACGATCGATGAATATATATGTAGGAAATCTTCCCTACAGCACCACAGGGGATGATCTGCGGGAGCTGTTTGCGACCTACGGGGAAGTAGCGAGCGCCAGCGTCATTATGGACAAATTCTCCGGCCGCTCGAAAGGGTTCGGCTTTGTGGAGATGCCGAGCCAGGCGGAAGCGGAAGCGGCCATCAAGGCACTGAACGAAAGCGATCTCAGCGGCCGTAACATCAGGGTGAACGAAGCCCGTCCGCGTACCGAACGGCCCCCGCGCGGCCATTAGTTTCGGGGGGACCGCCCCCCGGCCAGGACCGGCGCTAACGGGATTTCTCAAGGGCCGGCCCGCTCTCCTGCGTCTTTCTGGCGGTCGGGTCTCTCTCGGTTTGTCCTGGAAGCGATGCTTTCCGACCCGGCCCGCCGATTCCGGGGGGTCGCTACCGCCGGAACCGTGTCGTCACCCCCGACCACGTCTCTCCAAGGAGAAGTAAGGATGCCCATCCGAAGCCTCTTGTACCTGCTCCTGCTGCTTCCGACCGTCCTGCTTGCCGCGGAAGCACCGCTCACTTATGACCGCATCGATCTCTCGGTATCGGTCAGCCACGAGGTGGAAAACGACACTCTGGTAGCGGTGCTGTTCGCCCAAAAAGAGGGCAACGACAGCTCCCGCCTGGCGGGCGAGGTGAATCGTCTGATCGCGGCGGCGGTGCGGACCGCCAAACAACATCCCGAGGTCCAGATACAGACCCCGGCATACCGCACCAACCCCATCTACAACAACCAGCACCTGACCGGCTGGCGGGTGTATCAGTCCATCCGGCTGGAAAGTACCGATGCAGGCGCCGTAAGCAAACTGATCGGGGAGTTGCAGCAAACCCTGGGGCTGGAATCGGTCAGCTACACCCTCTCCCCCAAGAGCCGCAAACAGGCCGAGACCCAACTGGTGCGGGAGGGGATCGCCGCCTTCAAGCAACGGGCGCAGCTCATCAGCACCGAGATGGGGCGCCCGGGTTACCGACTGGTTCAGATGGCGGTGAACACCTCCGGCATCTCTCCCCGGCCGTTCCTGATGCGCGAGACAAAATCGATGGCCAGTCTCTCCAGCGCCCCCGCCCTGGAGGCCGGGACCCAGCGGGTGGAGGTGACGATCAACGCCACCATCGAGTTGCAACAGTAACCCGAAGGCCCACGAAAAGGGGCCCCTGCGACGTTCCGGTTACTGGCCCTGTTCGGTCACGGTATACGGATGGGTTCGGACGTTCGTATGGGTCCCGGTTCCGGAACAACTTTCCACCAAAGTGTTGGGGTCCTGGGATTGCGCAAGCGAACCCTGGATCACAATGGTCCCCGTTTGCTTGTTGTTATCCTCTCGCCGCTCGACGATGTTATTCCCCGGATCCGCCTCGATGGAAAAATTCTTGCTCGGTCCCTGCGGACCCCAGGTCACATTCCGGCTTACCCGATGACTGTCCCCGGACACCAAGAGAGGAACATTCACGTTCGTACCGCCTTTCCCTTCGATCCAGATCCTGGCCGTGGTCGGCATCGACTGCTTGTCCCCGATATTTCTTATGGTTCCCCACACCTCATCCTGATGTAGCGCATTCACCACCGGGTTGACCCACATACAGGCAATCAAATCCGGTAGACCGTCAATCACCGCATCGACCGTCATCTCGTTATCGCCCAGATGGGTCTCGACCGCAGTGGCCAGAACCGTATCCGCGTGCACGATATTCCGGTAGGTACCGGCCCGGTTGACCCGATAAAACTTCGTAAACTGGTACGGGTTGCCGAAATGCAGGTTATTGAAGGAAGAACTGAACTGATGCTCGCCCCCATCCGGATCCCGCACCGTCAACGTAACCCTGGCGCTGTCGACCACCGTGAGGCCCATGTTGGTTACCCATCCCTGCACCCGAATGGTATCGCCGGTATTGGGGTTAGCAGGCGAAACGCTGACCCCGCTGACGCTGAGGTCTGGATTCTGGCTGTTGATACGGAAGGGATCGCTGAAATCCTCCGCCTCGCCGTCACAGGTCCGGACCTTGACGGTATAGTCGCCGGCAAGTTGTGGCGGTACGTTCCAGTGATACCCGGCCTGTCCCGGCGTATCCCGGCCCAGGACCTGCTGTGTGATGGTGGAAACCTCATTATTGCCCTGGTAGAGGAATAGCTGGGCGCAATCGGTAGTGAGATAGCCGTGCACATCCCAGACGATGTCGTGCTGCTGCCCGGCGGTGAAAAACTCTCCCTGATGGGGAGAACTGACCTCAAGATCCCCATGGTGTGGCGGATAGTGGGGTTGCGGCGGCGGATTTCCAACCGGTGGTCTTGGGGCTACGTCGACCCGCTGCTGCTGTGTCTGGAGTGCGGGCGCAGCGTTCACAGCCCCATTGGATGCAGGTGCCGACGGCCGGCAGGATCGTAAGGCCGTCTCCCGGTCGCTAAAAAACAGCCCGTTGTTACGCACGCAATCCTGCCGGGTGAGAGACAGGACCCTGTTGTTTCTGCAACAGTAACCTTTTACCTGAGTCACCGCCGGGGCCGGAACAGGCGCCACGCCTCCACTCGTGGGTTGCCGCGTCCGGCAAATCCGCTGGATCTCGGCCTGGTCGGTCGTATAGCGCCCTTTTCGATCCGTACAACTGCGCTCGTCACTGGAGGTGATCACTCCATTGAGACAGCAATATCCCTGGACCGGCTTGAGCACGGCCGGTGCGGTCTGGCTGCTCATAGGGGTCAGATCGGCGCCCGCGGCCGGGGAGACAGCGACAACCCCGGCAACAAACACGAGCGGCAAAACGCGTAGGATGGCATACATGACAACCCCCCTCTCTGTCAGCAAAGCCAAGGGGCCACCCAAAAAACAGCGCGTATCTTATGTTTCCTGAATAATGGCCCTTCCGTCAGCGCTCATCCTAAGCACACTCACTTGATACCAGAAACAGCCGCGCAAACCTGTTACGGCTTTCGCAGATCCACCGTCACCACTTTACTTTCACCAGCCGCCACGCTGAAGACGGCCTCACCTTTGGTTTCGCGATTATCCGGCACCACCGCCCTGAGCAGATAGTCGCCCGCACGCAGGATGGTGACCTGCCCGCCTTGTACGCGCCAGGCATCGGCGATCTTGGCATGTTTTCCTTCCGCATCGGCCTTCGCCGCCAGGACTTCCCAGCCCAGCTGACCTTTGTAGGGTTGTCCGTCCAGGGTCGCGTCGATGCGCACCTCGCCGGCGTTGTATACCAGTTCCTGCTGTTGCTGCTCGCCGGGTTTGAGACTCAGGCTCAACTCGCCCTTCACGTGCCGATGATCGGCTAAGGTGCCGTGTACCAGCCAGTCACCCGCCGGCAGTAGATAAACGCCGCCGCTGTTGACGCGCCAGAAGTTGGTGAGCTCCTTGTGCGCCCCGGAGAGATCGGCCTTGGGCGATACGATCGACCAGCCCAACTGCCCTTTGAATTCACCGCTCTGCGGTGCCAGTTTGGCGCTCAGGCGTACCGTACCGGCATTAAACACAAAATGATGAGCCTCCTCTCCATCCGGCTCCACCTTGATCTGTTTCTGAGTCTTGATATAACGGGCATCGGCGAGCTCGCCGGCGATCAACCACTCCCCGGCCGGTAACAGAAAGATACCCCCGCTCTTGACCCGCCAGAAGTCGGTCAGTTTCTGATGCTGGCCGGAGAGGTCGGTCTTGGGCGACAACACCGTCCAGCCCAGGTCGCCCTTGAAGGCCTCCCCACCCTCGGCCAGACTGGCATCGAAACGGACCCGGCCGGCGTTAAAGACGAAGCTGTGGGCCTCTTCGCTGCCGGGCTCCACCTTGATCTGCTTCTGGGTCTTGATGTAACGGGCGTCGGCGATCTCGGCGTTGATCAGCCACTCCCCGGCCGGCAACAGAAAGACGCCGCCGCTCTTGACCCGCCAGAAGTCGGTCAGCTTCTGGTGCTGACCGGAGAGGTCGGCCTTGGGTGACAACACCGTCCAGCCCAGATCACCCTGGTAAGGTTCCCCCCCTTCCGCCAGGCTGCCATCGAAACGCACCGTCCCGATGTCGAGCGGCAGTTGGTGCACGGCCGCCTCGCCGGCCTTGATCTCGATCTCGAATTCGCGCCGGATGTACCGGGCGTCCGACAGCTCCGCCACGACCACGTAATTGCCGGGCGGGATATCGCGGAATACCTGGCCCGAGTTGCCGCGATAGTGCTCGGCCACCTGCTTGCGTTTGCCGTTGAGGTCTTGCTTCTTCTCCTGCACGGACCAGTTGATCGGACCCTTGAACTCGGCGCCTCCGGCGCCATAGAGGGCCACCAGTTTGATCCCCTGATCGGCCGCCGCCGGTTTCGGTTTGGGGGGCGGCGCCTCGGCCTGTTTTTTCACCTCGGTAACGGTGGTCTCCAGGGCCTTTTTCAGGCCGCCCGCATCGGATGCCGCGAGATAAAGACCGCCCGTATACTTCGCCAGACAGCGCAGGCCCGCTTCTTCATCCTGTTTGATGTCGAAACCGATGACGTGGGTGGTGAAATCGACGCCGTTGCTCTCCAACGTCTGCCCCAACTTACAGGGATCGGCCTCACAGGTCTCCTTGCCGTCGCTGACCAGGATCACGGTGGCCCGCTCTTCGGTATATTTCAGCGCCTCGGCCGCCATTCGCACCGCGTCGCTGAGCGGGGTTTTGCCCTTGGGCTGCAACTGTCCCATGGCACTGAGGATGCGCGCTTCGTTACCTTTGCCCACCGGAACCAGGATCTCGATATCGCCGCAGTCCCCCTTGCGGCGATGGCCGTAGGCGGCCAGGCCCAGTTCGATCTTGGGATCCCAGTCCTTCAAAAGCTCACGAATCGTCCGGCGGGCGATCTCGATCTTCGGCTCGCCTCCGATCTTGCCCCACATACTGCCGGAGGCATCCAGCACGATCATCGCTTTGCCGGCGGTGGGCGCATCTTCCGCCAGCGCGGGCGTCAACAGGAAAGCAAGGAACAGCAGAACGATTGTCTGAATGGTATGGCGCATTGTGATCCCCTCGTTCGCCCATCTTGTAGGTATTTTTCAGGTCGGCGGACGGAAGACAACCGTCGTCTCAAGATCCCCTTCCCCGGGCAGGTCAGAACAGAGACCGCAATGGGCGTTTTTTCGATCTCCATACTTGCGTCGTTGGGTTTCCGGCCCTGCCGGCGTCACCACTGTTTTGATAATGCCCGAACCAAACCCCTTTTCCAACCTCACGCCCCCATCGCGGGCACGGCAATCGTCGGACCCGTCGAATCGTCGTCAGATCCAGCGCTCCACCAGCTTGATCCCCGAATCCTCTTTGGAAGCGCGAATCGAGAACCCGAGCCGCTCCATCAACGACAACATGCGATGGTTGTCCGCCAGCACCTCGCCCTCGATCAGCCGGATCCCGCGACTGCGGGCCGCCTCCATCAGTGCCTCCATGAGCTGGGAACCGATCCCCTGGCGGCGTTTCTGGTCGGAAACCGCCAGTGCGAACTCACAGCTGCGGCCGTCCGGATTGACGGTGTAGCGCGCCACTCCCAGTTGCTCGGACTCGCCGCTCTCTTCGGTCACCACGATCAGTGCGAACTCCCGGTCGTAATCCAGTTGGGTGAAACGCACCAGCATCTCCGGACTCAGCTCGTCGATGGTCTGCATGAAGCGGAAATATTTTGCCTCCGGCGACATGCTGCGCACGAACGCCTGTTCGATCTCCGCGTCCTCGGGCCGAATCGGCCGGATGGTGATCTCGGTGCCGTCCGCCAGATGGCTGTGCTTCACCATATGACTGGGATAGGGGTGAATCGCCATGTGGGCGTACGGCTGCGGAGTGGTGGAGGGACGTTCGATCTGGATCCGGACGTCCGCCGCAACGGCTCCCTGGTCGTCCGCAAACAGCGGGTTGATGTCCAGCTCCACGATATGGGGCAGCTCGCACACCATCTCCGAGGTGCGCAGCAGCACCTCCTCCACCGCCTCCCGATTGACCGCCGGCAGGTTGCGGAACGGTTCCAGCAACTTCGACACCCGGGTGCGTGCGATCAGTCGCTGGGCCAATAGGCTGTTCAGAGGCGGCAGGGCGACCGCCCGGTCACGCAACACCTCCGCCGCCGTACCCCCGGCGCCGAATGCGATCACCGGACCGAACACCGGGTCCCGTTTTACCCCCACCAACAGCTCCCGGGAACGGGAGCTGGTCACCATGGGCTCCACCGAGACCCCGCTGATCTCGGCATCGGGCCGGCGTTTGGCGGCTTCATCCACCAAGGTTTTGAACGCGGACCGCACCTCGCCCGCGGTGCGGATATTGAGCTTCACCCCGCCCACGTCCGACTTGTGGGAGATCTGGGGAGAACTGATCTTGATGGCGACCGGAAACCCGACGGTCTCCGCGGCCACCAACGCCTCGGTGGGGGTGCGCGCCTCCAGCGTCGGGGAGCAGGGGATATGGAAGGCCCGCAGGATCGCCTTCGACTCCACGATGTTCAGCATGGAGCGTCCCTCCGCGAGGGCCGCCTCGATGATCATGCGCGCGCCCTCCAGATCGGGCTCCCGTGGATCGCTCAGAGGACCGGGGGTCTGCAACAGGAGCTTCTGGTTGCGGGTGAAGGCGGCCAGATAGGCGAACGCCTCCACTGCCCGTTCCGGGGTGAAGAAACTGGGGATGTGGCTGGCGGTCAGACTTTCACGGGCCTCCGCCACCTGGGTCTCCCCCATCCAGCAGGCCAGCACCACCTTGTCGCGCTGGGCGGCCGCCGCTTCGATCACCTTCTCGGCCGCCTCCAGCGGCCGGGTCATGGCCTGGGGAGTCAGCAGGGTCAGCACCCCGTCCACCCCCGGATCGTTCAGGCAGGCGGTTACCGCAACGCCGTACTTCTCCGGCGGCGAGTCCCCCAGGATATCCACCGGATTGGCCTTGGACCAGTTGGCCGGAAGCTCCTGGTCGAGCGCCTCGATGGTCTGCAACGAGAGTTGCGCCATCTCCACATCGATGTCCTCCGCCCGGTCGGTGGCCAGCACCCCGGGGCCGCCGCCGTTGGTGACGATCGCCAGGCGTCCGCCCCGTACCTTGTAGCCGGAGGAGAGGATCTCGGCGGCCGCGAACAGCTGTCCGAAACTCATGGCCCGCACCACGCCCGCCCGCTCCAATGCCGCATCGAACACGTCGTCCGACCCGATCATCGCCCCGGTGTGGGTACTGGCTGCGGCCGATCCTTTGGAGTGACGACCCACCTTGAGCACAATCACCGGTTTGGAACGGGCTGCGGTGCGCAACCCGCTCATAAAGGCGCGGGCGTCGTGAATCCCCTCGACATAGAGCAGGATCGCCTGGGTCTCGCGGTCGGATGCCAAATAGTCCAGGATATCGCCGAAATCGAGATCGGCGGCGTTACCCAGAGAGACGATTGCGGAGAACCCCAGTTGATGCGGCTTGGCCCAGTCCAGGATGGCGGTGCAGAGGGCGCCGGACTGGGAGACCAGCGCCAGCCCCCCACGCGGCGCCGGGGTATCCAGGAAGGTGGCGTCGATCCCGACGCTCGGCCGCATCATGCCGAGACAGTTGGGTCCGATCATACGCATACCGTAGTGACTGGCGGTTTCACGCACCAGCTTCTCCAGACGCGCCCCCTCCTCGGTCCCCACCTCGCGGAACCCGGCCGACAACACGATGGCGTTCGGGACCCCCTTTTCGCCGCACTGGGTTATGATCTCCATCACCGTGCGGGATGGGGTGGCGATCACCGCCAGGTCCACCGGACCCTCCACCTCTTCCAGCGAAGCGTAACAACGCCGACCCTGCACCTTTGCGTGCCCGGGATTGATGGGAAAGAGATCTCCCTGGTAGCCGGCCTGAATCAGATTTCGAAACACCCGGGTCCCCACACCGTCCGCTTTTTCACTGGCGCCGAATACGGCGATGCTGGCGGGAGAGAACAACCTTTCAAGACGATGACGACGCGGACCCATGTTTTTTTCTTCCTGCTTTCTGTGGCATAAAGGACGGAATACAACCGTATTCTTATCGCGGCCGTAATGACCGTTTCTTGACCTGCCGGTTGATCTTTTGTGTCGATCGGACCATATGTTGAGTTATTGTAGCCGCTCCCGAGGTAACCACCGTGCCGATCGCCTATATCTCTCATCCGGACTGCCTGCTTCACGATTCCGGTGAAGGACACCCGGAGCAACCCGCCCGCCTGCGCGCGATTCACGACCAACTGATCAGTAGCGGCATGGAGTTGGTGTTGCGTCAGTTCGATGCCCCGCTGGCCGAGGTGGAAGAGCTGGAGCGGGCACACGATCCGGCCTATGTGCGCCGGCTGTTCGCATTGGCGCCTCAGACCGGCGTGGTACCCCTGGATGGTGACACCATCATGACCCCCCATACCCTGACCGCAGCCCGGCGAGCGGCGGGCGCCGCGATTCTGGGGGTGGATCTGGTGATGTCCCAGGATTTCCGGGTCGCCTTCTGCGCCGTACGTCCGCCCGGGCACCATGCGGAATCCCGCCGCGCCATGGGGTTCTGTTACTTCAACAACGTCGCCGTCGGTGCCGCGCACGCCCTGGCCAAATACGGGCTGGAGCGCATCGCCATCGCCGATTTCGACCTGCACCACGGCAACGGCACCGAAGAGATCTTCCGGCAGGAGCCGCGGGTACTGTTTTGTTCCAGCTTCCAACACCCCTTCTATCCCTTCTCCGATACCGACAACAGCGACCACATCATCAAGACCCCGCTGGAGGCCGGCACCGGCGGGGAGGAGTTTCGGCGTCGCGTGGAGGCCGAATGGCTGCCGGCCCTGGAGCGTTTCCGGCCGCAACTGCTGATGATCTCAGCCGGTTTCGACGGCCATGCGGAAGACGATCTGGGCTACCTGCGGCTGCGGGAGGCGGACTACCAGTGGATCAGCACGGAACTGAAGGGGATCGCCGACCGCCATGCCGAAGGGAGGATCGTCTCCACCCTGGAGGGTGGCTATGCGCTCGGCGCCCTGGGACGGAGCGTGGTCGCCCATCTGGACGCCCTGTTGGGAAACCGCTAGGGGTATCGCCGCCCGGCGTCAGGCCGGCAGGGGACAACTGACCCCGGTCCCCCCCAGGCCGCAGTAACCGCCGGGGTTCTTGGCCAGATACTGCTGGTGATACCCTTCGGCGTAGTAAAACTCCGGCGCCGGCCGGATCTCGGTGGTGATCCGCCCAAACCCCCGCCCTGTCAACTCCTCCTGAAACCGGCGCGCACTCTCCACCGCCAGGGCGCTTTGGGCATCGGAATGGGTGTAGATGGCGGAACGGTACTGGCTCCCCCGGTCATTCCCCTGGCGCATCCCCTGGGTGGGATCATGCGACTCCCAGAACAGTTTCAGCAGTTCCTGGTAGCTCACCCGCTGCGGATCAAACACCACCCGCACCACCTCGGCGTGCCCGGTCCGGCCGCTGCACACCTCCTCGTAGGTGGGATTGGGGGTAAAACCGCCGGCATATCCCACTGCCGTGACATATACCCCCTCCAGTTGCCAGAATCGGCGCTCTGCACCCCAGAAACAGCCGAGTCCGAACAGGGCCGTCTCCATCCCCTCGGGATAGGGCGGCTCCATGGGATGGCCGTTGACATAGTGGCGCTCCGGCACCCCCATTTTCTCACCCCGGCCGGGCAAGGCCTCTTCCGGCAGAGGCATCCGTGTCTTATCCAGAAACAGCGTCATCGGCTCAATCTCCCATTACTGTCTCTTAGTTTTACTCAACCGCGACATTAAATACAGATGCAGAAACCGCGGTATCTTGATCGCCTTGCGCCGACATGTGAATCCGCGGCCGATTTATTCCCGCAAAAAGTGGCGCTATAGTTGATTTGTAACCAGGAGGAGTCCGGTGGCCGGCGAACATAAACATCGCTCATTGCGGGATCATATCGGCATCTTCGGACCGGTTGTGCTCATCACCCTGCTCGGTTTCCTGTTCGCCTACCAGTTTGTGGACCCGGCGCCCTCCAACCAGATCACCATCGCCACGGGGCAGAAGGACGGGGCCTACTACCTGTTCGGCCATCGCTACCAAGAGATCCTGGCCCGGGATCATGTGCAGTTGGAGATACTTCAGAGCGCCGGCTCCGTTGAAAACATCAAACTGCTGGAATCGGGCCGGGCGGATATCGCCTTCGTGCAGGGAGGAGCCGCCGACCCGGACAGGGATAGCAATCTGCGTTCTCTGGGCAGCCTTTACTTCGAGCCGCTCTGGCTGTTCTATCGGCGAGGGATCTCCCTCTCCCGCCTCGACCAGTTGCGGGGAAAACGCGTCGCCGTAGGTTCCGAAGGCAGCGGCACGCGTGCCCTGGCGCTGGAGCTGCTGGAGGATAACCGGATCGATGCCTCCGCCGCCGGACTGCGCGCGATCGGTGGACAGGAAGCGGTTACCGCCCTTACCGAGGGCAGGATCGACGCCGCTTTTTTTGTCGCCTCCCCCCAATCGCCGGTAGTACGTTCGTTGCTGGAGACGGACGGGATCCGGTTGATGAGTTTTGAGCGGGCGGAGGCCTATACCCGCATTCACCGCTACCTCTCCCGGGTGGTCCTGCCGGCGGGCGTGATCAACCTCCACCGCAACCTGCCGAACCGGGAGACGGTACTGCTGGCCGCCAGCGCCAATCTGGTGGTCCGGGAGGATCTGCATCCCGCCTTTGCCGACCTGCTGCTGCAGGCCGCCAGAGAGGTGCATGGAGGTGGCGGCTGGTTCGAGGAGACCGGGCAGTTTCCCAACCCCGGCTATCTCAGCTATCCGCTGGATAAGGAGGCCAGTCGCTTCTACGAATATGGTCCGCCGCTGTTGCAGCGTTTTCTGCCTTTCTGGGTCGCTACCCTGCTCGACCGGCTGAAAGTGATGCTGTTGCCCCTGATCGCCCTGCTGTTGCCCCTGTTCAAGATCATGCCGCCGATCTATCGCTGGCGCATGCGCTCCCGGATCTACCGCTGGTATCGGGAACTGCTCTCCATCGACCGGAGCATTTATCAGAATCCCGAAGGCGGGACCAAGCGAGCGTTGTCGGCGGAACTGGATGAGATCGAACGCGGCGTTTCGGAGGTGCACGTCCCGCTCTCTTTTGCCGAGGAGCTCTATGACCTACGGCTCCATCTGAAGTTGGTGCGGGAACGGCTGGAGAAGATTCAGACCTCGCAAAGCGCCTCTTGAAGCAGGCCCCTCACGATCAATCGATTTCGGGACCCAGGGCGCACTCGACCAGCTGAAAGCCGTTGCCCTCCAGGGCATCCTCGATATCTTCCACGCTGTAGCCGCTCTTCTCCTCCACCCCGGCGATCACCCCCGTAGCGTGCTGAAATGCCTCCTGCTCCGCCACATCCTCCGGGATCGCAATCACTCGGATCTTGCCGAAATCCTTGCTCGGCAACACCATCAATCTCGACGCCATCTTCTGCTCCTTCCTGTCAAAATATCTCTCTGCTTTCTAGCATCTTGTCGCGACAATTGATAGCACAAGCATCAATCATCGCCTTCTCCGGCTTGTTCCCGCAGGCGATAATGTCTATCCTGCCGCCCCAGGCCACGGCGACCAAACTCAATCCGCCACGCAAGCAGGCTATCTAGAAACATTTGGAGAGAACCGATCATGCCCAGCACCCCGATGCGCCCCGTTTTCATCTTCCCCGGCCAGGGCTCCCAGTACCCCGGGATCGGCAGCGATCTGCATACGGAATTCGCCTCCGTGCGCCGGATCTACGAAGAGGCGAGCGATGTCCTGGGCTACGACATGGCGCGGCTCTCGTTCCAAGACCCGGAGGGGAAGGTCAACCTCACCCGCTACACCCAGCCGGTGCTGCTCACCCACCATATCGCCTGCCTCACCCTCTATCGGGAACTGGCGGAGAATCCGCTGGCGCCGGTGGCGGCAGCCGGTCACTCCCTGGGCGAATACTCCGCCCTGGTGACGGCCGGCACCCTCTCCTTCGCCGACGGCCTGCGGCTGGTGGCCAAGCGGGGCGAGCTGATGAGCGAGCACGGCGAGGGGGAGATGATGGCCCTTCTGGTGGACCTGGAGACCGCCCGCCCGTTGGCGGACAAACACTACTGCGGCATCGCCGGGCTCAATCTGCCGGACCAGACGGTGGTGGGCGGCGCCGGTCCCGACCTGGACGCCCTGGCGGCAGAAATGGCCGAACTCTATCCGAAGAAAGGGGCGATTCGGCTCAAGACCGAGGGGGCCTTCCACACCTATTACATGGTGCACGCCGCCCGCCTGTTCCGGGAGGAGCTGAACCGGGTGGAGTTCGCACCCCCCCAGATCCGGGTTCCTTCCAACTATACCGGCGGTTTTCATGAGGCGGATGCGGAGACCATCCGTTCCCGGCTCTTTTTCCAGCTGTTCCACCCGGTGAACTGGGTGGGATGCCTCCAGAGCCTGCTGGCGGAGGGGGTCACTCACTTCCTGGAGTTCGGCGGCGGAATCGGCACCGGCGAAACCCCGGCCGAGAAACGGCCCAATCTGGAGAGCATCCTCAAGAAGTTCACCCGCGGTATCGATCCGAAACCGGCGTACCTGCCGGCCATCAATATCGCCACCATCCGGGAAACCGCCGGGCTGGGCTGATCTCCCCCAAAGCGCGGCAAACGATCAAACAAAACCACAAAAACCGCAAGGATGCAGGGCGGCCTATATTCTTGACTAATTTACTAGGTAATCTATATATCCAGTATTCGGTACTAGAAATCAGCAAGAGGAAGGAACATGAACATACGCACTACACTCGATCCGATCACCCTGCATGATGTCCATAATCTGGAACAGCATCCCTGCCTCTATGAGGGGGATGGCGAAAACGGCCTGGAGATCCATTTCGAGAGCGAAGAGACCAAACAGATGTATCTCGACATGGAATTGGAGGACCGCAAGGTCATCGACGGAAACGATTCCGACGATTACGTAGCCGAAGGCTAGACTACGCAAAGACGGATCTGTGGATTTGTTCCCAGGTTCCGGTTGGGGAAGGCTTTTCTCCTATCCATGGCTCCCGGCATGAGCATGTGGCGGAGCAAGCCTTTCACCCAAACATCACGTAAAACCGCCGGGCCGACCCTGCCTAACGCGGAAAGGGGAAGTTCGTACTGTAGATATTCCAGAAAATGACAAGTTGAATGCCTGCCGCAGATCGACTAAATACTATAATTATCAGTTGCCGATCCGCTTTTGACCAATCGCCGTCTTACCTACATGTCGTTCCGTTCACTTTCTTGTTTGCTGGTTCTGGTGCTATTGCCGTTCACAGCCGAAAGCTCGACGCCGGCGCGGAACGGCAAATATTTCGAGATCCTCCCGTTGTTCTGGTCCCAGCTTTACGGCGGCGGCGGCGAAACCCTCTATTGCGGAAAACGGTTCACCCCGCAAAACACGCGCAACCTCAACGTGGAGCATGTCTTCCCGATGTCCTGGGCGGTGAAGGCGTTGGGATGCAGAACACGTGACCAATGCCGGCGGAGCAACAAGCGCTTCAACGACATTGAAGCGGACATGCATAACCTTTATCCCGCAATCGCGGAGATCAACGAAGCGCGCAGCGCCATGGCCTACGGCATGGTACTGGGGGAGGAGCGTCGGTTCGGCAACTGCGACTTTGAGGTGGACCAACTGCGTCGGCGGGTGGAACCGCGACGCGCGGTTCGCGGCGATATCGCACGCGCCATGTTCTACATGCACCGGCAGTACGGCTTGAAGATCTACCCCGCCCAGGGGCGACTGCTGCTACAGTGGCACCGACAAGACCCGCCGGATGCAGAAGAGCGCCGCCGCAATGACCTTATCGATCGCCTGCAAGGCCACCGCAACCGTTACATCGATGACCCGAAATTTGCAGACCAAATCCGTTTTTGAGCAGGGCGGCAAACATGGCTGACCTGCTCCCACCGGGCACTCTCCGGTCCGCCATCCGGGACCGGACCGAACAGGCGATCCGTTGCGGCGCCCTCCATACGATTCGGACAGAACAGCTCTTCGTGGAAGACGGCGGGGTCCGTTTTCTGGTGCGTACCGTCTCCAGCCTGGAACGCAAAGCGAATGAGAAGATCCGGAATGCCTCATCCCGGGAGACCTCCGGAAAGCCGTTTAATCCCTTCCTGCCACCGGAACCGGACCTTATCGTCGGAGGGATCTCCGACACCCACATCGCCCTCCTCAATAAGTTTAATGTGCTGGACAACCATCTTTTGATCGTTACCCGCGAATTCGAACATCAGGAGAACCCACTGACCCTGGCCGATTTCGAGGCACTGGCGCGTTGTCTGGAGGAGTTTGACGGGCTGGGTTTCTACAACGGCGGAATCGTTGCCGGGGCCAGCCAACCGCATAAGCACCTGCAGCTGATTCCACTGCCTCTCATCGAGACTATCCGGGAGCTTCCGATCACTCCGCTGCTGGAGGCGATTCCCTGGGATCGGTCCATCATGACCCTCCCGGACCTTCCGTTTCCCCACGCCTTCACCCCACTGGCGTCGACCTCGACACCGGCGGACATCCTCCGGTGTTACCGGGAACTGCTGCAACAGACAGGGATCACAATCGCCGGAACTGAATCGAACGATTCACGAACGCCACCGTATAACCTGCTGATCACCCGCCGCTGGCTACTGCTGGTGCCTCGCACCACCGAGTTCTATCGTACTATCTCGGTAAACTCTCTCGGGTTTGCCGGCTCGCTGTTCGTACGCACCGAAGAGGAGATGGAACTGATTCGAAAAACCGGACCGATGCGGATTCTTCAGCATGTGGCAGGCGGCCGCTCCGGTATGTGACACCACACGCCGCAGGAACTACGGCTTTCGGTCTTACTCTGCAATCATGAACCCGCTACTCATCATCAAGTAACGGCTTATATACGACCTGACTACGCAGATTTCGGCTGATTGTTTGCAATGTTTTGGTTTGGGCGGCAATCAGTTCCGGAGAACATACCGGCCCGGGCGTCGAGTCTTCTATCTCCCGAGTCACCGTCAGGACATTGCCCGACAGCTTATAATGCGCCTCATAGTGCAAATACTTTCCGTCAATGACCTTGTCTTTCGGATAATCAAGGATTTTAAAATTCTGCGGGAAGCGATAAACAAACTTTTCCTGTGACTTCCCGTTGGAGCAGGCAACGGCGGTCTCCTCAATCTGATCAGGCACAGAAACCAGGTCGTAGATCGAGAAATATGACGGCGTCGGCGGATAGATATGAAACCCGCCGGCACTATCGGCCAACAGAAACTCTTTTTGCTCAAACGATATGGAATAATCGAACTTGCTGAGCAACGGCTTCGGATCATCTTTTTCCATCGTGGCACTGCCAATTTGGCCGTTGCGGGTAAAAAGATCTTTCAACCATTGATTTTCGCTGTCCTGCGATACCGTGCGCCAACCGGCACGTGCCACGACGGCCGGCACACCCCGCAACCTGACATCCACCTTCCCCCTCGCTGAACCATCCGGTAGCACCTCGATATCCGCCACCAGATCCTGAACGTTCGTTCCCGGCGCTGAAACAGGAGTTTTCATGCCCGCGACAAAATGCTCCACCAGCAATACCGGTTTTCCTTTATCCGAATCCGGCAGCATCCCGAAAGGCGTATCGGAACTGGTCGAATCCACAAACAACTTCCACTTGGGCAAATAATTAATGACGTGATTGATGGAATTCACGGAAGGGATTTCAGGAAGCTCATAAATGTTTCCGGAATTAATCAGCGCCTGCTCGCTCTTTATATCTACAGCCGCAAGCAACGCCTGTAATAACGTCGCATGATCTTTGCAATCCCCCATATGGTTGTCCAAAACGAAAGAAAGATCGTGCGGCACAACCGCGCCTACTCCGACACAATTTCCGGCATAAGTTATTTTTGTCGACACCCACTCATACAGTAAACGAGCCTTCTCCTTCTCGTCCGTTTCGCTCCCGACAATACTATCCGCCAGCTTCTTGATTCGGGGCGATACCACCACTTTGGGCAGGGTGCGTTTTCCATAAGCCGCGGCGATCTCCCGATAGCTGCCGAAGGTCGAATAGGAAAATCCGGGGGTCGATTCCACATCCCAAACGGAATAATCCTTTCTGGTATCGCGCATCGGCTTGCTATTACTCCAAGTCCAGCGATAGTGCACCTTACCGTCGTCGCGGCTGACCTGTTCCTCCATATCGCGAACCTGGCGCAATCCACGAAAAGAAACCGGGACCGTAAGTTCAATCGTCACCTCATCGACCGCATCGGATCTCGAAAACGATTGTTCCGCCGTAAAATATTTCGGAAACATCGGCTCATGGACTACCCGTTTATAGCTAAATACCAGGGTGTCGCCCACCTCGACTTCGGGAAAAACCGTTGTAATGGAAACCCGATCCGAAAATACAGGGCTATCTTTATCTCTACCTTGATTGGTTCGTACTTGATAGTTATCTTTCGGGGCATCAATTCTTTCCCCGTTCGGTTTCAGATTGTAGGCCTCGAGAATTTCTACTTTCTCAACACCGGCGCTATAGGTTACGGTTGTTTTTTTCAGGTCCTCGATCGCCCTTTTATTAAGCACTTGCATGGCGGCGGTGTGACGCTCCTCGTAGGTGTAATCGTCGTTGGCCGCATAGACCGCCCGGTAATACAAAGTCCTGGAACCAAGATCCTCCAGCGGAACCCATTCGGCATGAACCTTTTCGACGGCGACCAGACAAAGAAACGATACAAGAATCAGGTAAACTCTCGACACGATAGTCTCCGAACAATTTCCATGTTTTATGATGATCCGCGGTTCCCGGATAAGCGGCGATCCCTCTGCGAACATCCGCTCTCAACCAGGCAATCAAACAGCAGGAACGCTGCGGATAGCGTTCCTCCGCTCAATCGAGACTAGCATAGGAGACATAAAAGACAAGTTCGGGGGCATTGCCGCTTCCGAACATTACTCCGGTTGATAAATTTCAAACCGGAGGCACATCTATTCAAATCCAACTACCCCTTTACCACCACCAGCGGCACCATCATCTCTTCATGACTCACACCACCGTGGACACCGATATGCTGATGCCGTTTCTCCCCCAGCACCCACTCCTTGATCTTCCAGTTCTCCTTCATCACCAGGGTGAAATGCCCCACCCGCTCACGCAGCTCCCGGAACGGCTCACCCCGCCCGAACCAGCCGCGCTCGATCAATTCGCTACTCGGGAACAGCTCTGCGCAATGATTGAGTTCGCTTCGCACATACATCTCAAAACTCCGCACCCGTTCCGGATGCACGTAGCAGTATGCGAACCGCTGTTCACCGCATAACGGCAAGACCAAGGTATCTGCCAACACCGGATGGTCTTCCAGCAGAACGGTCCGCTCCGCAGGCGAATCGATGAAACCGTGATCGGCGGTAACAATCAACGTAACGCCGCTCCCGCGAAGACGCCGGACGAACCGGGCGAACGCGGCATCCAGTTGCTGAAAGAGTTTTGACGCCTCGCTGCCGGAAACGCCGTGCGCATGCGCCAAAGAGTCGAAATCGGGCCAGTACGCATAGATGAGGGCGCGTCCCCGTGAGGCCTTGACGGCGTCGCCGATCCCCGAAAACAACCCCTCCAATCCGCGATAGGGCCAGGAACGGGCGCCATTCTGGAATGATCGGTTGAAGATGGAGTCTGCTATCCAGTCCGGCGTCACTACGTGCGCTTCGGACTGGAGACGCCCGAACAACGGGGTACCCCCGCACAACGTGGCGGGGGTAAATCCGACATCACATAGCGGCTCCCCGCCAAAGCGAGAATGAAACGGCAACACCGCCAATACGCTGCCGATTTCGCGGAACCAATTGAACCATCCGGTAAAACCATGTTGCTGCGGCGCCACCCCGGTCAACAGGGTCGTAACGGCACTCGCGGTGGTGGCAGGACAGACCGAGGTCAGAGAGCCTTGCAGATACTCCCGCAACGCCCCGCCTTTGCGGCTCAGATAGTCGTAACCCAGACCGTCGATTACCAGCAGCACCACCTTCTCGCTCGCCGCGAGGTCGCCTGCAAGCGGCTCCCGGAGCACTGGATATCCTTGCGAATTACCGCCCAACCCCGCCTCAATCGAGGCCATGAGGTTGACGATGCAGCCACCGTCATAGTCAGGGAGAATCATACGTCGCACCGCCGAACCGGAATAAAGAAAACCGGTACATACAAACTACCCCGGCGATCCACCCAAGTCGGGCGACTCACCGATTGTTCAGGAGACGATCTCCATCAGTTCCAGCTGGAAATTCAGATCCTTGCCCGCAAGCGGATGGTTACCGTCAAGAATCGCGGTCTCCTCGGTCAACTCAGAAACCATCAACAGAAACGGCCCGTTCGGACCCTGTGCCTGAAGTTGCAGCCCCACCTCCAGTTCGATCTCCTCCGGGATCTGAGTACGCGGCACCTCTTGTACCAACTCAGAATGGTGTAAACCATAGGCCTCCGCTGCCGGGATATGGATGTTCTTTTTGTCGCCTACCGCCATCCCTTCCACCCCTTTTTCGAACCCACTGATCACCTGGCCTTCCCCCAGAACGAATTCCAGCGGCTCCCGACCCTCAGAGGAATCAAATTGGGTTCCGTCATCAAGGGTGCCGGTGTAGTGGACCTTTACGGTGTTACCGATTATTGCCTGCGTCATCATGATCTCCTTTGGTAAACAAACAAAAACCCCTGAGTGGTTCAGAGGTTTTATGTAGAAAAGGGATTGTCTCAGATTCTTGAAAAGAGTTCAGCCGCCACCCCGGAAGATCATAGGAATAACATTCCTAGATACGCCAAATCGATGCTTTTTTCCATGCATCACAACGCAACCATCGGTTAGCGTCTAAAATGGAACAGATATCGTGACCCATTAGAGAACATTGACACCAGCCCTACTAAAGGACCCAGGGTAGCGAGGCCTGTTTCAAGGAAAACAGGGCATCACGATGAGATATCAGACACATCCCGACACATTGTATAAAACGGCGCAGGCACAGGACCGGGCACGCGTATCGGCTCCGGCGGTGTTGGAACGGATTCTGGAGCCGGCCGGCGTGCGCTTCGACGGCGACCGGCCGTGGGATATCCAGGTACGCGATCCCGACACCTACCGACGTATCCTGGTCGCCGGATCGCTCGGTTTCGGAGAGGCCTATATGGACGGCCTGTGGGATACCGAGCAACTGGATGAGCTGTTCACCCGCCTGCTGCTGGCCGATCTGGATCGTAAAATCCGGGGCGTGCTGCGTCTTCGCCTATTGCTGACCAGCCTTGGAAATTATCTCCGTCACTGCCTGCTCAACCTGCAGTCCTGCCGACGGGCCTTCCAGGTGGGGGAACGTCACTACGATATCGGCAACGACGTCTTTCAGGCGATGCTGGACTCCCGTCTCTGCTACAGCTGCGGCTACTGGCATGAGACGGAGGATCTGGAAACCGCCCAATACCAGAAGCTTGATCTGGTCTGCCGCAAACTGCGGCTCAGTCCCGGCGAGCGGCTGCTGGACATCGGCTGCGGCTGGGGCAGTCTGGCGCGCTTTGCGGCTGAGCATTATGGAGTCGAGGTCACCGGAATCACCATTTCCAGGGAGCAGATGAAATTGGCGCAGGAGCGCTGCCGGGGCCTCCCGGTTGAGATCCGGCTGCTGGATTACCGCAAGCTGGAGGGCCGCTTCGACAAAGTGGTTTCTATCGGCATGTTCGAACACGTCGGAGAGAAAAACTATCGCACCTACTTCCAAACGGTGAACCGGGTGATGGCGCCGGACGGATTATTCCTGCTGCACACCATCGGGAACTACCGCACCCATGCCACCACCGACCCCTGGATTCATAAATACATCTTCCCCAACGGTCAGATTCCATCCGCCCAACGCATTGCCCAGGCAATCGAGCCAAACCTTATATTCCGGGACTGGCATGACTTCGGCCCCGATTACGATCGTACCCTGATGGCATGGTGGGACCGGTTCGAGCGCGCCTGGCCGGGTCTACAGGGAGGCTATGACGAACGCTTCTACCGGATGTGGAAGTACTACTTGCACTGCTGTGCGGGATATTTTCGATCCGGCCATGGACAACTGTGGCAGATCGTATTGTCCCGGCGCGGCACCAATCGTGACTATCGCTCCCAACGCTAGCCGCATTCCGGTTATAGCTTTTCCGGCTTGCAGAGCACCTTTTTTTTCTTGCTGACACGCAAACACTTCCGACATATATATTGCGGATTCCGCACCAGCTTGCGGAGCTTTGGATTCAACCCATCCAGCCCGGCGCCCCGCAGCTTGCACAATTTCGAGATTTCAGACATTGCTCTCCGGCGTACGTCCGTTTCGGCCTGACCGGCCTCCCGTATAAACACGGCATGCGCTTTCGCACAACCGAAGTATAGCCTTCCGGATCGGCGATTCAGGCGGGCTTGGATTCCGCCTCGGACCCTGTCTGTGACTTCTCGGAACGGAGAAAGGCGAGAGACAGCGCATGGTAGATCGGCTGCGGACAAATCACATGTGACACACCGTAGGCGATAAAGGAAGTAAGGATGAGGGGAAACAGCATCTCCTGATTATTGGTCATCTCCATCACAATGATAAAGGCGGTCAGCGGCGACTGAACCACACCGGAAAAGTAGCCGACCATCCCGAGCAGGACCATCACCGACATCGGCGCGATCGGCAACCAATGACCCAGGTTGGCGCCCACGCCGGCGCCGGTGGCCAGCGACGGCGCGAAGATCCCCCCGGGGATGCCGCTGAGATAGGAGGCAAGGGTGGAGCAGAACTTCATCACCGGGTAGATGGGATTCCACTCCGTTTGCCCCATGATGATCGCCTTGGCGGCACCGTACCCGGTACCGGAAGAACTGTAACCGGAAATATACCCGACCACGGCGACCACCAAGCCACAGGCAAACGCAACCCGATAGGGATGCCGCTTCACGATCGGGGTGAGACGGCGGGCGCCGTTTACCAGCACACTGGAAAAGACTCCGCCGAGCAGACCGCCGATGACGCCGCATACCGGAACCGCAACCCAGGCGGCGGTATCGGGCATGACGGCGTCGGAAGTGCCGAAGTAGTGATAAGGCCCGAGAGTGGCAAGAGCGGTTATGCCGGCCACTACCACACCGATCGTGACGATACCGCTGGTTCGTTGCTCGAAACTCTTGCTCATCTCCTCGATGGCGAACACGATTCCGGCGAGCGGGGTATTGAAGGCCGCGGCGATACCGGCGGCACCGCCCGCCAGGATCAGGCCGCGTTCCAGATAGTGGGCCGGAAAACGGGCAAAACGCCCCAGCGAGTACATGATCGAAGCGCCGATATGCACGGAAGGTCCCTCACGACCGATGGAGGCGCCCACCGCCAGCCCGGTCAGGGTCAAGAGGATCTTTCCTACAGCGATGCGCAATGAAAGCACCGCGCTCTTGCGGCTCGATTCGAGGGCGGCGATCGCCTGTGGAATTCCACTCCCCTGGGAACCCGGAAACAGATTGACGGTTGCCCAGGCCAGGCCGGTCAGCACCAGCGGGGTCACGATCAACGGAACCCAATCACCGAACGTCACCAACCACCTGAATACCGCACCGGCACGCTCGGCCAACAAGGCAAACAGGGCACACACACCACCCACCATTCCCGCGCCGACCCAGAATACCAAACGCACCTTCCAGGCGCGGGGTGAAAAAAACTTGCGGTGGTTACGCCGAAAGTGGCGGCGTAGCGCATAACGTGCAGCTGACATGTTTGACTCTCACAGGCGATTATTCTTTGCCGCACCTCTCCGCGACCGGCCACTGGCGCGGCCATCCGGCAGAGACGGCGATTCAAAATTCACAATGTTAGCGGTCAACGCTCACCTCAGGCGCACCCACACGCCGCTCCGTGAAGGTGTGATGACGGGAAACGTAAACCCGAACCCGCCGCCACCGGATGTGGCGGCGCGAGGCTGGCATCAAGCGTGTACCACCACCCCGCCCTGCTCTGGCTCCGCAACCGGCTGGGGCGCCGGAACGCCCGGCCGGCGAGGCAGTTGCACCAGCGGTTCATCCCCTTCATAAGGAATACCCGCACACTCGTGAAAGATGCGCGCCCTGCAGGTGCGGCATTTTTCCTTGTCCAGCTTCTGAAAAATGCCGTGCAGTGCCGCCGATTTACTCTGGAAGATATGATTGGGATGAATCCGGTCCATCGCATGGCACTCTTCCAGCGAATCCCAGAGTCCCTGTTTGACATTAATCAGATACAGTCCGCCCCCTTGCGCGCGCCTCCGTTGCGCTTCATTGGCCAGCACATCGGCGCCGGCGATATCCACGAAGGTGATCCCCTGCGCCACGATCGCCAGATGCTTCTGCTCCGAATGCCACTGCTCCAGGCGCATGAATTTTTCGCGAATATAGGCAACCGTACCGAAAAACAGATTCCCGTCGATCCGTATGATGTGAAGCTGCGGGCACTCCTGCAACCGCCCGCCTTCAATCATGGTCGAGAATTTGCGATTGGGCATACTCGGATCAGGAACACGGGTCACCACCCGCGGTTTGGAAACCCGCATCAGGTAGAGCACCAGCGACAGCAGAATGCCGGCCATGATGGCGAACTCCAGATCCAAAAACAGCGCCGAGAAGAATGTCACCAGGAAAATCGAGCGCTCGGAATGGTTGGATTTGAAAATGTGTTTGATCTCGCGAAAATCGATCAGCCCCCAGGCCACGATAAACAGGATGCCAGCCATCGCCGCCGTGGGCAGATAGGCCACCAGCGGCGCGATGGCGAGAACGATAAAAATCTCCAGGAAACCGGCGATCATGGCGCTCATCGGAGTCTTGGCGCCGGCCTGATAGTTGAGGCTGCTGCGATTGAATGAACCGGTCGCAACGTAGGCGGAGAAGAAGCTGCCCGCAATATTGGAGAGTCCTTGGCCGATAAACTCCTGATTGCCGTCCACCAACTGGCCGCTGCGAATACCGATGGCGCGACCGATGGAAACCGCTTCGGTCAACGCGAACAGGGTCATAGCGAGTGCGGCCGGCGCCAGCTTCTTGAAGGTATCCAAAGAGAAGTCCGGCATCGAGATCGGCGGCAGGGTCTGGGGCAGGGCGCCGACGGTCTTGATGGTGGTGACATCGCTGCCGAAGATCAGATCCAGCGCCACCCCGAGAAAACTCCCGGCGAGCAATGCCACGATCAGAAATGGGATCCTGGGGAACTTCTTCTTTACCACCAATCCGCTGATCAAAGTCACCAGGGCGATCGTCAGAATATAGTAGTTGGTGTTGGGCACCTGATGAACGAAGACGTTGAGGGTGTCGAACAGATTGCCGCCGCGCGGAATCGGCACGCCGAAAAAGTTTTTTAGTTGCTTGCTGGCGATCAGGATCGCCGCGCCGGTGGTAAAGCCGACCACCACCGAGTGAGAGATGAAATTGACCACCGCACCCATGCGCGCCAGCCCCAGTCCCAGTTCAATCACGCCGACCATGAAGGTTAGGGTCAACGCCAGACCGACATACTCCGGCGTCATCGGTGTCGCATAAACGCTCAGCGAGGTAAGGAGCACGATCGAAGCGGCGGTGGTGGGCCCCGACATCAGGTGCCAGGAGGAACCGAAGAAAGCCGCTATGATGGGAGGGATCATGCCGGCATAGAGGCCGTACTGCGGCGGCATCCCGGCGATGGATGCAAAAGCCACCGCCTGCGGCACCACCACCACGGCTACCGTCAGCCCCGACATCAAGTCCGCCTTGACGGTCTGACGGGTTACCCGGTGTTTCCAGCTGAAAACCGGGAACAGCCGTTTCGACCAGGCGGCAAGTTGCAATGTGGACATTACTATTTCCTTACAGATGCAGTGTTGAACTCATAATTTCTGAATCAATCCCGCCTCCCCGGCGACCGGTCGGGATGATCGTTGCGTCACTTGGATACGCAGCCTGGCGGGAGCCAGTACCGGTGTATCGCGGCTCAGGGCTCCGACTTTCCGGTCAGGGCACTGACGGCCAGCGGATTTCCGTCGGCTGCGGCACGCCGGAACCAGCGCTCCGCCTGCTCGGGATCCTGTTTCACCGCCCAGGCGCCGTCCCGAAAGTGCAGTGCCAGCTGATATTCGGCGAGGGGATCGCCCTGCTCGGCGCGTTGCAGCAGCGTGGCCGCATATTGCTGATTCGGTGACCCCATCTCGATCGTGTTCCAGACCGCGAACAGGGTCTTGAGGCCTTCCGAATCGAGCCGCTCACCGAGAGCCGCCAGGGAATTCTCGCCGCGCCGGAGATCGGTCGGCGAAACCAGGGCCTTGCGGTAAAGCTTTGGAAGTTCCCTGCGGGCAACGTCATCCCCGCGGCTTGCGGCACGGCGCAACCAAGCGCTCGCCTCAGCCTCCCGTCCCTGGGAAAGCAGATACTGCCCGAGGTGGGTCTGCGCATCCGCGTTACCCTCCCGGGCGGCCACCTCCCACCACTGCAACGCCTGACTCGTATCGGGGACACCTCCCACTTTCCCGGCGTAGTCGTTGGCCAGGAGATCTGCGGCATAACTGTTTCCGTGCCGTGCCGCCTCGGCCAACCAGTAGTGGCCGGTTTGGGCATCCACTTGCAAGCCGTACCGCCCGTCCCGATAGGCGAGCCCGAGCTGCAACTGGGCACCGGCATCACCTTCGTGCGCCAGATGGCTGATCCAGTCGATCTCCCGACTGCTGCGGCTGGTGTGGACGCTGCTGGCGTTGGCCGCCACGGCGATGAAAATCACCACACCTGCGGTGCCCACAAGCAGCGCGGTGGGTAGTTTGTTTTGGGGACGGTGCTGCATGAACCTTCTCTGTGCCTATCAGGGATTAATCGTGACTATCCCTTAAATGGCAAAAACCGGGCCATATCGGCGGTAATAAGAAAAAATACATAAAAACAATCAGATAGGAATGGACGCATCGGAACAGCCGGAAACATGCTAAACTTCCTTGCTACAAATTATGAAGGGCGCTACATGAGTTGTAGACTTTTTACCCTGCTGCATCTGAACCGCCTGCAACGCAAGGTGGTGCTGGTGGTGCTGATCATGATCCTGGTTCCGATGCTGATCGCCGGGCTGCTTTCCGCCTCCTGGATCGCCCGACGCATGGACGACTCCATCGAACGCTGGATTCGGGAGTCCGCCCAGGTCAACAGCAACTGGCTGGATACGGTGAACAAGAACGGCCGCCTGTTCGCCGATCTGTTCGATCATGTGCACAACGGCAAGCCCCGCTTCTCTCCCGGCAGATCGCCGATTCCGCCGCAACTCAAACCGCTCGCCCGCGAACTGGGAATCAACCTGGTCCAGGTGTTCGACCAAGAGGGACGCCAGATCTACTCCTCGCCCAAGGTCAAACTGGACACCACCTGGGAGCCGGGGCAGAGTCAGGCGGTTCTCAAGGCCTCTCTCGGCGACAAGAGCCTGCTTGCGGCCATCACCATCGTGCGTTATCCCGCCGACCAACCACGTCATTACCGCTTGGTGCTCGGCACCCTGTTTGACCAGGAATTGCTGCGCCGTCTCAGTCGGATGAGCGGCCTCAAGACCCGACTGTTCTATCCACGTGACGGGGATTTTGCCAAGGCCTTTTCCGAAGAGAGTCAACCGCTCAAACTGCGCCTCCCCCCTTCCGTCTTTCAGACCTTGCAGCAACGGCAAGACTACTACAGCGACCAGGCGGAAAACGGCACTTACTGGGGCCTGTATACACCGATGGTCGATTCGACCGGGCGGGTGGAGGCGGTCCTGTTCAGCGGCCTGGAGCGCCATGGCGGCGACCAATTCCTGACCGACAAGGCCGCGATCGCGTTGGCCATCGGTCTGCTCGGCACCCTGCTGGCAGCGATCACCGGGATGCTGTTATCCCGCTTCGTAGTGCAGCCGGTCACCTACCTGCGGGAAGGGGTGATGAAGGTGGCGGCGCAGGACTTCCGCGCCAGCGTTCCGATCGAATGGCACGACGAGGTGGGCGACTTGGCGCGCGCCTTCAACAGCATGGCGGCGACTCTGCGCGAGACCCGCGATCAGCAGGTGCAGGATTTCCAGCGCGAAAAAATCGCGGCCATGGGAGAGCTCTCGCTGGCCATGGCGCATGAGATCCGCAACCCCATCGGCGTAATCAATACCGCCAGCAAACTGCTGGAGAAAGCCGATGACCCGGACAAGCGCTCCAATCTGCAGCGCATGATCCGTGAAGAGTGCCAGCGTCTGGATCAGTTCCTCAAGGATTTCCAGCAACTGGCGCGCCATCGGAAACCGCAGCTGACACTTATTGATCCCGCTGTTCCACTCGAAAAAGCGCTCCAGGTCATGCTGGCGGGACGCGACGAGATCAGGGTGACACGCGCGTTCCAACACGGCGATCTGCATATCCGCGCCGACGCCGAACTGCTGCAGCAGGCCTGGGTCAACCTGGTGCGCAACGCGCTGGAGGCGATGGAAGAAAAGGGCGAACTCCGGGTCGGCTCCGCGGTGAAAGACCAAGAGGTCATGATCTATCTGCAGGACAGCGGTCCGGGTATCCCGCTGGAGTCCATGACCCGGCTGTTCGAACCCTTCTTTACCACCAAGCAACAGGGTAGCGGCCTGGGGCTGACCCTGGCCAACACCCTGGTTGAAGCGAGCGGTGCGCGTCTGGAACTGGTGCCGGACAGCGGTCCCGGCGCCCGCTTCGCCATGCGCTTCGCCATCGCCGAGGAGGAGTGATGCAACGTACCGTTTTGGTAGTCGACGACGAACGCAACATGCTCCTGGTCATGGAGATGGCCCTGGAGGAGGCGGGTTATCGCGTACTCACCGCGGAGCGGGCCGAAGACGCGGTGACCATGCTGCGCGATCCGGACCTGGCGGTAGTGCTCTCCGACCTGAAGATGCCGGGCATGAGCGGCGAGGAGTTTATCGCCCGTTGCCAACGGGAACGCCCCGACGTGCCGGTGATCGTGGTCACCGCCTTCGGCTCCATTCGTTCCGCCATCGAATGTATCCAGGCGGGCGCCAGCGACTACCTGACCAAGCCGTTCGAGCCGGAGGAGTTGCAGTTCGCGGTACAGAGCGCTTTGCGTTTGCATGACCTGATCCAAGAGAACCGCCAGCTGCAGGCGGCAGTGAGCGGCGCCACTCCGCGCCGGCGGTTGGTCGGCAACAGCCACGCCATGCTCGCCCTGCGCGACGAAATCATCCGCGTCGCCCCCTACAAAACCAATGTGCTGATTACCGGCGAAAGCGGCACCGGCAAGGAAGCGGTGGCGCGCTGCATCCATGAACACGGCCCCCGGGCCGAACGCCCCTGGGTGGCCATCAACTGTTCGGCGATCCCACGCGACTTGATGGAGAGCGAACTGTTCGGTTATGTGCGCGGCGCCTTCACCGG